>NZ_JBXAQP010000007.1:0-243775 GCF_058807355.1 Allobosea sp. GW821-FHT12C12
GGGGAGAGTCGCCAAGACGATCCTTCTCGTCCCTTTCTGCACGCCCCCCCATCCCTAGCCCTTCCCCACCGCAAGCGGGGGGAAGGGGACAGGGCGGCGCTTGCGTGTGCATTCCATGACCGCCGAAAACCTCGTCCTGCTCGGCACGATCGGCGCAGCCCACGGCATCAAGGGCGAGGTCCGGATCAAGGCCTTTACCGGCGATCCGATGGCGATCGCCGATTACGGCCCGCTCAGCGACGAGAGGGGCCGCCGTTTCGAGATCGCCGAGGCGCGTCCCGCCAAGGAGGTCGTGATCGCGCGGCTGAAGGGCGTGACCAGCCGCGAGGCGGCCGAGACGCTGACCGGCGTCAAGCTGTTCGTGGCGCGCGAAAAACTGCCGCGGCCCGACGACGAGGACGAGTTCCTGCAGGCCGATCTCGTCGGCTGCGCGGTAGCCGGTCCCGACGGCGTCGCGCTCGGGACCATCACGGCGATCGCCAATTTCGGCGCCGGCGACCTGCTCGACGTCGAGACGCCCGACGGGCGCTCGGTGCTTTTGCCCTTCACCAAGGCCTTCGTGCCGGTGATCGACATCGCCAGCCGCCGCGTCGAGGCCGTTCCGCCCGAGGGCCTGTTCGAGAGCGACGATGCCAAATGAGATGCCCGTCGGGGCGCTGATCTTCGACATGGACGGCACCATTGTCGACAATATGCGCTTCCACGACGATGCCTGGGAGATCTGGCATCGCGACAACGGCCTGCCCTTCACGCGCGAAGGCTTCTTCGCCGCGACGGCCGGCAAGGCCAACAGCGAAATTCTCGGGGCCTATTATCCCGATGCCGACGCCGACGAGATCGGCAGGCTCTCCGAGGGCAAGGAAGAGCTCTACCGCGCCACCTACAGGCCGCATGTCGCGGCGCTGCCGGGGCTGCTCGCGCTGATGGACAGGGCCGAGGCCGCCGGTCTGCCGATGGCCGTGGCCTCCGCCGCGCCGCCGGCCAATATCGACGTGGTGCTGGACACGCTGGGCATCCGCGAACGCTTCGCCACCATCATCGCGCCGAGCCAGGGCTTTCGCGGCAAACCGTTCCCGGACCTGTTCCTCGGCGCGGCCGAGCGCATGGGCGTGGCGCCCGGGAACTGCATCGTCTTCGAGGATGCGCCGCTCGGCGTGGAGGCGGCGCGCCGCGCCGGCATGCGCGCCATCGCGCTGCTCACCATGCTGGAGGCGGAGGCGTTCGCCGCCTTCGACAACGTCATCGCGTCGGGCAAGGATTTCACGGCGCTGGACGGTCTCGCCGCCTTGCGTTTCTCTGGCGCATGAGCTTTCGCGCCTCGATCCTGACCCTCTACCCCGAGATGTTTCCCGGCCCGCTCGGCGTCTCGCTGGCCGGCGAGGGGCTGCGCAAGGGACTGTGGTCGCTCGACGCGCACCAGATCCGCGATCACGGCATCGGCCGGCACCGCACCGTCGACGACAACCCGGCCGGCGGCGGGGCCGGCATGGTGCTGCGCTGCGACGTGCTCGCGGCGGCGATCGACGCGGCCGTTTCGCCCGAGGACAGAAGGCCGCGCCTGCTGATGTCGCCGCGCGGACGCAGGCTCGACCAGAGTCTCGTGCGCGAGCTCGTGGCGGACGAGGGGGCGGTGATCGTCTGCGGCCGCTTCGAGGGCGTGGACGAGCGCGTGATCGAGGGGCGCGGGCTGACCGAGGTTTCGGTCGGCGACTACATCCTGTCCGGCGGCGAGATGGCGGCGCTGGTCCTGCTCGACGCCTGCGTGCGCCTGATCCCCGGCGTGATGGGCAAGGAGGCGTCCGGGCAGGACGAGAGCTTCGAGAACGGGCTGCTCGAATACCCGCACTATACGCGTCCGCGCGAATGGGAAGGACGGAGCCTGCCCGAGACGCTACTGTCGGGCGACCACGCCCGGATCGCGAAGTGGCGGCGGCAGGAGGCGGAGAGGATCACGCGGGAGCGGCGGCCGGATCTGCTCGGCAAGGCTCAGGGATAGCCATTCACCGGCAGCTTCTCCGTTAGCCAGCCACCATCCCCGAGGATTCCGCCGCGCACCACGACAAGATCCCGCCAGCCGCGCGCGGCGAGCTTCTGCAGCACCGACGCCGCCAGCCCGCCGGTGCGGTCGATCAGGGCGATGCGCTTGCCGGGATTGTCGAGCCGCAAGCCTGCCAGCCTGACCTCGAAACCGGCGCTCTCGGCGTCGAGCCGGATCGCGCCCCGGGGCACGCCGGTGTCGGCCCATTCGGCGGGCGTGCGGATGTCAACGAGGAGGATGCGGCCGGCTTTCGCCGCGTCATGGGCTTCACGCGTCGACAAGGCGGGCGATGGAGCCTGCGCCAATGCGGCCGCCAGCCCTTGAAGCGACAACGCCGCGCCCAGCAGGGCGCGGCGCGTCGTCGCGGTCTCGAGCGTCACGGGCGTCAGCCCTGCGTGGCGCAGAGCCTCAGCGCAGCTCGGCGCAGAAGCGCTGGATGCGCCGGCAGGCCTCTTCCAGCTTCTCGTCCGAGGTCGCGTAGGAGATGCGGAAGTTGGGGCCGAGCCCGAAGGAGGAGCCGTGCACGGCGGCGACGGCTTCCGTTTCCAGCAGGCCCATGACGAGGTCCTCGTCGGTCTCGATCGTCTTGCCGTTCGGCAGTTTCTTGCCGATCAGCCCCGAGCAGTCGGGGTAGACGTAGAAGGCGCCTTCCGGCGTCGGGCATTTCAGGCCGCGCGTCTGGTTCAGCATCGAGACGACGAGGTCGCGCCGGCGCTCGAACGCCTTGCGGAACACCGGGATGTGCTCCTGCGTGCCGTCGAGCGCCTCGACGGCGGCCCATTGCGAGATCGCCGATGTGCCCGAGGTCTGCTGGCCCTGGACCAGGTCCATCGCGTTGATCAGGTGCTGCGGGCCCGCCGCGTAGCCTATGCGCCACCCGGTCATGGCATAGGACTTCGAGACGCCGTTCATGGTCAGCGTGCGCTCGTAGAGGCCGGGCTCGACCTGCGCAGGCGTCACGAACTTGAAGTCGCCATAGACGAGATGCTCGTACATGTCGTCGGTCAGCACCCAGACATGGGGGTGGCGCATCAGCACGTCGGTCAGCGCCTTCATCTCGGCATGGGTATAGGCCGCGCCGGACGGGTTCGAGGGCGAGTTCAGGATCAGCCACTTGGTCCTGGGCGTGATCGCGGCTTCGAGATCGGCGGGCTGGAGCTTGAAGTCGTTCTCGAGCCTGGCCTCGCAGAAGGTCGCCGTGCCGCCGCAGAGCGCCACCATCTCGGGATAGCTCACCCAGTACGGCGCGACGCAGATCACCTCGTCGCCCGGGTTCAGCGTGGCGAGCAGGGCGTTGTAGATGACGTGCTTCCCGCCGGTCGAGACGATCGTCTGGCTCGGCTTGTAGTCGAGCTCGTTCTCGCGCTTGAGCTTGCGGGTGATCGCCTCGCGCAGCTGCGGGATGCCGGGGACCGGCGTATACTTGGTCTCGCCGCGGTTGATCGCCGCGATGGCCGCCTGCTTGATGTTGTCCGGCGTATCAAAATCCGGCTCGCCGACGGAGAGCGAGATCACGTCCTTGCCCTGCGCTTTCAGGTCGCGCGCCTTCTGCGTGATGGTGATGGTCGCAGACGGCTTCACACGCTTCAGGGCGTCGGCAAGGAAGGCCATGGCAAGGTTCTCCGGATCTCGGACGGGGCGCGCCTGGCGCAGGCGCGGGCGTGGTTTAGGGTGCCCTTGCCGGCGCCGCAAGCCAAACTCCTTGATGGCGCCGGTCAATCCGGCGAATGTCGTGCGGGATCGCGTTGCGGCACTCCTTGCCGGGGCGTGCCGACCCGAAACTCACGGATCAAGCGCGCCATGTCGAAACTCGTGAAGTTCACCGCGCCGAGCGATGGCAAGTCGTCTACAGCTTCAAGGGCGAGCCGCCCGACACGATCATCGCCTTCCGCAAGGATTTTCACCTCGTCGTGAAGGAGGACCTCGCCGAGACGGTCGCCATGCTCGACAAGGCGACGGCCGAAACCTGATTACGACGCCTGCCTGGAGCTGTTCCATGCCGAGGCTTATCGTCAAGCCGCTTCGTCGCGATGCGCGAGACGCCTAAGCACCGCGCGAACGGCGGCAGTGGTCCAGCGGCGGCGGCCATAGAGCGGGAAGCCGCGCCGGTTGAGCCGGCGGGCGATGTCGGCGGGATCATGGACGCCGACGCCGAGCAGTTGCCCGATCAGCCCGGCTGCGGCGCGCTGCGCGATCTCGGCGAGGTCGCGCTCGAGGCGGCGCGCCTGCTTGCCCGCATCGCTGTCCTTGGTCAGTGGATGCCCATGCCGAAGCTCGGCTCGACGGCGTTGGGCGAGAGCATCACGGCGTTGGGGTGGCCGCCCTCGAACAGGGCGAAGCGGATCGCCTCCTTCCTATCGCGAAAGATGCCTTCCGAACTGCCTTCGAGGTCTCGGGCGACCCAGAAGCCGCCCTTGGACTGGCCGACGAGGAAGAGATGACCCGTGCTCTCGATCACGGGCTGGAACGATGTCGATTGGCCCATGGCCGCCTCAGATCGAAAGCCAGGCGCGCAGGCCGACGACGCATGCGACGGCCAGCGTCATGACGGCGAGCAGGCCGAGCTGGGCCGCGATCACGCTCGCGACCGGGCCGCATTTGCGCTGCGAGGCATAGACCGCCTTGGCGCGGCGGCCCTGGGTGGTGTGGGCGAACTGCGTCGTCATGTTCATCATCCACCTCCATCGATGACGGCGATGTAGCTCCGGCCCCGCTAAGCTCGCCATTGTGGAAGATGCCTGCCGGCATAAGGCGGGCATAAAGACGGCTTGCGCCGCTTTGCGCTCCCTGCGATGGGCTCGGGCCATGACCAGCGCCCCGATCGCGATCTATGTCGACGCCGACGCCTGCCCGGTAAAGCCCGAGATCTACAAGGTCGCGGAGCGGCACCGCCTGCATGTCTTCGTCGTCGCCAACAGCTTCATGGCGGCGCCGCGCGAGCCCTGGATCGAGCGCGTCGTCGTCCCGGACGGGTTCGACGCGGCCGACGACTGGATCGCGCGGCGGGCGGCGCGGGGCGCGATCGTGGTCACCGCCGACATCCCGCTCGCCGATCGCTGCATCAAGGCCGGCGCGGACGTGATCGGACCGACCGGCAAGCCGTTCACCGAGGCCTCGATCGGGATGGCGCTGGCGACCCGCGACATGATGGAGGATCTGCGCGCCATGGGCGTCGCCGGCGCCGGGCCGAAACCGTTCTCGGCGCGCGACCGCTCGGCGTTCCTGCAGGCGCTCGATGTGGCGATCCAGCGGCTGAAGCGGGCGGGGTTGGGTTGAATCGTCATTGCGAGCGCGGCGAAGCAATCCAGCGTCTCGCGCTAAGCCCTCCAGGATCGCTTCGCTGCGCTTGCAATGACGGGAGGGTGTGCAAGCTCTTCAAATACTCGAAAAATCCCCGCCGCGACCCTTGCCGGCCGCAAACCGTCCCGCGCCGGCCGCGCCTTCGGTCGCGATCGTCCTGACGCCGCCGTGCCATTCGCGCGCCAGCGCCTCGCGGACTGTGAGGCCGTGACCTTCGATCGCACTCTTGCGGTCGGCCAGCATCGCGCCCCGCGGAAAGCGGGCGATCTCCTGCGCCATCGCTTCGGCCGCCGCCCGCGCCTGCCCGCGCGGCACGACCGTCTCGCACAGCCCGATGCGCAGCGCCTCGTCGGCCGGCACCTTGCGGCCGGTCATGATGATCTCGAGCGCGCGGCCCTGGCCGACGAGGCGGGGCAGGCGCACCGTGCCGCCATCGATCAGCGGAATGCCCCAGCGCCGGCAATAGACGCCGAAATAGGCGTCCTCGGCCATCACACGGACGTCGCACCAGAGCGCGAGCTCCATGCCGCCCGCCACCGCCGGACCCTCGACGGCGGCGATCAGCGGCTTGCCCATCTCCAGCCGGGACGGGCCCATGGGCCCGCGCGGCGCCGGCGCGTCGCCCGGTGGAAAGGCGAGGCCCTCGACGATCTCGTCCTCGAAACGCGCCGGATCGGTGAAGGCCTGGGCGTATTTCAGGTCCCAGCCGGCGCAGAAGGCCCCGCCCTCGCCCCAGAACACGATCGCGGCCGTCTCCGGATCGGCGTCGAGCCGCATGAAGGCCTCGTTCAGGGCGACCGCGCTGTCGGGGTCCATGGCGTTGCGCGCCTCGATGCGGCTGTGGATCACGGTCGCGACCTTGCCGTCGCGTTCGATGCGGATCGCCATGGGTGCTTCTCTCGCCCGGTTTCTCAGCCCTCATCCTGAGAAGCCGCGCCAGCGGCGTCTCGAAGGACGCTCCAGAAGGCGCTGACTGGAGCGTCCTTCGAGACGCGACTTCGTCGCTCCTCAGGATGATGGAAGCGATTGTCTTGGAGTACAGCCTACCGCACCGCACGACGGATGCACCCGGCTCTGGACGCAATGCCGCTTTGTCCGTAATCCTCTCGCGCGATCAAGCCCTTCTCCAAGAAGGGGCTTCCGGGAGGATTTTCATGTCGTATAGCCGCCGTTCCGCGCTTGGCCTGTTGGCCGGCGCCGTTGTCGCGCCGTCCGTGCTGCGCGCGCAGAGCTTTCCGTCGAAGGCGATCACGCTGGTCGTGCCCTATCCGGCGGGCGGGCCGACCGACGCGATCGCGCGTTTCGTGGCGCAGGATCTGACGGGCTCGATCGGCCAGAGCGTCGTCGTCGACAACCGGGCCGGCGCGTCCGGCGCGGTCGGCACGCGCGCCGTCGCCAAGGCCGATCCGGACGGCCACACCATCGTCTTCGGCAACAACCAGACCCATGGGAACAACATGTTCCTGCTGAAGGAGCCGGGCTACGATGCGGTCAAGGACTTCGCGCCGCTCTGCGGCGTCGGCGCGTTCGAGCATGCCTTCGTCGTGCGCAAGGATCTGCCGGCCAAGGACATCAAGGAGCTGATCGCGCTGGCGAAGGCCGATCCCGGCAAGCTCAACTACGGCTCGACCGGCATCGGCTCCGGCTCGCATCTCGCCATGGAGCTGTTCATGGCGCGCACCGGCATCAAGATGACGCATGTGCCCTTCCGGGGAGCGGCGCCGCTGGTGCAGGAGATCATCGGCGGGCGCATCGACATCGCCAATTCGACGCTGCCCTCGGTGCTGGAGCAGATCATCGCCGGCAATCTGCGCGCCATCGCGCTCGCCAGCCCCGAGCGCAACCCGCGCGCCAAGGACATCCCGACCTTGCGCGAGCAGGGCGTGAGCGATGCCGACGCAGACAGCTGGGCCGCGTTCTTCGCGCCGGTCGCGACGCCGGCTCCTGTCCTCGACCGGCTGTCCAAGGCGGTGATGGCCTCGATCGCCAAGCCGACCGTGACCGAGCAGATCCTGAAGCTGGGCTTCACGCTGAAGGTGCGCGATCCCGCCGCCTTCAAGCCCTATCACGTCGCCGAGATCGCGATCTGGGAGAAGATCATCAAGGATTCGGGCGTGAAGCCGGAGTGACGCCGCGGCGTCGATCGCAGGTTGCACCTGGCGGCTCGCGGCCTATCTCAGTTTCCAAGGTTGAAACCCGAGGAGCCGAGATGCGCGGACCTTTCCGACCCTTGCCCGCCCGAGCCCTGATCGCCGCCGCCCTGCTTGCGGCCGCGGCTCCCGCCGTCGCCCAGCAGAGCTTTCCGTCGAGCGCCGGCCCCTTGCGGGTGGAGACCGTGGCGAGCGGGTTGCAGAACCCGTGGGGCCTCGCCTTCCTGCCGGACGGGCGCATGCTGGTGACGGAGCGGCCGGGCCGGCTCAGGCTGGTCGAGGCGGACGGGAAACTCTCGCCGCCGATCACGGGCGTGCCGAACGTCATGGCGCGCGGGCAGGGCGGGCTGCTCGACGTCGTGCTCGATCCGAACTTCGCGCGGAACCGGATGGTCTATCTGTCGTTCGCCGAGCCGCGCTCGGGCGGCAACGGCACCAGCGTCGCGCGCGGGCGGCTGACCGAGCGCGGCGCCGCGCTGGAGGATGCGACCGTGATCTTCCGGCAGATGCCGACGATCGAGTCGAGCATGCATTTCGGCTCGCGGCTGGTCTTCGACCGGACGGGGGCGCTTTTCGTCACGGTCGGCGACCGTAACAGCCAGAAGGACCAGGCGCAGAATCCGGCCAACCATATCGGCAAGGTCATCCGCATCCGCCCCGAAGGCGGCGCGCCGGCCGACAATCCCAAGGTCTCGGGCTGGCAGCCGGAGGTCTGGTCGATCGGCCATCGCAACGTGCAGGGCGCGGCGCTCCACCCCGAGACCGGCCAGCTCTGGACGGCCGAGCACGGCGCGCGCGGCGGCGACGAGGTCAACACGCCGAAACCGGCCAAGAACTACGGCTGGCCGGTGATCAGCTATGGCGTCGACTATTCCGGCGCGAAGCTCGGCGAGGGCACGCAGAAGGCCGGGATGGAGCAGCCGCTGTTCTACTGGGATCCCTCGATCGCGCCCTCGGGCGCGGCCTTCTACACCGGCGAACGCTGGCCGGCCTGGAAGAACTCGCTCTTCGTCGGGGCGCTGGCCGGGCAGATGCTGGTCAGGCTCTCGACCAGCGGCGAGGCGGTGACCGGGGAGGAGCGCCTCCTGAACGGGCTCAACGAGCGCATCCGCGATGTCCGGCAGGGGCCGGACGGCTATCTCTACCTGCTCAGCGACGACGGCGGAAAGATCCTGCGGGTGAGGCCGGCGGGCTGAGCCCGCCGCCTCGTCTCAGCGCTTGAGGTTGACCAGCACGACGCCGCCCAGCGCCATCGCGCCGCCGATCAGGCCGAAGGCGGTCGGGACCTCGCCGAGCCAGACGAAGCTGATCAGCGTCGCGACCGGCGGCACGCAGTACTGGAAGTTCGAGGCGCGCGCCGCCGGCAGCCGCGACAGGGTGATCGCCCAGGTGCCATAGGCGATCAGGCTGGGAACGACCGCGAGATAGACCACGGACAGCAGCGATACGGTCGACGCGACCTGCGCCTGCCCGATCGCCGAGGGCAGGAAGGGCAGCAGCACGAAGCCGCCGATCGCCATGTTCCAGGCCGCCACCGAGAGCGGCTTGTGGCGGGAAAAGAGCGGCTTCTGGACCACCGTGCTGATGGCGTTGCAGAAGGCCGCGCCGAGGATGAGCAGCACGCTCACTCCGATCTCGGCGTCGAGCCCCTTGCCGAGCGCGATCACGCCGATGCCGGCGAAGGAGATCGCGGTGCCGAGCCAGGCCAGCCGGCCGAAGCGCTCGCCGAGCACCAGCATGGCGAGACCGGCCGTCATGATCGGGTTCGTGTTGATGATGAAGCTCGCGGGGCCGGCCGGCACGACGAGCTGGCCGAAATTCAGGAGCAGCGCGTAGCCGGCGATGAAAAGGACGCCGCCGACGAGGAAGCGCCAGATGTCGGCGCGGGCAGGGAGGCTCGCTCGGGTCAGGACGAGGAAAAGCGCGGCCGGCGCGCCGGCCATCGCGAAGCGCAGCGAGGCCATCTCGGCCGGGCCGAAGCCCGCGAGCCCGGCCCGGATCGCGGGGAAGGACGAGGCCCAGGCCGTGACCGTGAAGGTGATCGTGAAGATGAGCAGCGGATCGAGCCCGATCGCGGGCTTGGCTTTGAGGGAAGGGCAGGCGGGCGACATGGGGCTGATCCCGAATGGCTTGCGATCCACCCGATAGACGCCGCCGCGAGCTGATTGACAAACGAGCAATTCGCGTATGAGCTGTGACGATGGATCACAGCTTGCAATTGCCTCCGCTCGACACGCTGCGCGCCTTCGAGGCCTCGGCCCGCACCGGCAGCTTCTCGGCCGCGGCCGAGGCGTTGAACCTGACCCATGGCGCGATCAGCCGGCAGATCGCCAGGCTCGAGCGCTGGCTCGGCCTGCGCGTCTTCCTGCGGCAGGCGCGCGGCGTCGCCCTGACGCCGGAGGGCCAGCGGCTGCTGCAGCGGACGCAGGAAGCCTTTTCGCTGATCGCCGACACCGCCGACCGCTGGAGCGAGTCGCGCGGGGCCTCGGTGGTGCGCTTCAGCGCGACGCCGTCGGTCTGCTCGCTCTGGCTGATGCCGCGCTGGCAGACGCTGGAGGCGGGCGAGCCGCCGCTCAGGATCGTGCTGCAGGTCGATCATCGCCGCGTCGATCTCGACGAGGAGGGCATCGACCTCGCGATACGCTGCGGGCGCGGCGGCGCGCCCGGGCGTGTCTCGGTGCAGCTCTTCGAGGAATGGTGCTTCCCGATCGCCTCGCCGGCGATGGCGCGCGCGATCGGGGCGGGCCAGCCGGAGCGCCTGCTGAAGCAGCCGCTGATCCATGATTCGGACGCCGCCGGCTGGCGCGCCTGGTTCGCCGCGCATGGGCTGGACTACCGGCCGCGCCCGCAGGACCGGCGCTTCGAGGACTACAATCTCGTGCTCGACGCGGCCGCCTGCGGGCTCGGCGTCGCGCTGGCGCGGCCGCCCTTGGCCCAGAGCCAGATCGAGGCGGGACGCGTCGCGACGATCGATCCGCGGATCGCGCTCAACCCGGTCTCCTACTGGCTCGACCGCCCGCTCGGCCAGCCGCGCCCGGCGGCGGTGGCGCTGGCGGGCCGGATCGCGGCCGAGGCGGAGTTGCCGCCCGGCAAGCTGGCGGCTTTCCTGAAAAGCGAGGCGAGAGCGGCGTGAGGTCGCCCGCCCCGCTCCCGCGCGTCAGGCGGCCGGCGCTTCGGCGGCGATGCCGGCAAGGCGGGCTGAGCACCGGCGTGTGCTTTTGACGGTGAGCGATCGAGGCTCGCCGTGATCTTGTCGGCGCGCTTCAGGCGGAGGGCCAGGCGGCTGTCAACCGCCGAAGCGCGGGGAGTAGTCGGTCAGGCTCATCACCCGGTCCTCGATCGCGCCGACGAGATCGCCGGACTCGGCCGAGGTGACGCGCTTGACCTCGATCCATTCGGGATCGGCCATGAAGCTTGCCCAGCGCGCCGCCTTGGTGTGCGTGTCCTGCCAGGCGAGCAGATAGGCGAACTCGGTGCGCGCGGCGCTGGCAGTCTCCCACATCGCCACGATCTGGAAGCCGTGACGCGCCATGATGCGCATGGCGTGATCGCGGAAGCGGGCGTGGAACGCCGCCTTGTTGCGCTCGAAGATCTCGTAGATGCGAAGCTGATGGATCATGGCGGCTCGATCGCGGCGGACGTCCCGCCGGATCAACGCGGGCGGCCCCGACCGCGTTCCTGCGCCTCGGAGCGCGACAATCGCCTACTCAGCTCTTTGGTCCGCTCAGCCCTTTGCCTTCTCGCCGTCCATCATCGCGACGAAACGCTGGAACAGGTAATGGCTGTCCTGCGGGCCGGGCGAGGCCTCCGGGTGGTGCTGGACGCTGAAGGCCGGCCGGTCGGTCAGCGCGACGCCGCTGTTGGAGCCGTCGAAGAGCGAGACATGGGTCTCGACCGCATGCGCCGGCAGGCTCGCGGGATCGACCGCGAAGCCGTGGTTCATCGAGACGATCTCGACCTTGCCGGTGGTCTTGTCCTGGACCGGGTGGTTGGCGCCGTGATGACCCTGCTTCATCTTCAGGGTCCGGCCGCCGATGGCGAGCGCCATCATCTGGTGGCCGAGGCAGATGCCGAAGGTCGGGATCTTCCGGTCCAGCAATTCCCTGATCACCGGCACGGCGTATTCGCCGGTCGCGGCCGGGTCGCCCGGGCCGTTCGACAGGAAGATGCCGTCGGGCTTCAGCGCCAGGATGTCGTCCGCGCTGGCCGTCGAGGGCACCACGGTCACCTCGCAGCCGGCCTTGGAGAGCAGGCGCAGGATGTTGCGCTTCACGCCGTAGTCGATGGCGACGACCTTGTGGACGGCCTTGTCGCGCGTGCCGTAGCCGGCCGGCCAGACCCAGGGCGTCTCGTTCCAGTCGTAGCGCTGCGCCGAGGTCACGAGCGGCACGAGGTCGAGGCCGGCCATGTCGGGCAACTCGGCCGCGAGCGTCTTCAGCCGGGGGATGTCGAAGACGCCGTCCGGGCTGTGGGCCAGCATGGCGTTGGGCATGCCGTTGTCGCGGATCAGCGCCGTCAGCGCGCGGGTGTCGACGCCGCAGATGCCGACGATGTTGCGGGCCTTGAGCCAGGCGTCGAAATGGCGATGGCTGCGCCAGTTCGAGGGCTCAGTGATCGCCGCATGCAGCACGACGCCGCGCACGCCGGAGGAGGCGGCCGCGTTGACCGTCTCGGTGTCCTCCTCGTTGACGCCGGCATTGCCGATATGGGGAAAGGTGAAGGTGATGATCTGACCGGCATAGGACGGGTCGGTCAGGATCTCCTGATAGCCCGTCATCGCGGTGTTGAAGCAGACCTCGCCCGGCGCCTCGCCGGTGGCGCCGAGGCCGAAGCCCTCGAGAACGGCGCCGTCCGCCAGAACCAGGAGCGCGGTCGCGCGCGGTTCGCTCCAGCCGCTCGTCGCGGGGTTTCCTTCGGCAGCGGTCATGTCTATGTCTCGGTCCAGGCCGCAGGCGACGCGGCGAAAAGGGTGCGGGCCGCGGCTGTCAGGCCTCGAGCCCGCGTCTGGAGCGCGAGCCTTAAAGGCGCGCTCTCATGCCGTCAATCGACGCCGGCTCAGGCCGGCCGGACAGACAAGGGATAACCGTCATGACCAGCCTGCGCGAGCGCTTCACGGCCGATCTCAAGGAGGCGATGAAGGCCGGCGAGAAGGGCAAGGTCTCGACCATCCGCCTGATCACCTCGGCCCTGAAGGACAAGGACATCGAGGCGCGGGGCTTGGGCAAGGGCGAGACCACGCCCGACGAGATCCTGGCCCTGCTGCAGAAGATGGTGAAGCAGCGCCAGGAATCGATCGCGATCTACGACGCCAATGCGCGGCCCGAACTGGCCGAGAGCGAGCGCGCCGAGGTCGCGGTGATCGAGGGCTATCTGCCGAAACAGATGGACGAGGCGCAGGTCAAGGCCGCGATCGAGACGGCGATCGCCGAGACGGGCGCGGCCGCCGTGAAGGACATGGGCAAGGTCATCGGCGCTTTGCGCGCCGCTTACGCCGGCCAGATGGATTTCGGCAAGGTCAGCCCGCTGGTTAAGGGCATGCTCGGCGGCTGAGGCCGCCGGCGGCCCGATTTCGCCACATCCCGCGCCCAGTCTGCGGCGCAGGAGGATGCCGATGCCGCGCAGCACACCAATGATATTCGCCAGCGCCTGCTGCCTGCTAGCGACCGCCGGGAGCGGCTTTGCCCAGCCGGCCGGCTGGTCGACGAGCTACAATATGGGCACGCTCGCGGCCGGCGCCGCCAATGCCGAAAACGGCCGCATCACCTTCTATTGCGGCGACGGCGCCGCCGCGCGCGCCAATCCCGTGATCAAGGGCGGGCCCTATCTCGAAGTCTCGCTGCCGAAGGCTCCAGGCCTTGAGCGCGCGACCTCGCTCGATCTGGTGATCGACGGCAAGGCGACCGCGATCCCGGTCGCGGCGCGGGCCGAGGGCGAGAGCGTCTCGCTGAGCTGGACGCCGGAGCGCCGCTTCGAAACGGGCCGGATGAAGACGGTGGTCGCGAGCCTGCGCAAGGCGAAGGCGATCGAGATCAGGGCAGGCGGGCAGAGTGCGCGTTTTCCGACGGAAGGCGCGGCAAAGGCTTTGGCCGACGATCCGCTCGGCTGCCGCTGACGCGCGCGTCAGGCGCGCTCGACATCCGTCCGTGAAAAATCCTCGCCCTTGAAGAGCAGCGGCCAGCCGCGCGATGTCGCCAGCGCGTAAGCCGCGCAGTCGCCCATGTTGAGTTTCGCGGGATGGCGGCCCTTGCCGAAGCGGCGATAGGCCTCGAAGGCGAGATCGGAGAGGGGTTCGTCGAAGGGGACGATGTCGATGTTTTCCCGATGCAGGAAATCATCGACAGTGTCGGGTGACAGCCCTTTGGAGAAAGTCAGGACGATCCGGGCTTCGAGAACGTTCATGGTGGTCATCTGCCTGACGTCGGCAGCGACGAGCTGGTCCATAAAGGCGATCGCTTCCGGTTCCTCGGTCATGATCGCCACGATCGCCGAGGTGTCTACGGCGAGTTTCACCACATGCCGTTCTCGTCATAGCCGATGATGTCGTCCATCTCCTCTTTGGTCATGGAGCGCTCGGCCGGCTTGATGTCCCATTTCTCGTAGAACTCCTTCAACCGCGCGCGCCCCTCAGCGATGCGACGCTCCTTTTCCTCCGGCGACAATTCGTCCTTGTCGAGCTCGCTCCTGACGGCGTGACGCACGGCTTCGGTCAGGCTGGTGCCGCGTCGGCGGGCGAGCGTGCGCACCGCATTCTCCGTCTCCGGATCCTTGATGTTGAGCGCCATGGCTTTCTTCCTTTTGCCGGATTTTCTTTATCACAGCGCTGTGGATAGCGCCAACAACGCGGCCTCCCGCCACATCCGCGATTGGCTTCCGCCGCGCCCGGGCCCACATAGGAAATCATGAAGTTCCCGCCCTCCGTCCTGGAAGAGATCAAGGCGCGGCTGCCGGTGTCGGCGGTGGCCGGCAAGCGCGTGCGGCTGGCGAAATCCGGGCGCGAATGGAAGGGACTCTCGCCCTTCAACGCCGAGAAGACGCCGTCCTTCTTCGTCAACGACCAGAAGGGTTCGTTCTTCGATTTCTCCTCCGGCAAGAACGGCGACATCTTCAAGTTCGTGATGGAGACCGAGGGGCTGTCCTTCCCCGAAGCGGTCGAGAAGCTGGCCTCGGAAGCCGGCGTCGCGCTGCCCAAGGTCACGGTCGAGGCGCAGGTCCAGGAAGAGCGCCGCAAGGGGCTGCACGAGGTCGTCGAGCTGGCGGCGCGCTTCTTCGAGGCCGAGCTTCAGGCTGAGCGCGGCGCGGCGGCGCGGCGCTATCTGTCGGGGCGCGGGCTCGAAGGCGAGGCGCGCAAGGCGTTCCGCATCGGCTACGGCCCGCCCGACCGCTTCGCGCTGCGCGACCATCTCGCGGGCAAGGGCGTCGATGCGGCCTTGATGATGGAGACGGGGCTGCTGGTCCATGGCGAGGAGATCGCCGTGCCCTATGACCGTTTCCGCGACCGGATCATGTTTCCGATCCACGATGTGCGGGGCCGGGTGATCGCCTTCGGCGGACGCGCGATGAATGCGGAGGTCGCGGCGAAATATCTGAACTCGCCGGAGACGCCGCTCTTTCACAAGGGTTCGCTGCTGTTCAACCACCACAATGCCCGCAAGGCGGCGCATGACACCTCGCAAATCATCGTCGTCGAGGGCTATGTCGACGTCATCGCGATGGCGCTCGCCGGCTTTCCGCAGACGGTCGCGCCGCTCGGCACGGCGCTGACCGAGGACCAGCTCGGCCTGCTCTGGCGCATGGCCGACGAGCCGGTGATCTGCCTCGATGGCGACAAGGCCGGACGCAAGGCCGCAAGCCGCGCGATCGATCTCGCGCTGCCGCTGCTGGAGCCCGGCAAGTCGCTCTCCTTCGCAACGCTGCCTGACGGTCAGGACCCCGACGATCTCGCCCGTTCCGGCGGAAAGGTCGCGGTTCTCGAGGTGCTGGGCGCGGCGCGGCCGCTCGTCGACATGCTCTGGACGCGCGAGGTCGAGGCCGGGCCGCTAGATACGCCAGAGCGCCGCGCCGCCTTCGAGCGCCGGCTGAAGGAGCCGCTCGGCCAGATCCGGGACGAGGCGACGCGCCGGCATTATCGCCGCGAGATGGACGAGCGGCTGGCGCAGCTCTTCGCCAGCTCCGCCCCAGCGCGGTCAGAACGGGGCGCTGGCGGTTTCCAGCGCGGGCATGGCCAGAAGCGCGGCAACGGCCGCGGCGGCCGGCCGCCGCAGATTGCGCCTTGGGCGACCGGACTACTCACGGCTTCGAACCGGCTTACGCAGTCGAAAATCATATCGCGCGCGCGAGGGGAAGATGCGCGCGAGGCCTTTATCTTCCTAGCGCTCGCAAGCCATCCGGAACTAATCCCGCGCTGCGCCGACGAGATCGCGGAACTCGCGCTCGATGGGCCGGCGGCGGAGCGTTTCCGGCAGGTGTTGCTTGATGCGACGATGGAGCAGGGGTTGAGCGAGGCCGCGCTTGAAGAACGCCTTACCCAGCCTCGCGTTCAAGAGGCGCAGGCCGCGCTACTGGCCGTAACCAAGGCCGCGGAGCGGCTGAAACTGACGCAAGGCGCTGATCCTGAATCGGTTTTCGACTCGATTCGTCAGGCTGTCGTCTTGCATCATCGCGCGCGGACGCTACATAGCGAGCTGAAGGCAGCCGAGCGCGCATTTGCTGACGAAGCGACCGAAGCCAATTTAGCCTGGATCAAGGACGTCAAGGCCCGCCTCGAGACGATCGAGGGGACGGAGGCCATGTCCAAGGATTGACGGGCCAGGCTCGCGATGTCGTCATGGGATGCGCCGGACGCCTGGGATGGTTTACGGTTCATCAACGATGACCGGACCATCTGGCCTGGAGCATGACGCCGAAAAGTGGGAACCGGTTTTCGGATGACACAATGCTCCAACTTTTAGTTTAGAGACGGCTTCAGCTATCAGGTCGATTCGACCTGATATGATCCGGCTCTAGGTGATTTGGGTGGGGTGAGCGCGCCGGACCAGCCGGCCGCGTCGCCCTTTTATGCGTCTGCACGGTCCCGCTGGCGGGACGGTTCCGGCGCGCGGTGACTGCGGAGCGCTGATCCATGGCGACAAAAACGAGCGAACGGGACAAGACCGACCAGGTCGCGCCGGAAGCCCCTCCGACTTCCGATGGCCCGTTGCTCGATCTGACGGATCAGGCCGTCAGGCGGATGATCAAGCTCGCCAAGAAGCGCGGCTATGTCACCTATGACGAACTGAACGAGGTCCTGCCCTCGGAGGAATTCTCGTCCGAGCAGATCGAGGACGTGCTCGGCCAGCTCAGCGAGCAGGGCATCAACGTCGTCGACAACGAGGATCCCGAGGCGTCGGGCGAGGAGCGCGCGGCCGCGCGCACCGGGGCAGGCGGCGACGACGACGAGCCCGAGGGCGGCGAACTCGCCGAGACGCAGCGCTCGGCGCTGCCAGTCGAGATCAAGCGCAATCTGGAGCCGACCGAGCGCACCGACGATCCGGTGCGGATGTATCTGCGCGAGATGGGCTCCGTCGAGCTGCTCTCCCGCGAGGGCGAGATCGCGATCGCCAAGCGCATCGAGGCCGGCCGCGAGGCGATGATCGCGGGGCTGTGCGAGAGCCCGCTGACCTTCCAGGCGATCATCATCTGGCGCGACGAGCTCGTCGACGGCAAGGTCTTGCTGCGCGACATCATCGATCTCGAGGCGACCTATGCCGGCCCCGACGCCAAGAACCCGGTCCAGGCGCCGGGCGAGGGGGCTGAGCCTGGCGTTCCCGGCATCCCCGGAGAGGCTGCGCCCGCCACGCCCGAGGGCGAGGTTCCCGAAGGCGAGCTGCCGTCCGATCTCGACGACGACGACATGGAGAACAACGTCTCGCTCTCGGCCATGGAGGCCGAGCTCAAGCCGCGCGTGCTGGAGACGTTCGACTCGATCGCCGACAACTACAAGAAGCTCCGCCGCCTGCAGGACCAGGACATCGCCAACCGGCTGGAGAACACCAAGCTCTCGCCGGCGCAGGACCGCAAATACCGTAAGCTCAAGGACGACATCATTACCGCGGTGAAGTCGCTCTCGCTGAACAACAACCGCATCGAGGCGCTGGTCGAGCAGCTCTACGACATCAACAAGCGGCTGATCTCGCACGAGACGCGGCTGCTGCGCCTGGCCGAGAGCTATGGCGTCGGCCGCGAGGACTTCCTCAAGCAGCATGTCGGCGGCGAGCTCGACCCGAAATGGCTGCTGCGCGTCTCCAAGCTCGGCTCGCGCGGCTGGCGCGAATTCGTCGCGGTCGAGAAGGAGCGCATCAAGGAGCTGCGCGAGGACATCCATACGCTCGCCTCCGAGACCGGGCTGGAGATCCAGGAATTCCGCAAGATCGTGCTGATGGTCCAGAAGGGCGAGCGCGAGGCGAGGCAGGCCAAGAAGGAGATGATCGAGGCCAATCTTCGCCTCGTGATCTCGATCGCCAAGAAGTACACCAATCGCGGCCTGCAGTTCCTCGATCTGATCCAGGAAGGCAATATCGGCCTGATGAAGGCGGTCGACAAGTTCGAGTATCGCCGCGGCTACAAGTTCTCGACCTATGCGACCTGGTGGATCAGGCAGGCGATCACCCGCTCGATCGCCGACCAGGCCCGCACCATCCGCATCCCGGTCCACATGATCGAGACGATCAACAAGATCGTGCGGACCTCGCGCCAGATGCTGCACGAGATCGGCCGCGAGCCGACACCGGAGGAACTGGCGGAAAAGCTCGCCATGCCGCTGGAGAAGGTGCGCAAGGTCCTCAAGATCGCCAAGGAGCCGATCTCGCTCGAAACGCCGATCGGCGACGAGGAGGATTCGCATCTCGGCGACTTCATCGAGGACAAGAACGCGATCCTGCCGATCGACGCCGCGATCCAGTCAAACCTGCGCGAGACGACGACGCGGGTCCTGGCCTCGCTCACGCCGCGCGAGGAGCGCGTGCTGCGCATGCGCTTCGGCATCGGCATGAACACCGACCACACGCTCGAAGAGGTCGGCCAGCAGTTCAGCGTGACGCGCGAGCGCATCCGGCAGATCGAGGCCAAGGCACTGCGGAAGCTGAAGCATCCGTCACGGAGCCGGAAGCTCAGGAGCTTTCTGGATAACTGAGCGGCTGCATGACTACGCTTGGCCAAATTGCTGGGGAATCAAGATTTGGCCAAGTTAACAGCCCTTCCGAAATATCCTGACTATGTTCTCCCGACTCTAAAAACGGTCAAAGAGCGGGGCGGCTCAGCCACAATTGAAGAGATCGAAGACGGCGTTGCGGATTTTATGCAGCTTAGCGATAAGGTGCTATCAATTCCGCATGGTGACACCGGGCGAACTGAATTCCAATACAAACTCGCTTGGGTTCGCACATATCTAAAGAAGTATGGCGCTCTGGATAATAGTGAGCGCGGTGTTTGGTCGATTACTGACCAGGGTGAAAAGATCGGTGAATTGGAGGCGCGCAATGTCTTCAAAAAGATCCAAACCCAGCGCAAGGAGGCAATTCAGAAGCCGCATCCAGAGTCGGATGAGATTGATTCTGAACTAGTTGAACAGAGTTGGACTGAGCGTCTCTTAAGTGTGATCGGTGAAATGACACCGGCAGCATTTGAAAGACTTTGCCAGAGGCTTCTTCGGGAATCAGGTTTTATAAAAGTTGAAGTCACCGGAAGCCCGTCCGATGGTGGCATTGATGGAATAGGTGTGCTTAGGATGAACTTAGTTTCATTCCAAGTGCTTTTCCAGTGCAAGAGATGGAAGGGGCCGGTCGGGGCACCCGTCGTTCGTGACTTCCGGGGCGCTATGGTTGGTCGAGCCGACAAAGGTCTCATAATAACTACAGGAACATTTACTTCTGACGCACGCAAAGAGGCGACGCGGGATGGGGCCCCAGCAATTGATTTGATTGATGGCGAAAATCTATGTAATCTCCTCAAAGATAGAAAATTGGGTATTCATATTCAATTAGTTGAAGCGATAAGTGTTGATGACAAGTTTTTCCAATCAATATAGTTTTATATTTGATAAATAGACCATTTTTGTTTTGCGATTGCCTGTCTGAAAGGTTTTGATCGTGAAAATTTGGGTTAAACGCGATTAAATACTAAGAGTCTGCTTATTGAAGATGACGGTGTGGCGTGAGGTTCTGCTAGCACAGTTCCCGGCAGAGGGTTCGGATTGGGCTGCTGCGCTCCCCAATTTGCCTTCACCCGCCTGCCATGATCCTCTCCGGCCAGCGCGGCGCGAGGCATCCGGATGAAACCGGGCAGCCGATTGTGCCGCCTTGAGGAAACGAAGCGAGCGAGAAGCCATGGCCGGCCAGACCACAGCGACGATGCACGACATCCTCCAGCGCGGCGCGGACGACGCGCCGGCGATCGGCGCGCCCGGCCAGCCCTGGCTCAGCTTCGGCGGCTTGCGCGCGCTCGCGGGCGAGACGCTGGCCGCGCTCAACGGCGTCGGCATCGGGCGCAGCGACCGGGTCGCGATCGTGCTGCCGAACGGGCCGGCGATGGCCTCGAATTTCGTCGCGGTCGCCGGCGCGGCGACGGCCGCCCCGCTCAATCCCGCCTACCGCGCCGAGGAGTTCGAGTTCTACCTGACCGATCTCCAGCCCAAGGCGCTGATCGTGCAGGAGGGCGACGAGACGCCGGCGCGCGCGGTGGCGGAAAAACTCGGCGTCGCGGTGATCGTGCTGATGCCTGAGGCCGGTGGCCCGGCCGGGCGCTACAGGCTCGACACGAGCGGGCTCGCACAGGCCGCGCCGGCGGCCGGCGGTCCGGCTGAAGCCGACGACGTCGCGCTGGTGCTGCACACATCCGGCACCACGGCGCGGCCCAAGATCGTGCCGCTGAGCAACGCCAACCTCGCGGCCTCGGCCCGCCACATCGCGGCTTCGCTCGCGCTGCAACCGGACGATCTCTGCCTCAACATCATGCCGCTGTTTCACATCCACGGCCTGATCGCGGCGGTGCTGAGTTCGCTCGGCGCAGGCGCGTCGGTCTCGTGCACGCCGGGCTTCAACGCGCTCAAGGTCTTCGGCTGGCTCGAGGAGGTGAAGCCGAGCTGGTATACCGCCGTGCCGACGATGCATCAGGCGATCCTGGGCCGCGCCGCGCACAATGCCGAGCGCGTGCGCAGCGCGCCGCTTCGCTTCGTGCGCTCGTCCTCGGCCTCGCTGCCGCCGCAGGTGATGGCGGAGCTGGAAGCCGCCTTCGGCTGCCCGGTGATCGAGGCCTACGGCATGACTGAGGCGACGCACCAGATGTGCGCCAACCCGCTGCCGCCGCGCGCGCGAAAACCCGGGTCGGTCGGCGTCGCGGCCGGACCCGAGGTCGCGATCATGAATGACGCCGGCGCGCTGCTCGCGCAGGGCGAGACCGGCGAGGTGGTGATCCGCGGGCCGAACGTGACCGCCGGCTACGCCTCCAATCCCGACGCCAATCTGAAGGCCTATGCCGGCGGCTGGTTCCGCACCGGCGACCAGGGCAGGCTCGACGAGGAGGGCTATCTCTTCCTGACCGGGCGGCTGAAGGAGATCATCAACCGCGGCGGCGAGAAGGTCAGTCCGCTCGAGGTCGACACCGTGCTGATGGACCATCCGGCGGTGGCGCAGGTCGTGACCTTCGCGATGCCCCATCCCAAGCTCGGCGAGGAGGTCGCGGCGGTCGTGGTGCTGCGCGAGGGCATGAGCGCCACCGAGCGCGAGATCCGCGATTTCGCCGGTGCGCGGCTGGCCGATTTCAAGACGCCGCGCAGGGTGCTCTTCGTCGACGAGATCCCGAAGGGCGCGACCGGCAAGCTGCAGCGCGTCGGCCTCGCCCAGAAGCTCGGCCTCGGCGCGGAGGCGGCCGCGTGAGCGCTTCGCCTTCGATCTGCATCTTCGGGGCCGGCGCCATCGGCGGTTTTCTGGCGGCGAAACTGGAGGCTTCCGGCACCCCGGTCACGGTGATCGCGCGCGGACCGCATCTGGAGGCGATGCAGGCGCGCGGCCTGACGCTGCTCAGCGGCGGCGAGACGGTCGCGACGAAGCCGCGTGTCGCCGCCGATCCCGCGTCGGTCGGAGCGCAGGACTATCTCTTCATCACGCTCAAGGCGCATTCGATCGAGCCGGCGCTGCCGCAGCTCAGACCGCTGATCGGGCCGCGGACGACGATCGTCGCCGCGGTCAACGGCGTGCCCTGGTGGTATGCCTACAAGCTCGACGGCCCGTTCCGGGACCGGATCGTCACCTCGGTCGATCCTGACGGCACGCTCTGGCGCGACCTGCCCGCCGGCCAGGCGCTGGGCTGCATCGTCT
Source organism: Allobosea sp. GW821-FHT12C12 (assembly GCF_058807355.1). Lineage (NCBI taxonomy): Bacteria > Pseudomonadati > Pseudomonadota > Alphaproteobacteria > Hyphomicrobiales > Alloboseaceae > Allobosea > Allobosea sp. GW821-FHT12C12. The sequence goes on from NZ_JBXAQP010000007.1 coordinate 21,837, forward strand.
ATCCCGCCGCCGAGATCGCCGAGCCCGGAGTCATCGTCCACACCTATGGCGACCGCTTCACGCTCGGCGAGCCCGACGGCAGCCGCTCGGAGCGGGCGGCAAAGCTCTCCGAGCTGATGATCAGGGCGGGGCTCAAGGCCCCCGTCAGGCCGCGTATCCGCGACGATCTCTGGGTCAAGCTCTGGGGCAACATGGCCTTCAACCCGCTGAGCGCGCTCACGGGCGCGACACTCGACGTGGTCGTCGCCGACGCCGGCACGCGCGCGGCGGCGCGCGCCATGATGCTCGAGGGCCAGGCGGTGGCCGAGGCGCTCGGCGTACGCTTCGCCATCGACGTCGACAAGCGCATCGAGGGCGCTGCCGAGGTCGGACGGCACAAGACCTCGATGCTGCAGGATCTGGAGAAGGGTCGCCCGCTCGAGATCGAGGCGCTGCTCGGCGCGGTCGTCGAGATGGCCGGCTGGGTCGAGGCGCCGACGCCGATCTCGCAGGCGATCCTCGCTCTCGTGCGACAGCGCGCGGCGATGCGCTGAGCGTCGCCCGCGACCATCTGGGCAAGCGCGCCGCCGCCGCTATACTGGCTATGCAAAACCGGAGCCGCGCGATGTCCTTCCTGAAATCCCTGTTCGGCGGCAAGAAGGAGCCGGCTGCCGCGGCCGGGCCGCTCAAGAGCCTGGAACATGCCGGCTTCACCATCCATGCGACGCCGTATCGGGAAGGCGGGCAGTTTCAGCTCTGCGGCGTGGTCGAAAAGGAGATCGACGGCGTGCTGCGTTCGCACCGTTTCGTCAGGGCGGATCGTTTTCCCAGCGCCGAGGAGGCGGCGGACTTCGCGCTCGTGAAGGGCCAGCAACTCATCGATCAGCAAGGCGAAATAATTTTCAGATGATGACTTTGCGTTTTCTGTGCTAGTATTGCGCCTGACGTTTCGGCAGAAGCGTCTCCGGAGCAGCGCGAATGACGATCTCGACTGGTATTTTTCATTCTGAAATTACTGATGATCAATAAATAGGCAATCTATATTTCAAATCATTGCCCCGGACCCTCTGCCGTCGATAAAGGTGGTCGATCGAATTTTAATGATTTTTTGTCACATCTATTGCTTGATGAATGCGCGCTCCTGCATTCGTTGCCCGATGGAATGTCCTGATGCCCAAGGCGGTGGCCGAATCCGACGCCCCCGATCGCGACGACACTGTGTTCGCACGACGGATCGCGTCCGGGTTGGAGACGCTGATCGAAGGCGACCTCGGCCCAGCGATCGCCGCGCCGGGGGCCGGCCTGTCGCAGTCCTGGTTCTCGGACGTACTCGAGCACTTGCCGGCCTGCGTCTACATGACCGACCCGGAGGGGCTCGTCACCTATTACAACCGCGCCGCCGTGGCGATGGCCGGCCGCGAGCCGCGGCTGGGCGAGGACCGCTGGTGCGTGACGCATCGCCTCTTCAGCATGGATGGGGCGCCGCTCGCCCATGACGACTGCCCGATGGCGCTGGCGCTCCGCGAAGGCCGGCCGATCCGCGGCGTCGAGGCGCAGCTGGAGCGGCCCGACGGCGCGCGCGTGCCGTTCATGCCGTTTCCGACGCCGATCTTCGATCCCGCCGGCCGCCTGGTCGGCGGCTTCAACCTGCTGCTCGACATCAGCGAGCGCAAGCAGGCCGAGAAGCGGCTGGCGGAGGCGCGCCGGCGCGACATGCTGACCGGCCTGCCGAACCGGCCGGCGCTGAGCGCCCATCTGTCCCAGCGCATCGCGCAAGCGGGACAGGAGCCGGCGGGCTTCATCGTGATGCGGCTCGATCTCGACGGCTTCAAGGCGCTGAACGACGAGCACGGCCATGTCCTCGGCGATGCGATCCTGGTCGAGGCGGCCGAACGGCTGCGCGGCGTCGCCGGCGACGCCTTCCTCGCGCGGATCGGCGGCGACGAATTCGTTCTGGTCTTGGGCGCAGGCGAGGCCGATGCCGAGATCGGCGTCATGGCCGAGCGCGTGCACGGGGCGTTCGCCGCGCCGTTCCAGTTCGGCGGCGGCGCCTTCCGCGTCAGCCTCAGCGCGGGCTGCGCCCGCTTCCCGCGCGACGGCGACGACGAGATCAGGCTGGTCGCCGCAGCCAACGCGGCGCTGCATCTGGCCAGGCCCGAGGGTCCCGGCTGCGTGCGCATGTTCGATCTGGCCGAGCAGGAGCGCGAGCAGCAGCGCCTCGGCTTCCGGCGCGATCTCGGCGCGGCGATCGCGGAGGGCGCGATCGGGGTGCATTACCAGCCGCTGTTCAGGGCCGACGGCGCGATCGCCGGTTTCGAGGCGCTGGCGCGCTGGTTCGATCCGCAGCGCGGCGAGGTCGCGCCCGCGAGCTTCATCCCGGCGGCGGAGGAGGGCGGGCTGATCGCGGCGCTCGACGCCTTCGTGCTGCGGCAGGCCTGCCGCGAGGCGGCCGGCTGGGGCCAGCCGCTGCGCATCTCGGTCAACGTCTCGGCGCTGGAGTTCCAGTCGGGCGATCTCGTGGCGCGCGTCGAGGCGGCGCTCGCCGAGACAGGTCTCGATCCGGAGCGGCTCGAACTGGAGGTCACCGAAGGCGTGATGGTCACCGACGCCGACCGCGCCATGGCGACCTTCGCGCGACTGAGGGCGCTCGGGGTGCGCATCGCGCTCGACGATTTTGGCACCGGCTATTCCTCGCTGTCCTATCTGCATCGCTTCCCGCTGACGACGCTGAAGATCGACAAGAGCTTCGTCGCCAAGCTCGGCGTGACGCTGGAATCGGTCGCGATCACGCGCGCCGTGATCCAGCTCGGCCATGCGCTCGGCATCGAGGTCGTGGCCGAAGGCGTCGAGACGCCCGAGCAGCTCGACTTCCTGATCCAGGAGGGCTGCGACCTGACGCAGGGCTTCCTGCTCGGCCGGCCGCTGGAAGCGGAGGCCTGGCGCACGGCCACGGCGGCCTGAGGCGCGACATCCGGGCGCGGCCGCGGAACGATGCCGGCATGGGCCGGTTGATGAGACATATCCATCAACCAAGGAGTGATGCCGATGGGCGCCCTCACAGGGAAATCGATTCTGATCCTCGCCGCGAGCGGTTTCGAGCAATCCGAGCTCGACGTGCCGCATGCGAAGCTGAAGGAGGCAGGCGCGACCGTTGACGTCGCCTCGCTCGAGGCCGGCGAAATCAGGGGTTGGGACAAGAAGGACTGGGGTAGACCGGTCAAGGTCGACAAGACGCTCGATCAGGTCAGCGCCGACGCCTATGACGCGATCGTCCTGCCTGGCGGCCAGATGAATCCCGACACGCTGCGCGGCGAGGCTGACGCGCTGGCGCTGATCAGGAGCTTCTTCAGTCAGGGCAAGGTGGTCGCCGCCGTCTGCCATGCGCCCTGGCTTCTGATCGACACCGGCATCGCCGAGGGCCGCAGACTGACGTCCTACAAGACGATCAGGCAGGATCTCGTCAACGCCGGCGCGCAGTGGGAGGACAGCGCCGTCGTCGCCGACAAGGGCGTCGTGACCTCGCGCAATCCGGGCGATCTGCCGGCCTTCGTCGCCAAGATCATCGAAGAGGTGAACGAGGGCCGCCACGAGCGCAAGGCAGCCTGAGGTTTCGACACCTATTGCTGCAAAGCCGATACCGAGGGCCTCCCATCAAGCCGGGAGGCCCTGTCTCATCGACGGCTTCGCCTTCGCGGCCACGACTTCCATCGACGCCGGGCCGCCCTGCCGCCGAAGCGCTTGTGCGGCCTCGCGCCCGCGCCTAATCCTCGACGCAGGACGCCGCCATCCAGAAGCGGCGCTGGCGAGGAAACATGGTCTCCGACGATCCGCGCTTCGCGCCGGACTCCTCCTATGCCTGGCTCCGGCTCGCGCTCTCGCTCCTGCTCGGCGCCGTCGCCTGCGTCGGCACCTGGTCGGTCGTGGTGGTGCTGCCGACGGTGCAGGCCGAGTTCGGCACGCTGCGGGCCGGCGCTTCGCTGCCCTATACCAGCGTCATGCTCGGCTTCGGCTTCGGCAACCTGATAATGGGCCGCGTCGCCGACCGCTACGGCATCGTCGTACCGATCGTCATCGGCGCGCTCTGCCTCGGCCTCGGCTTCACGCTGGCGGGCCTGTCCGGCTCGCTCTGGCAGTTCGCCCTGGCGTATGGGCTTCTGATCGGAATAGGCGGGGCGGCGGGCTTCGCGCCGCTGATCGCCGACCTGTCGCACTGGTTCCACAAGCATCGCGGGCTCGCCGTGGTGGCCGGGGCGTCGGGCAGCTATCTCGCAGGCGCGATCTGGCCCCAGATCATCACCTGGGGCCTCAACAATCATGGCTGGCGCGCCACCCATATCGGCATCGGCATCGTGGCGCTGGCGGTGATGCTGCCGCTGGCGGTGTTCTTCCGCAGGCGGCCGAACGCCGCCTCGCTGGCCGCGGCCGAGGCGTCGAGCGCCGGCGCGCGCGGCGATCTCGGCCTGTCGCCGAATCAGCTCACGGCGCTGCTGGCCGCGGCCGGTTTCGCGTGCTGCGTCGCGATGGCGATGCCGCAGGTGCATCTCGTCGCCTATTGCGGCGATCTCGGCTACGGCGTGGCGCGCGGCGCCGACATGCTCTCGCTGATGCTGCTGCTCGGCATCGTCAGCCGCATCGGCTCGGGCTTCGTCTCCGACCGGATCGGCGGCACGGCGACGCTGGCGCTGGGCTCGGCGATGCAGGCCGTGGCGCTGTTCCTCTATCTCTGGTTCGACGGTCTGACCTCGCTCTACATCGTCACCGCGATCTTCGGCCTGTTCCAGGGCGGGATCGTGCCGATGTACGCCGTCATCATCCGCGACTACCTGCCGCCGCGCGAGGCCGGCGCGCGCATCGGCCTAGTCATGTCGGCGACGGTCCTCGGCATGGCCTTCGGCGGCTACGTCTCGGGCGCGATCTTCGACTGGACGGCATCGTATCGGGCGGCGTTTCTGAACGGGCTGGCGTGGAACATGCTCAACCTCGCAGTCGTGGCGTGGCTGATGCTGCGGGCGCGGCCGCGGCTGGCGGCGGCCTGATCAGCCGCCCGGCCGATACGTCCCGAAACACCAGAGATGGCCTTCCGGGTCCTTGCAGATGAAGTCGCGGCTGCCATAGGGCTGGTCGGTCGGCTCCATGCAGATGTCGGCGCCGGCCGCGCGCGCCCGCTCGCAGCGGGCGTCGATGTCGTCGGTCGCGACATAGGGCGAGGCGGTCGTGCCGCCGAGGTCGGCCGGGCGCGAGACCAGCTTGCCGAAGTCGTTGTTCTCGGACGAGCCGAGCATGATAACGCTGGCGCCGAGCCGCAATTCGCCGTGCAGCAGCGTCTTGCCGTCTTCGGAATAATAGGCGGCGAGTTTCTCGAAGCCGAAGGCCTCGATCAGCCAGTCGAACATGCCCGGCCCATCGGCATAGCGCAGCGAGATGCAGATCATCGGCGGTTGCGTCGGCATGATGTCTCTTTTCCCGGATCGAGTGCTTTCTCGCGGCGGCGCTTGACGCATTCCGCGCGCTGGACGATGTCGGCTCAACGAAGAAGAATCCAGCCGAGGATACGTCCATGCTCAAGACCACCATCGCCGGCAGCCTGCCGAAGCCGCTCTGGTTGGCCGAGCCCGAGAAGCTCTGGGCGCCGTGGCGGCTGGAGGGAGAGGCGCTCGAGGCGGGCAAGCGCGATGCCACCATCCTGGCGGTGAAGCTGCAGGAGGACGCGGGCCTCGACATCGTCGGCGACGGCGAGCAGGCGCGGGTGCATTTCGTGCACGGCTTCCTGACCAATCTCGACGGCATCGACTTCGCCAGGAAGACGATCATGGGCATCCGCAACGACCGCTACAAGGCCGAGGTGCCGACAGTGACCGGGCCGATCCGGCGTAAGGGTGCGGTGCACCGCATGGAGGCGGAAGCGGCCCGCGCCCACACCACGCGCAAGCTGAAGTTCACGCTGCCGGGTCCGATGACCATCGTCGACACCATCGCGGACGAGCATTATGGCCGGCGCGAGGACCTCGCCATGGCCTTCGCCGAGGCGCTGAACGAGGAGGCGCACGAACTGCAGGCGATCGGGGTCGACGTGATCCAGTTCGACGAGCCGGCCTACAACGTCTACATGGAAGCGGTCCCGGACTGGGGCATCGCCTGCCTGGAGCGCGCCGCGCGCGGCCTGACCGCGACCACCGCCGTCCACATCTGCTACGGCTACGGCATCAAGGCGAACATCGACTGGAAGGCGACGCTCGGCGAGCAATGGCGCCATTACGAGCAGACCTTTCCGGCGATCGCGAAGAGCTCGATCGGCCAGGTTTCGCTCGAATGCCGCAACTCGAAGGTGCCGCTGGAGCTGATCAGGCTGCTCGACGGCAAGGACGTGCTGGCCGGCGCGATCGACGTGGCGTCCGATGCGATCGAAACGCCCGAGGAGGTCGCGGCGACGATCCGCGCGGTGCTGAAATTCGTCGCGCCCGAGAAGCTCTACCCCTGCACCAATTGCGGGCTCGCGCCGATGTCCTTCGACGTCGCCTATGGCAAGCTCGCCGCATTGGCGCGGGGCGCGGCGCTGGTGAGGCGGGAACTCGGTCGTGCCGGTTGAGAAGAGGACCATGAAGGGCGTCACCCGTTTCGAGCATCGTCGCCAGCCGGTGATCCCGGCCAGGCGTTTCGCGCTGCGGCTCGTCCGGGCGGTGGCGCTTTATCTCGGGCTCGCCATCGTCGGCATGGCGATCGGCATGGCGGGCTATGGCCTGACCGAGGGGATGAGCACGGTCGACGCCTTCGTCAACGCGGCGATGATCCTCTCCGGCATGGGGCCGATGGGCGAACTGAAGACCGAGGCAGGGAAGATCTTCGCCGGTTTCTATGCGTTGTTCTCCGGGCTCTTCGTGGTGATCGCGAGCGGCTTCGTGCTGGCGCCGGTGATGCATCGTGTGCTCCATTCCTTTCATGTCGACGAGGGGAAGGGCGACGATGGCTGAACCGGGACTGATGCCGGAGGAGGAGCCGCGGGGCGCGCTGACGGTGCGCACCATCGCGATGCCGGCCGACACCAACGCGAATGGCGACATTTTCGGCGGCTGGGTGATGTCGCGGATGGATTCGGCCGGCGGCATCGCCGGGGTCGACCGGGCGCAGGGCCGTGTCGTCACCGTCGCGGTCGAGGCGATGACCTTCATCCGCCCGGTCAAGGTCGGCGACGTGCTCAGCGTCTACACGCAGGTCGAGAGCGTCGGCCGGACCTCGATGAAAATCCATGTCGAGGCCTGGGCGCGGCGCTTCCGCACGACGCTGCACGAGAAAGTGACGGATGCGAGCTTCACCTTCGTCGCCATCGACGAGGAGGGGCGGCCCAGGCCCGTTCCTGACCTGTCCCGTTCGGCCTAGAAAATGCGGTGAATTCTGCGACGGCGATAAGTGAATGTTCACCGCCCCGACAGGTTGAAGCAAAGCATTAACATTTGTGACAGGCGATGATGGTTTCGTTGGGTCAGGTCCACCCGAGTAGCCATCATGAGTTCGCCGATCGTCCGTATCGCCAGCCACCTCCGCCGCACGTTCGACAGGCTGCGGTCGGATGAGCGCGGCGCCATCATCCTCATGTTCGCGTTGGTGCTGCCCGTCATCCTGGCGCTTACGCTGTCGCTTGTCGACTACAGCCGCGCCGCGACGGCGCGGCAGGTCCTGCAAAGCAGCCTGGATGCGGCAACGCTCGCGGCCGCGAAGTCGACCGCGACGACCGACAGCGAAATCCAGGCCCTCGGCTTGCGGATGCTGAACGCCAATCTGGCCGCCAGCGGGCTGGGTCCGGCCAAGACCGCGACCTTCACGATCAGCTCGGATCTGCGCGTCTCCGGGTCGGCGACGTTCGACGTGCCGGCGACGGTCGCGAGCCTGATCGGCCGCTCGACCGTGCCTGTCGGCACCTCCGCGGAAGTCGCGCGCAGCTCCAACAACATCGAGGTCGGGATCGCGCTCGACATCACCGGCTCGATGGCCGGCGCGCCGCTGGCCGACATGAAGAGCGCGGCCAAGGAACTCGTCGATCTGATCGTCAAGGACGTGCAGACCCCGCATTATTCGAAGGTGGCGCTGGTTCCTTATGCGAGCGCCGTGAACCTCGGCGCCTACGCGAACACTGTCCGCGGCACCCTGACGAACGGAAGCTGCGACACCCCCGGCTGCCAGCGCTACCGCTTCTACGCCGCCGACAATAGCCGGCCGACATATGACGCCTCCACCTGCGTGACCGAACGCACGGGTTCCGAAGCCTATACCGACGCCGCACCGTCGATCGCGCGGGTCGGGCGGCAGTATATCGGCAGCCCCAATGGCGACGCCAACCGCTGCCCGAGCGCGTCCATCATCCCGATGACGACGAACCGGACCACGCTGAAGAACAGCATCGACACCTATCAGGCTCAAGGATCCACAGCCGGGAATATCGGGCTGGCCTGGGCCTGGTACATGGTCTCGCAGAATTTCGGCAGCCTGTGGCCGTCCGCGGAATCACGGCCCGCCGCCTATGGCACGCGCGACCTCATCAAGGTCGTCATCCTGATGACCGATGGTGAGTTCAACACCGCCTATGCGGACGGCGTGCTGTCGAAGGATTCCAGTTTCGGCTCCGACAGCTATCAGATCAACAAGAACGCCACCAACGGCACGTCGCACAACCAGGCCGTTGCGCTTTGCAACGCGGTCAAGCAGAAGAACATCATCCTCTACACGGTCGGATTCAACCTGAACTCGGCCAATGCCCGCAACCTGATGCAGACATGCGCCACAAGCCCGGCTCATGCCTACCTGCCCAGCAGCGGCACGGCGCTGAAGGACGCTTTCCGGGCGATCGCGCAGGAAATCAATTCGCTGCGGATCTCGCGCTGAAGCAGTGGGCAAGCCTTAAGCAAACATGAAGGCCGGGTTGCAAATACTGATTCAGAAGAATCCGATGCTTTAAGCGTTTTTTAAGCGCGTTCCCCGCACTCTGTCGGTCAGATGGCCTGATCCGATAGATCGCTCAAAAAAAGAGGGGAACGTTCCATGCTCAATCGTCGCACCGTCGTGACTGGCCTTGCCTCCGCCTCCGCCGTTTCGCTGCTTCCCAACATCGCCTTCGCCGAAACCGGCGTGACGGCAGACAAGATCGTGCTCGGCCAGGCGGCGGTGTTCGAGGGGCCCGCCAGCGCGCTGGGTCTGGGCATGCGCGACGGCCTGACGGCCGCCTTCGCCGAGGTCAACGCCAAGGGCGGCGTCGGCGGGCGCAAGCTCGAACTGATGACGCAGGACGACGGCTACGAGCCCGGAAAGTCGGTCGAGGCGACCAAGGCGCTGATCGCCAAGGACGTCTTCGCTCTCGTCGGGCCGGTCGGCACCCCGACGGCGATGGCCGCCCACCCGATCGCCAAGGAGGCCGGCCTGCCCTTCATCGGCGCCTTCACCGGCGCGGAAGGCCTGCGCGACCCCTATCTGCCGCATGTCGTCAACGTCCGCGCCTCCTATTTCCAGGAGACCGAGGTCTGGATCGAGCGCCTCGTCAAGGACAAGGGCTTCTCCAGGATCGCGATCTTCTATCAGGACGACGCCTTCGGCCGCGCGGGTCTCGCCGGCGTCAAGAAGGCGATGGAAGCGCGCAAGATGACCCTCGCCGCCGAGGGCACCTTCGAGCGCAACACGGTCGCGGTCCGTTCCGCCCTGCTCGAAATCCGCAAGGCCAATCCGGAAGCCGTCGTCATGGTCGGCCCCTACAAGCCCTGCGCCGAGTTCATCAAGCTGTGCAAGCAGGTGAAGTTCGAGCCGGTGTTCATGAACATCTCCTTCGTCGGGTCGGACGCGCTCGCCGCCGAACTCGGCGACGCCGGCGCCGGGGTCTACGTCACCCAGGTCGTCCCGCTGCCGAGCGACGCCTCGATCCCGGTGGTCAGGGCCTATCAGGCCGCGCTCGCCGCCAGCGCGGCCGCGGACAAGAAGCCCGGCTTCGTCTCGCTCGAAGGCTATCTCGTCGGCCGCACCGTGATCGCGGCGCTGGAAAAGGCCGGCAAGGAGCCGACGCGCAAGGCCTTCATGGAAGCCCTGACCAACGGCTCCTACGACTTCGGCGGGTTCAAGATGACCTTCGGCCCGAACGACAACCGCGGCTCCGACGACGTCTATCTGACGGTGATCGGCTCCGACGGCAAGTTCAAGTCGGTCACCTCGCTGACCGCCTGAGCCTCATCTTCCGCGTTGCATTCCGGAGAGTAACATGACGAAGGCCAAGAAGCCGACGCGCCAGCGCGCGCCGCTGCGCATCGGCATCGCCGCGCGCATCTACGCCGCGCTCGGCGTCCTGACCACGCTGACGCTCGTGGCGTCGGCCGTCGCCTGGCTCTCCTACGACCGCGTCAACCTGACGGTCGGCGAAATGGTCGAGCGCAAGATGCCCACCGTGGAGGCTGCGCTCGAACTCTCCCAGGCCGCGACGCAGTCGACGGCGCTGGCGCCGCGCTTCATGAGTGTCCAGTCCGTGCAGCAGCGCGCCAAGCTGACCTCCGAGCTCGATGCGATCGAGGCCAGGCAGTTCGATCTGATCCGGCGCGTGGGTCAGGTCGGCGGCGTCGACATGAAGCCCGTCCAGAAGGCGGTCGACGAGTTGTCGCGCCAGATCAACGACATCAACGACCTGACCGGAGAAAGGCTGCGCAACGCGGCCGAGATGGCGACCTCGCTCGAGCAGCTCAACAAGGTCCGCGAAGACTTCGTCAAGGCGGTCGGCACCGAGGCCGACGAGCGCCAGTTCAACGTCGTGCTCGGCATCGAAAGCGTGAAGGGGCTGACCGGCGCCGAGCTGGACGATTCGCTCAAGACGCTGAACGAGCGCGAGTTCCCGGCCTTCGACCTCGCCCGCAAGCTGGAGGCGCAGGTCAACGAGCTGATCGGCCTGCTTCGCGAGGTCGTGCAGATCGCCGACAAGTCCCAGCTCGGCATCGCGCGCGAGCGTTTCAACGCGGTCGTGATCCGCATCCGCAGGGACATGGTCGCCGCCGACAAGATCGCGCCCAATACCGCGCGAACCCGCACCATCAACGCCGTCATCGATGTCGGCGAGGGCTCGAGCGGCGTGGTCGAGGTCCGACAGCGCGACATTGTCACGCAGGACGCGATCAATGCCGGCCTGCGCGAGGTCGACCAGGCGGCCGCGGCGATGCGCGCCGAGGTCGACAAGCTCGTCAAATCCGCCCGCTCCGAGGCGGTCGCCGCCAGCGCCTCGACCTCGGCCCTGATCGAGCAGAGCAAGATGTGGCTCGGCGCGATCGGCGTCGGCTCGCTGCTGGTGGCGCTGGTGCTGTCGCTGCTCTATGTCCGCCCCATGATCGTCGGCCGCCTCAACCGGCTCTGGTCGGCGACGCGGGCGATCGCCGACGGCCAGCTCGAAACCGTGGTCGACGCCAAGGGCAACGACGAGATCTCCGACATCTCCAGGAGCGTGCTGCTCTTCCGCGACAATGCGGTGGCGCTGCGCGCCGCCGAGGCCGCCAAGATCGATGACGATCTGCGCGCCCGGGAGCAGCGCCGCGAGATGATGCAGGAGCTCGGCGCGGCCTTCGGCGCCGTGGTCAGCGCGGCCGCGGCCGGCGACTTCAGCCAGCGCGTCGCCGCGACCTTCGCGGACGCCGAGCTCAATTCGCTCGCCGAGGCGGTCAACACGCTGCTTGAAACCGTGCAGACAGGCCTGTCCGAAACCTGCGAGGTTCTGGGCGAGCTCTCGGCCGGGCATCTTTCGACGCGTGTCAAGGGGATGTACCAAGGCGCTTTCGCCGAACTCAAGACCGGCGCCAACGGCCTTGCCGACGAGTTCGAGAGCACGCTGGCGCGGCTTTCGGACACCGTTTCGGCGGTGCGCAGCGCGACCTCGGAAATCCTCGACGGCGTCACCGACCTCGCCGAGCGCACCAGCGAGGAGAGCAACGCCGTCTCGATGGCGACGAACCAGCTCGGCGCCTTCGCCGGGACGGTCAAGAAGACCGCGAGCGAAGCCGCCCAGGCGATGGGCATGGCGGAGGGCGCCGAGGCTCGCGCCCAGCAGGGCGAGAAGGTCGTTGCCTCGGCGCTGGAAGCGATGCAGCGCATCAGAAGCTCGTCCAACAAGATCTCCGAGGTCATCGCGATGATCGACGAGATCGCCTTCCAGACCAATCTGCTGGCGCTCAACGCGGCGGTGGAAGCGGCGCGGGCCGGCGATGCGGGGCGCGGGTTCGCGGTCGTCGCCTCTGAGGTGCGCAGCCTGGCCAAGCGCTCGGCCGACGCCTCCAACGACGTCAAGAAACTCGTCCAGGCCGCCCATGGCGACGTGCAGGTCGGCGTCGGCCTCGTCGAGGAGACGTCGGCGATGTTCGAGGCGATCGTGTCCTCCGTGAACGACCTGACCGGGCTGATGAACGGCATCTCGCTCACCGCCCGCAGCCAGGCCAACGACGTCTCGACGATCAGCAACGAGATCGACGGCATCGGCACCATGGCGCATCAGAACGCGGCGCTGGTCGAGGAGACCAATGCGGCGCTGGCGCTGACCGACGAGCAGACCCGCGCCCTCACCGAGCATATCGGCCGCTTCAAGTTCCGCGAGGGGCATGTCGCCGAGCACGAGGACGGCGAAATGGTGGCGCGCGCCGCCTGAGCGGGGTTGGAATTCATCGACGGGATGCCGCCGCTCCGCTGAGCGGCGGCATGCCTGTTTTTGGAATGGTCGGCGACAGGCTGGCTTTTCTCGTGCGCGCCTGAGCCGGGGCGCATGACGCGATGGTGATCGCATTCCGCCCCCGTCGCGGCCTCCGCCGGTGGACTTGGACGGCACCTCTTCGGTAGATTGACTGTTCATGAGGGCCTGACGGAGCAGGCGCATCGCTGCTTTGCCGCCTGCTCGACCTCACCTCACGTCACAGGGATCGCGAGGACCAGCCAATGACCGGAACACTCATTCAGGCTAATCGCAGAGGGCTTCTGATCGGCGCCGCCGCGGCCGGCGCCACGGCATGGCTGCCGCGCCTCGTCGGGCCCGCCGCCGCGCAGGCGCCGGCGGGCGGCTCGTTTTCGCCGACCGCGACCATGCCCGGCGGCGCCAACAACTACATCGCCAATGCGCCGCTCGTGCAGAATCTCGGGACCGGATTCGTCGCGTCGGGCGTGGTCCGCAGGGCGGGCACCGGCGCGCCGCTGTCCAACATCCGGGTTCAGATCTGGGCCGCGACCGAGCGGGGCGGGGAGCGCGAGCCGAGCAATCGCGGCAGCGTGATGACCGGCCAGGACGGGCGCTACAGGCTGGAGATTTCGCCGATCGTGCCGCAGTTCGGGCAGCCCCACATCCATATCGCCTATGACGATCCGGGCTTCGCGACACTGTTCCTGCGCCCGGTCCTGGGCAGCCGGTACGACAAGAGCATAACGGCCGATTTCGTTCTGGCGCCGACCGCCTCGAATGAGCCGCGCCGAAGCTGACGGGCGCGGGCGGGTCGCGGCCTGGCGAATCTCGGCCTGGATCGTCATGACGGCCATCGCGGTCGTGCCGGTCGCCGTCGCCGCCGCAAGCCCGTTGCAGAAGGGGCGCGAATTTCTCTGGATCACCGGCGGCATGGCCGGTGTCGTGGCGCTGAGCCTGCTCTTCGTGCAGCCGCTTCTGATGGTGGCGTCGCCGTCTTTGCCGTCGCTGCGAAACGGCGTCGATTGGCATCGCCGGGGCGGGATCGCGATCGTCGTTATGGTCGCCCTGCATGTCGGCGCGCTCTATGCCTACAGTCCCGACGACGTGACCGACGCGCTGCTGCTGGTCGCGCCGACGCCATTCTCGCTCTACGGCGTGATCGGCCTGTGGTGCCTCGCGCTGACGGCCGCGCTGGCCGCGACCCGTCGCAGATTGCGGTTCTCCTACCAGCTCTGGCGGATCCTGCACAGCGCGCTCGCGGTCGCGATCGTCGGCGCCAGCGCGGTGCATGCCATCCAGATCGAAGGCGCGATGGAAACCTATTCGAAATGGGCGATCTGCATCGCCGCCATGGCGGCGACGACCATCGGCGCGCTCGAGGTCAACGTGCTGGCGCCCTTGCGCCGCCGCCGGAGGCTTCAGCGCGGCTAGCCGCCTTGAATGCCGGCCGGCGGCCCCACGCCGCCGCCGAGTGGCGACGCGCTTTTTCGCGGCCGCGACGCTGGCTCTGCGCGCCGGTCGTGTGGTATCGAGCGGCGCGCCGAAAGCCGGGCCTGGGGGCGTAGCTCAATGGTTAGAGCCGACCGCTCATAACGGTCTGGTTGCAGGTTCGAGTCCTGCCGCCCCCACCAGCGCCGCGAGAGCGGATCAGACGACTTTCGTGGTCAGCGTACCCACGCCCTCGATATGGCCTTCCATCACGTCGCCGCGCACGACCGCGCCGACGCCGGACGGCGTGCCCGACATGATCAGGTCGCCGGGCTGCAGCTCGAACAGGCCGGAAAGGTAGGAGATCATCTCCGGCACCTTCCAGATCATGTGGTTGAGGTCGCCCTGCTGACGCGTCTCGCCGTTGACCTTCAGCCAGACCGCGCCGTTCTCGGGGTGGCCGATCGTGCTCGCGGGGACGATCTCGGTCATCGGCGCCGAATGCTCGAAGGCCTTGCCGATCTCCCAGGGTCGGCCCGCCTTCTTGCACTCGTCCTGCAGGTCGCGCCGTGTCATGTCGAGGCCGACGGCATAGCCGTAGACGTGGTCGAGCGCGCGCTCGATCGGGATATCCTTGCCGCCCTTGGCCAGCGCCACGACCAGTTCGATCTCGTGATGGACGTTGCTGCTGCGCGGCGGATAGGGGAAGTCGCCGTCGTCCAGGACGACGCTGTCGGGGTTCTTCTGGAAAAAGAACGGCGCCTCGCGATTGGGGTCGCCGCCCATCTCGATGGTGTGGGCGGCGTAGTTGCGGCCGACGCAGTAGATCCGGTGGATCGGAAAGCGGTTCTGCGTCCCCTTCACGGACACCGAGACGGGCGCGGGAGCCTGGACGACATGGCTCTGGGGCGTGGCGATATTCATGGTGTCGGGTCCTCTATTGGCTCAGGCCGGTGGTGGTGAAGGGTGAAAAGCGCTCAGCGCGAGGCGGCGTAGTAGCCGACGCTGCGTTCGAGCCGCGCCAGCCCCTCGTTGAGGGTGAAGGCGAAGGCGAAGAGCACCAGAAGCAGCGCCCAGAAGTGCTCCATCAGGAAATGCGACTGGTAGATCTCGAAGAGGGTGCCGAAGCCGACGACCGAGACCAGCAATTGCCCGATGACGACGCCCTTGACGGCGCGGATCATGCCGAGCCGGATTCCGGCCAGGATCTCGGGCAGCGCCGCCCAGAGATAGATCTTGCCGAAGGCCTGCCATGGGTTGGCCCCGAAGCTGCGCGCCATCTCGACCAGGGATGGCGAGATGCCGCGCACGCCGGCGCGGGTGTTGAGGACGATGATCCATACCGAGAACAGCACGACGGTCAGCACGATCGTGGTCTCGCCGAGCCCGAACAGCACCATGATGACCGGCACCAGCGCGCTGAGCGGGGCCGAGAGGAACAGGTTGACCCAGGGCAGCAGCAGCCGGTCGGCGATGACCGAGCGACCCATCAGGATGCCGAGCGGAACGCCGGCGCCGATCGCGATCAGGTTGCCGAGGATGAAGCTGCGCCCCGTGATCAGCAGCGCTTCCAGGAAGGACGCCGTCGGCACGATCTCGAAGACGCGCCAGACGATGCGCGAGAGCGGCGGCAGGATGAAGCCGGCGTCGGTGCGGCCGGCGATCTCCCAGAGCACGGCCCAGACCAGAAGCGCGGCCGCCATCGGCAGGCGGAAGCCCGAAATCACCATGGCGATCAATCCAGATAATGCTTGAGCTGCTGCCAGATCTCCTCGACGACATCGAGGTAGCCTGAATCGCGCCTGATCTTCTCGGGGTCGCCCTCGCGCGAGATCTTCGGCTCGATGATCGCCGAGACGCGGCTCGGCCGGCGCGACAGCAGCGCGATCCGGTCGGAGACGTAGACCGCCTCCTCGATCGAATGCGTCACGAAGATGAAGCTCTTGCCCTCGTTGGCGACGAGTTCGAGCAGCTCCTCCTGGAACTTGCGCCGCGTCTGCTCGTCGACGGCCGAGAAGGGCTCGTCCATCAGCACGACCTTGGCGTCGACCGCCAGCGCGCGGGCCAGCCCCACGCGCTGGCGCATGCCGCCGGAGAGTTCGTGCGGGAATTTCTGCTCGAAGCCTTTCAGTCCGACGCGGGCGATGTGGCGCTCGGCCGCGGCCTCGCGCTCGGAGCGGGCGACGCCGCGCAACTCGAGCCCGAAGGCGACGTTGCGCATCACGCTGGCCCAGGGCATCAGCGCGAAATCCTGGAAGACGAAGGCCCGCTCCGGCCCCGGTCCCGCGACCTCCCTGCCGTCGACTAGAACCTGACCGCCGCTATGCGGGATCAGCCCGGCGATGATCTTGAGCAAGGTCGTCTTGCCGCAGCCGGAAGGGCCGAGCAGCGTCGTCAGCTTACCCTCGGGAAAATCGAGCGAGATGCCGCTCAGCGCCTCGACGCCGCCGGGATAGGTTTTCGAGACGTTGCGGACCTCGACGACAGGACGCGTCGCGATCGGCGCGGGGCCCTTCGCCTCGAGCGGCGAAACCATGGCTTGGCCGGCGTTCATGCGCGTACCTCCGGTCGAAACAGCGTGAGTTCGATCCGCTCCAGCGCCTCGATGAACAGCACCGAGAACAGGATGATCGAGAGGATCGCCGCATACATCTTAGGGTAGTCGGCGACCGACTGGTTGTAGGAGATCAGGTCGCCGATGCCGGTCGGCGTGATCAGCAGTTCGGCGAGGATGACGCCGATGAAGGCGGCGGCGCAGCCGAGCCGGAGGCCTGCGAAGATCATCGGGCTCGCCGCCGGCAGGATGACGCGGCGTATGGACTGGCTGCGCGTGGCGAGGAAGGACCGGCTCATCTCCAGCAGCGATTGCGGCGTGTTGCGCACCGCGCCGAGCGTGTTCAGCACGATCACCGGCATCGCCATGATGCAGACGGTCATGATCTTGGCGGTCAGGCCGATGCCGTAGGCGAAGGTCAGGATCGGGATCAGCGCGGCGAGCGGCGCGGCCTGCGCGATGATGAACAGCGGCGCGATCAGCCATTCGGACGGCTCGTGCAAACCCATCAGCACGCCGAGCGAGACGCCGAGCACGACCGAGACGGCCAGTCCGATGACGAGCGGATAGAGCGTGATCAGGAAGGCCTTGAACAGGCTGCCGTCGACGACCAGGCTCTTCAGGCCCGCGAGCGTTTCGATAAAGGTCGGGAAGGCCGGACTGAGCGGAATCCGGCCGGCATATTCCCAGAGCGCCAGAGCGATCGAGAACGAGACCAGCCGCAGCGCGAGCGGATGGACAGCGAGGTCGCGCCAGTTGCGCGCGGGCGTCCGGCGCAGCGTCGGCAAGGCGGGAGCGAGTTCGGAGGTCTGCAAGGGAAGCCTCACTCGGTGCGAAAGGCGGCCGGAAGACAAACCCCGTCGTCCCGGACAAGCCGCGAAGCGGCGCCGATCCGGGATCCATCATAGGGCAGGACGGCGCTCGATGACGGATCCCTGGTCAAGCCCGGGGTGACGGCGGTGCTTCCGAGCGAAATCGACATTGCTTCAGCTGCCGAGCGCCTTGCGGGCGCGGTCGAGCGGCGCGAGATACCAGAAGTCCTCGACCTTGAGGTCCTTGGCCGGGCCCTGCATCTGGCCGGCCTCGACATAGAACTCGAAATCGGCCGCCGCGACCTCGGCGTTGCCGCCACCCGGCGCAAAGATGCCTTCCTTGGTCGCCATGGTGTAGAACCTGGTTATGCCTTCCAGCACCTCCTTGGGCTGGTCGGCCATCAGCTTGCGCTTGGCGCGCTCCTGCTCGATCACCGCCGGATTTGCGGCCATCTCGGCCCACAGCCGCATGAACTCGGTGACGACGATGTCGACCTTGGCCTCGTTCTTCTTGATCCAGTCGATCTGCCCGAACAGCGTTTCGTCCGACGCCGGCTGCGAGACGCCCGGCAGGACATGGAAGCGGTCGCCGGCCTTCTCCAGCAGCAGATTCTTGTTGGCGAGATCGACGATCGTCGCCTTGATCTGCCCCTTCATCATGCCGATGATCCGGTTCTCGGAGCCCGGCACATAGGAGCGGTCGCCGAACTGGATGCCCTCGCGCTTGGCGATGATGTTGCCGATCGCCTCGGTGCCGGTGGCGCGGGCATGGAAGGCGATCGGCTGGCCGTTCATGTCCTTCCAGCTCTTGTAGGACTTGTCGACGACGGGGAAGAAGACCAGCCTCGTGCCCTGGAAGAGGATGCGCAGCGGGGCCTTGCTCTTCTGCACCACGGCGTAGGGCGTGCCGATGCCGAGATCGGCCTGGCCGTTGATCACGGCCTGGATCGCGAGGTCCTCCTTGGCGAAATGCGTGACCTGATAGTCGACGCCTTTCTCCCTGGCGCGCTCCAGCGCGATGATCATCGACAGCGTCTCGGTCGAGAGCACGTCGCCGAGCGCGATGCGGATCTTCTCCTGCGCCTGCGCGACCATGGATCCCGCCGACAAGGCGGCGGCGATCGCGACGGCGTACAGAGCTGTGGACAGCCTTCTTCCTGGCGCTTTCATTTCAATGCTCCTCCCAGAGCGTTCTTGTTCATTGCCGCTTATGGTCGCAACCAATTCGATTTTGGCCACTGTCAGAGCGCCTATTGATCCTGTCAAGGCCGAAAATGCGCGTTGCAGCGCACCAAAATCGACAGAATCCGCCAAATCGCGCCAACCAATCCTTGAATGGTTGCAATCGCCGCAAATCCGTGAAATCAAGGATCGTTCTCGGTTGGGCCCGGTCACGCATGCTGGACAGACAAGTCGACGCCTCCCCCTCGCTCGCCATGTCGGGCGTGCTGACGCAGCTCTCGGGCTATCTCGCCGCCGCCGAACTGCCCGATGACGGGCGGCTGCCGCCCGAGCGCGAGCTCGCCGAACTGCTCGGCGTCAAGCGCACCGAACTGCGCCGCAGCCTCGCCGTGCTGGAGCGCGAGGGGCGGCTCTGGCGACAGGTGGGGAAGGGCACCTTCATCGGCCCGCGCCCGCCGCAGCTCCTCGACATCGCCGACCTCGCCGAGCGCAGCAACCCTCTGCAGGTGATGCGGGCGCGCATCGGCCTCGAACCGGAACTCGCCCGGCTCGCGGCGATCAGCGCCACGGCGATGGAGATCGCGACGCTGGCGGAGCTGAACGCCGCCTGCCGCGCGGCCGGAACCTGGCGCGAATACGAGGCCTACGACGCGCGCTTCCACCACCAGATCGCGGAAGCCGCGCACAACCCGATCCTGCTCGCGCTGCTGGAGACGCTGAACGCGGTGCGGCGGGCCGTGACCTGGGGCCGGCCGCGCCCGAGCCATCTCAGGCCGCCCGCCGATCATCACAGCTTCGCCGACCATGAGCGCATCGTCGACGCCATCGCCCATCGCGAGGCCGCGGTCGCGGCCGATGGCATGCGCCGGCACCTCCAGAACGTCGAGGACCGGCTGATCGGCCGCCAGCCTTGAGCGGTCAGCGCCGCCGCTCCAGCCCGCGGCTCCAGCGCGAGAGCGCAAAGCAGATCAGCCAGTAGATGCCGCCGGAGAAGACATAGGCCTCCATGTTCATGCCGACCCAGGCCGGGTCGGCGAGCGAGGCCTGGGCGATGCCGAGCAGATCGAGGATCGAGACGACGAGCACCAGCGTCGTGTTCTTGACCAGCGCGATGAACTCGTTGGTCATTGCCGGCAGCGAGATGCGCAGGGCCTGGGGCAGCACGATCAGCCCCGTCGCCTTCCAGTAGGTCAGGCCGAGCGCGGTCGCGGCCTCGCGCTGGCCGGCCGGCAGGGCTTGAAGTCCGCCGCGCACGGCCTCGGCCATATAGGCGGCGATGACGAGGCCGAGCCCGATCACGGCCCGCGCCAGCCGGTCGACGCCGATGCCGCCCGGCAGGATCAGCGGCAAGAGCAGCGAGGCGAGGAAGATCACCGCGATGATCGGCACGCCGCGCCAGAACTCGATGAAGATGACGCTGACGAGGCGGATGACGCGCAGGTTCGACTGCCGCCCGAGCGCGAACAGGATGCCGAGCGGGATCGCGATCAGGCTGGCATAGACCGAGATGAACAGGGTCAGCATCAGCCCGCCCCATTCGCGGGTCTCGATGGGGCGCAGGCCGTAGCCGCCGGCGAGCAGCCAGATGCCGAGTGGAGGCAGCACGACCAGCGCGGCGATGCCGAGCTTCAGCTTGAAGCGCTTCGGCGCGAGGATGATCGCGGCGCCCGACAGCGCGAACGCGATGCCGGTCAGGTCGACGCGCCAGCGCTGGTCCGGCGGATAGAGCCCGTACATGAACTGGCCGAAACGGGCCTTGACGAAGACCCAGCAGGCCCCGCCCGGTGCGCAATCGTTGCGGGTCGTGCCGGTCCAGGTCGCGTCGATCAGCGCCCAGCGGATCATCGGGACTGTGATCCAGGCGAGGGCGAGCCCGATGACCAGCGTGCCGGCCGCGGTCGCAGGCGTGGCGAAGAGGCGGTGACGCCAGAGGGTAAGGCTCGCGGCGTTCATCGCGTCACCAGCGCGATGCGGGCATTGTACCAGTTCATGAAGGCGGAGACCGCGAGCCCGATGACGAGATAGACCGCGAGCGTCATCGCGATGATCTCGATCGCCTGGCCGGTGTTGTTCAGCGCCGAGCCCATGAACAGGCTAACCACGTCTGGATAGGCGATCGCCGCCCCGAAGGACGAGTTCTTCAGCACGTTGAGATACTGGTTCGTCATCGGCGGGATCATCACCCGCAGCGCCTGCGGGATGGTGACGAGGCGCAGGATCTTCCCGCGCTGGAGGCCGAGCGCGGAGGCCGCCTCGATCTGACCGTGCGGCACGGCCTGAATGCCGCCGCGCACGATCTCGGCGATGAAGCCGGCGGTGTAGGTGACGAGCGCCGCCAGCAGCGCCACGAATTCCGGGATGACGACGAAGCCGCCGCGATAGTTGAAGCCGCGCAGCACGGGGACATCCCAGCGCGTCGCGAGGCTCGCCCAGGCGATGGCGATGACCGGCACGATCACGATGAGGACGATGCCGACGCGGATGACCGGCGGCGACCGGCCGGTCAGCGCCTGGCGTCGGCGCGCCCAGCGCAGGAAGAGCCAGTGGACGAGCGCCGCCAGCAGGATCGCGCCGAGCGCCCACTGGAAATTGCCCGGCGCATCGGGCAGCGGGATCGTCAGACCGCGATTGTTGAGGAAGGCGATGCCTAGGAGATTCACGCTGTCGCGCGGGGCGGGCAGGGCGGCGATGACGCCGAAATACCAGAACAGCACGAAGAACAGCAGCGGGATGTTGCGGACGAACTCGATATAGGCCCCGGCGATGGTCGAGAGCAGCCAGTGCGAGGAGAGCCGCGCGATGCCGAGCACGAAGCCGAGCGCGGTCGCCAGCACGATCGCGATCACGGTCACCAGCATGGTGTTGGCGACGCCGGCCCAGAACAGGCGGAAGATGCTGTCGGCCTGGGTGTAGCTGGTCAGGACGAAGGGCACGTCGATGCCCGAGGTGCGCCAGAGGAAGTCGAAGCCCGAGGCGATGCCGGCCTTGACCATGTTCTCCGAGGCGTTGCGCACGAAGAACACGGTCAGGCCGACGAGCCCGACCACGACCGCGGCCTGGTAGATCCAGTCGCGGACGCGCTTGTCGTTGATGAGGGCGATGGCTTTGGTCACGATGGGCCGGCTCGATCCAACGAACTTCATGTCGTTCCGGGGCTTCGCGCAGCGAAGAACCCGGAACCCGCGACCGGGTGAGTGCTTGAAACGGTTACCCGCCGAACGACCCGGTCGTGGGGTTCCGGGTTCATGCCTGCGGCATGCCCCGGAATGACAGAGCGACCGCTCTCACTGGAAGGGCGGCGTGAACAGGAGCCCACCCTTGGTCCACAGCTGGTTCTGGCCGCGTTCCAGCTTCAGGGTCGAGCCCATGCCGACGGTGCGCTCATAGCTTTCGCCATAGTTCCCGACCTGCTTGATGGCGTTGTACATCCAGTCGTTGGACAGGCCGAGCATCGCTCCGAAACCACCCTCGGCGCCGAGCAGGCGGCGGACCTCGGCGTTCTTCGAGTTCGCCTTCATCTCGTCGACATTGGCGGCGGTGACGCCGAGCGCCTCGGCGGCGATCTGGCCGTTCAGCACCCAGCGCACGATGGTCTGCCAGCGATCGTCGCCCCAGCGCGTCACCGGGCCCTGCGGATCGTTCGAGATCGGCTGGGTCAGGATGATGTGGTCGCCGGGGACCTTGAGCTTGACGCGCTGGCCGGCGAGCGCGCCGACGCCGGCGGTATAGGCGTCGCAGCGGCCGGAATCATAGGCCGTGATCGCGTCGTCGTTCTTCTGGAAGTTGGTGATGGTGACCTTGAGGTTGCGCTCGCGGAACCAGTCGGAGGCGTTCTTCTCCTCGGTCGAGCCGGCGGCGACGCAGACCGAGGCGCCGTCGAGATCGGCAGCCGACTTCGCGTTGGTCGCCTTGCGGACGATGAAGGTCTGGCCCTCGTAGAAGTTGATGCCCTGGAAGTTCAGGCCGAGCGTGGCGTTGCGCGAGAAGGTGATGGTCGAGTTGCGCGAGAGCAGGTCGACCTGGCCCGATTGCAGGATCGGCCAACGCTGCTGCACCGAGGTCGGCGTGAACTTGACCTTCCTGGCGTCGCCCAGCACGGCCGCGGCGAGCGCCCGGCAATAATCGACGTCGAGCCCGGTCCACTCGCCCTTGTCGTCGGCGAAGGAGAAGCCCGGCAGGCCCAGATGCACGCCGCATTCGATGTTGCCGCGCGCCTTGATGGCGTCGAGCGTCGGGCTCGGCGCGAGCTGCTGGGCTCCGGCGGCAGAGGCGGTCGCGACCAGGACGGCCGCCGCGAAAACTGTCTTCATGATCGTGTGCTCCCCGAATCCCGAAGCGGCGTTGCGCTTCCCGGCCGCGACTATGCAACAGCCGCGTTGGGAGAAACAGTCTCCGTCGCTCGATCCTGGCAGGAGCGACGGCTCTATGGCTTTGGACCGCTCAACCGGGCAAATGCGGCGCGCTCGCGATGGCTTCCCGTGTTGACCCGGTCGTCGGTTCCGGGTTCTTCGGTCTGCGAAACCCCGGAATGGCAAAGGTTCGAAGGATCATCATGAAAATCAACGATCCCGCGGTGCTCGCCGAAGTCGAGGCCGCCTTCGCGGCCTATGAGAAGGCGCTGACGACGAACGACGTCGCGGTGCTGGACACGCTGTTCAGGAATGCGCCGGAGACGGTGCGCTACGGCGTGGCAGAGAATCTTTACGGCTATGCCGAGATCGCGGCCTTTCGCGCGGCGCGCTCGCCGGTCGGGGTCACGCGCACGATCGAACGCACGGTGATCACGACCTATGGCGATGCTTTCGCCACCGCTAACACGTTGTTCCGGCGCGACAGCATGGCCGGACGGGTCGGGCGACAGAGCCAGAGCTGGATCAAGTTCCCCGAAGGCTGGCGGGTGGCCGCCGCGCATGTCAGCGTGATCGCCGAATAGACCGGCTGTCCGCGACCAAGCCCCGAAATGCAAACGCCCGGCCTCACGGCCGGGCGCGATCAAATTCATGCAATCCGAGCCTAGACCGTCAGCTTGCCGGCCTTGGCGGCGGCATAGCGCTCGTTGACCTTGGCCCAGTTGACCGTGTTCCACCAGCTTTTGAGATAGTCGGCGCGACGGTTCTGGTATTTCAGGTAATAGGCGTGCTCCCAGACATCGTTGCCGAAGAGCGGCATCTGCTTGTCCATCAGCGGGTTGTCCTGGCCGGGCTTGGTGATCAGCGCGAGCTTGCCGTCGCTGGCGACCGTGACGAAGACCCAGCCGGAGCCGAAGACGCGCAGGCCCGCCGCCTCGAAATCGGCCTTGAACTTGTCGAAGCCGCCGAGGTCCTTGGTGATCGCGGCCGCGACGTCGCCGGTCGGCGCGCCGCCGGCGTTCGGGCCCATCACCTCCCAGAACATGGTGTGGTTGGCATGGCCGCCGCCGGCGTTGCGGACCGGGGTGCGCACGGCCTCCGGCACCGACATGAGGTCGCCGAGGAGCTTGTTGAGCGGGGTCGAGGCCACGACGCCATGGTCCTTGGCGACGCCGTTCAGTCCGGCGACGAAGGCGGCGTGATGGCGGCTGTAGTGGATATCCATCGTTGTCGCGTCGATATGGGGCTCGAGCGCGGCGGCCTCGTAGGCGCGCTTGGGCAGCGAGAAGGGGCCGGCGGCCGGCGCGGGCGCGGCAGCCTGGGCCCAGACCTTCGGCGCGGCCGAGACCGCGATGGCGGCCGCGCCGAATCCGATCAGCGAGCGGCGGGAAAACGAAGTCGCGTTCGTCATGACATCCTCCGAGGGGCGGCGGCGTATGCGCCGGCGTTACCGTTGCGGTAATCGCACGGCGCGACCGCGGATGCATCGGCTCGATGCGAAGGCGACGATTTTTTCGTCGGCGACGATCGGCGTGATGCAGAGCAGGTGCGATGTAGCGCCCGGTTTCGCATGACGGCGCGGCGTCGCGGCATAATCACGCGCCGGCACAATCGCGCCCGCATCTCCTTGTTCCGCTGCTCGGCCTGTCCTGCCGATGCTGGGGGAACGGCCGCTCGTCAGCGACTGGCTCGGCCTCGTGCCGATCGTGGCCGCCTCCGGCGCGATCCTGCTGCCGTCCGGCGATACCTTGCGTGCGCAGCCTCGAGCTGCGCGAAACGTCCTTTCTTGCGCGATCCGTCTCATTAACCGCGGGTTTACCGCGTTTTGCCTAGAGTTAGCTTGCCCATAGCCTTCGGAAGCCCGCCATCATGCAAGCGCACGCCGTCAAGGCGCCCGAGCCCGCCAACGAAGACATGCCGGCCGAGGCGGGCGCTGCGCGTGCGGTGCGGGAGATCGCCGAGCGTTTCGGCAAGCTCGGCGCGGAGATTACCGATATCTCCGGCAGCATCGGCGACGTCACGCGTCAGCTCGAAGGCCAGACCGACGGGCTGCACCGGCTCGTCGTCGCGGTCGAGCAGGTTTCGCTCGCCAACCGTTCGATCGAGCAGGCGGCCGAGGGCGCGCAGCAGACGGCCTCCGTGGTCCGCAGCGGGCTCGCCCGCGTCACCGACGCGGTCAAGGTCGGGCTCAACGTGGCGCAGTCCGACATCGAGGCGCTGACGCAGGGCGCGGCGACATTGGCCTCGGCGCTCGCCGAGGCCGTCGGCGAGGCGCACAAGGCGCGCGCCTCCAGCGACGCGATCCAGTCGATCACCCGCGAAATCCAGCTGCTCTCGATCAATGCCGGCGTGGAGGCCGCCCGCAGCGGCGCGGCTGGAAAAGGTTTCGCCGTGATCGCGGCGGCGGTGAAGCAGCTCGCCGAGCAGACCCGCGAGGCGACGACGCTCGGCGCCAGGCAGCTCGACGCGCTGGTCAAGGCCGTGGACCTGCTGGCGCATAAGAGTCAGGAGAACGCCGAGACGGCGCGGCGCGCCAGCGAGCAGAGCCAGGGCATCGCGCTGCAGCTCGGCGAACTCGATTCCTTCGGCAAGTCGGTCGTCGGGCTGATCGGCAATATCGACGCGATCTCGGCGCCGACCCGCGAGAACGCCGTCGCCTTCGCCGAGGTCGGCAAGGATCTGCGCGGGCTCGTCGCCGGCGTCGACGCCTCCAGCGTCAATCTGGAGCGCGCCTCGCAGCGCACCGACCAACTGGTCTCGATCAGCGAGGCGATCCTGGGCTCCATCGCCGCGTCGGGCGTGCGGACCGCGCAGTCCGAGCTGATCGCGACCGCGATGGAGACGGCCGCGACGATCGGCGGGCTGTTCGAGCAGGCGCTGGCGCGCGGCGAGATCGCGATGGGCGACCTGTTCGACGACGCCTACCGGCCTGTCGAGGGCTCGGACCCGATCCAGCACATGACGCGCTTCGTCGCGCTGACCGACCGGCTGCTGCCGCCGATCCAGGAAGAGCTCCTGTCGACCAACGGCCGCATCGTCTTCTGCGCGGCGGTGGACCGCAACGGCTTCCTGCCGACGCATAACCGGAAGTACTCGCAGCCTCAGGGCCGCGATCCGGTCTGGAACAACGCCAACTGCCGCAACCGGCGCATCTTCGACGATCGCACCGGCCTGGCGGCCGCGCGCAACCGCAAGCCGTTCCTGCTGCAGACCTATCGCCGCGACATGGGCGGCGGCCAGTTCCTGGTGATGGAAGACCTGTCGGCCCCGATCATGGTCAAGGGCCGGCACTGGGGTGGTTTCCGCTTCGGCCTGAAGACCTGAGCGCAGACAGGACGCGGCCCTTGGCCCGCCCGCCTGCGCGTCGCCTGTATGTATTCCGTCGTGCCTTTCGTGTGTTTCGTCGCGTTGAGTGAGCCGGTCGATCAAGCGCCATGCATATCGCGCCATCCTTCCCGAACCTCTCGGTTCTGCTGATCGATCCCAGCCCGCACTACCGGCGGATCATCCGCACGATGCTCTATCAGGCGCAACTGCATCGCATCTTCGAGGCGTCGGACCTGGCATCGGCCGCGACGACGTTCATCCAGAAACAGCCCAATATCGTCATTCTCGACTGGGACCTGCCCGATTCCGGCAGCACGAAGTGCCTGGCCTCGATGCGCTCCTTCAAGACCTCGCCCTTCGCCAAGGCGCCGGTGCTGGTCATGATGGAGCGACCGGACCGGCGCTCGGTCGTCCATGCCGCCAAGCTCGGCGCGCACGAGATCATCACCAAGCCGATCTCGCCGAACAATCTCTGGGTCCATCTGTCGGGCGTGATCAACGTGCCGCGCAAATACAAGGAAGTCGGCGGCAGCATCTCGCTGGTGCCGCGCGCGATCAGCAACAGCATGTTCTGAGCGGGGCGCGCAGCGTTCCGGACACAAGCCGAAGCCAAAGCCCCAGGACGCAATTCCGCTGCGGAAACGCCCAAAAGGTTGACGGGCCGAGAACGGCTTAGCGAAATTTTTACCATTCTGGCGCGATCGTCTGCGAAGCATTCATGGGTCGCGCAGCCGTGGTCATCACAGTCTCCCTACCGCCGTTCCTGGGCCGCTCCGAGGCCGCGGCCTTCCGCAACCAGCTGCTCGTCGCGCTGGAGCAGAAGGAAAGCGTCAGCGTCGAATGCGCCGAGGCCGGGCCGTTGCCGAGCCTCTGGATCCAGCTTCTCCATTCAGCCGCCGCCAGCGCGAAGGCCAAGGGCCTCTCGGTCTCGCTGAAGGCGGCCTCGGCGGAATGCCGCCAATCCTTGCAGGCGATCGGGTTCGATCCCGCTCACAGCGCTCTCGTTCTGGAGTGATACGGATGAAAATCCTGGCCATCGACGACACCAAGACCCTGCTCAGCCTGCTCTGCCTGACGCTGAAGAACGCCGGCCACGAGGTCGCTTCCGCCGAGAACGGCGAGGAGGGGCTCGCCCAGTTCGACAAGTTCAAGCCCGATGTCGTCATCACCGACCTGAACATGCCGATCATGGACGGCATCGAGTTCACCCGCGCCTGCCGGGCGAGGCCCGCCGGCCAGAACACGCCGATCATCGTGCTGACCACGGAGAACGGAGCGGAGATCAAGGCGGAAGGCCGCCGCGCCGGCGCCAGCGCCTGGATGGTCAAGCCTTTCGAGCCCAATACGCTGCTCGGCCTCGTCGCGCGCTACCAGAACTGAGGCGGCCCCATGGATCCGTTGGCTGAACTCAAGCAGACCTTCTTCCAGGAGTGCGAGGAGCTTCTCGGCGCGCTGGAGATGAAGCTCCAGGCGCTCGACGAGGGCTCGACCGATCCAGAGGACGTCAACGCCGCCTTCCGGGCGATCCACTCGATCAAGGGTGGCGCGGGCGCGTTCGGCTGCACCGAACTGGTGTCGTTCGCGCATGTCTTCGAGGCCTCGCTCGACCATCTCCGTTCCGGCCGTGTCGCGATCGAGGATGCACCGTTCTCGCTGTTCCTGCGCTGCTCGGACGCGGTCGCCGATCTGGTCTCCGCCGCCCGCAACGACGAACCGGCAAGGCCGCGCCCCGACCTCCTGGCCGCGCTCGAGCAGGTCGGCCAGGCGCCACAGCCTGCGGCCGCCCCGGCTCCCGCAGCGGCGGCGCCGGCCACTGCCCCGGCAGCGCCCGCCGCTGCCGCCTCCGACGCGCCTCCCGGCATCGCCGCGCTCGGCAACCTGCTCGCCATGGTCGAAGCCAAGACCGGCGTCGCGCCGCCCGCGACGGCCGATTCCGGCTGGGACGACGAGCCGGCGGCCGCCAAGGCTGCGCCCGCAAAGGCCGGCCATGACATCTGCCTGAAGATCCGCCCCGAGAGCGACCTGTTCCGCCGCGTGATCGAGCCGCGCGTCGTGCTCGGTTCGCTGCCGGCCGACGACATCGTCTCGGTGACCTGCGACCTGAGCCAGGTGCCGTCGCTCGAGACGCTCGACGTCAGCGATTGCTTCATGCGCTTCACCGTGATGCTGCGCACCGAACTCTCGGTCGAGGAAATCTACAGCCGCTTCGACTTCACGCTCGCGGCCGAGGAGTTCGAGATCGAGACCGTGACGGTCGAGGCCGCGAACGACGATGCGCCCGCCCCCGTGCCGACGGCCGCCGCCGTCGCCCTGGCGGCGTCGTCGGAAGTCTCGGCCAATGTCGCGGCCGACCTGTCGGCGATCCTGGCCAGGCTCGGCCCGGCGACGGCCGTCGCGCCCGAACCCGAGATCGCGCCCAAGCCCGTTGTCGTGGCGCCTGCGCCCGTTCCGGTCGCGGCTGCGCCCGTCGAGGCCGCGCCGGTCGCGCGCGCGCCCGCCCGCGCTCCGGCCAACGACGCCGCCGCGGCGCGCCAGCGCCAGGCCGTCAGCGTGCGCGTCGATCTCGACCGCATCGACAAGCTGATGAACCTCGTCGGCGAGATCGTCATCACCCAGTCGATGCTGGTCGAATGCGTCCGCTCGCTGCCCTACGACATCTACGCCAAGACCGCCGAGGGCATCCTGACCCTGTCGCGCCAGACGCGCGAGCTGCAGGACCACGTCATGGCGGTGCGCGCGCAGCCGGTGAAGGCCGTGTTCCAGCGCATGCCGCGTCTGGTGCGCGAGCTCGCCCAGACGCTCGGCAAGGAGGTCCGCCTCGTGCTCGAGGGCGAGAACACCGAGGTCGACAAGACGATCATCGAGGAACTCGCCGATCCGCTCACCCATATGATCCGCAACTCGATGGATCACGGGCTGGAGACGCCGGACGACCGCATCGCCGCCGGCAAGCCGCCCGAGGGCGTGATCAAGCTCGTAGCCGAGCATCGCGCCGGCCGCATCGTGATCTCCGTCACCGATGACGGGCGCGGCATCGGCCGCGACAGGCTGCTCGCCAAGGCGCGCTCGCGCGGCCTCGTCGGCCAGGACGAGAAGCTCGCGCCCGAGGAGATCGACCAGCTGATCTTCGCAGCCGGCCTCTCGACGGCCGAGGTGGTCAGCGACGTCTCGGGCCGCGGCGTCGGCATGGACGTCGTGCGCCGCAACGTCGAATCGCTCGGCGGCCGCATCTCGGTCGATTCCGAACCCGGCCGCGGTTGCAAGTTCACGCTCGCCCTGCCGCTGACGCTCGCGGTGCTCGAAGGCATGGTCATCCGCTGCGGCGACGACCGCTACGTCATCCCGATCGCCTCGGTGATCGAGACGCAGCATCTCGCCTCGACGCCGATCGAGCACCTCACCTTCGGCCAGGAGGTGCTGCGCTGGCGCGGCGAGGTCACGCCGCTGCACCGTCTCGGCGCGGTGATGGGCTCCACCGGCACGCGCAACGAGAACATCATCATCATCGCCGAGACCGAGCGCGGCGACAATGTCGGCATCGCGGTCGACGAGATCGTCGGCCAGCAGCAGGTCGTCGTGAAGAGCCTCGAAGGCAATTACGGCACGGTCAACGGCGCCTCCGCCGCCACCATCCTCGGCGACGGCCTCGTCGCCCTGATCCTCGACGTCGATTCGATGCTCCGCCTCGCCGCGTCCAGCGGCCGTCTCCCTGTTCCCGCACTGAAAATGG
Organism: Allobosea sp. GW821-FHT12C12; assembly: GCF_058807355.1. Taxonomy (NCBI): domain Bacteria; kingdom Pseudomonadati; phylum Pseudomonadota; class Alphaproteobacteria; order Hyphomicrobiales; family Alloboseaceae; genus Allobosea; species Allobosea sp. GW821-FHT12C12. The sequence continues at coordinate 51,862 of NZ_JBXAQP010000007.1, forward strand.
CTGGATGACCATGACCCTTCAACTCGGCGAAAAGCACTTCTCCTCGGCCCAGGCGGAGTCCTCCGTCCGCCGCATCGTCACCTTCAAGGTCGGCGACCGGACGTTCGGCATCGATGTCGGCATGGTCCGCGAGATCAAGGGCTGGCAGACGACGACGCCGCTGCCGCATGCCGCCCCGCATGTGCGCGGCGTGCTGAACCTGCGCGGCGTCATCCTCGCGGTCTACGACCTGCGCACCTCGATCGGCCTCGGCCAGACCGAGGCGACCGCGACCCATGTCATCGTCGTCGTCGACATCGAGGACAAGGTCGCCGGCCTACTGGTCGATTCGGTGTCCGACATCGTCGACGTGCCGGTCAGCGCGGTCCGGCCCGCGCCGGATCTGGAGCGCGACGAGCACGGCCTGATCGAGGGTCTCGTCCTGCTCGACACCGACATCGTGGCGCTGCTCGACCTCGGCGCGGTGATCCGCGACGGCGGCGTCGATCCGGCCATGGTCAAGGCCGCGCGGGCGAACTGAAGGCCGCCGAAGGGGGCGGGAAGCCCCCTGTCACGGTCGAGACGGATATCGCGCCAAGAAAGAAACGCCAACGACATGCGCAGCCAGGATCCCTTTGCCAGATTGTCGGTCAGGCTGCCGCTGATGTTCGCGGGCGCGGCCGCGGCCGCGGGGGGGTCCGTGGCGGCGATCGCCTATGCGATCGCGGCGAGCCGGCTCGGCGGCCTCGTGGCGCAGGGCAAGCTCGGCGCGGCCGAGGCCGATGCGCTGCTCGGCTCCGCCCTGCCGCAGATGCTGGCCATGGGCGGCGGCGCGCTCTGCACCATTGCCGGGATCGGCTGGCTGGTGGCGCGCTCGGTCCACAGGCCGCTCGGTGCGATGAACCATGCGCTCGGGCGGCTGGCCCAGGGCGAGCCGTGCGAGATTCCCGGGCTGACGCGGGCCGACGAGATCGGCGACCTCGCGCGCGCGCTGAAGAGCGTCCATGAAACCGGGATCGAGGCCGCCCGCATCCGCGCCGCCCTCGACGATTGCCGCACCAAGATCATGGTCTGCGATGCGCAAAACCGCGTCGTCTACGTCAACAAGTCGCTGCTGAAGTTCTTCGCCGAGGCGCAGGAGGATTTCCGCCTCGCCTTTCCGGGCTGCTCGGCCAAGGACATGCTCGGCAGGGTGATCGACGCCGTCCAGCGCGAACCGGCGGCCGTCGGCGGCGATGCCCGCGCCGTGCGCTTCGCGCTCGGGCGCCGCACCGTCTCGCTGTCGCTGTGCCCGATCGCGGGCGCTGCCGGCGAGCGGCTCGGCACCGCCGTCGAATGGCTCGAACTGACCGATGAGCTCGCGGCCGCGGCCGAGGTCGCAGCCGTCGTGAGCGCCGCCGTCGAGGGCGATTTCTCGCGGCGCGTGCCGCTCGCCGGCAAGCCCGAGGCATTGGCCCAGATCGCCGACGGCATGAACCGCATCAATGGCCTGGTCGAGCAGGCGCTCGGCGAATTCGCCGGCGCGCTCGGGGGCCTCAGCGAGGGCGACCTGACGCGGCGCATGCAGGGCGACTATCGCGGGCTTTTCGCCGAGCTCAAGCAGAACCTCAACGGGACCCTCAGTCATCTCGGCGAGACGGTCACGACCATCCAGTCGAGCGCCGGCAACGTCGCTCGCGCCGCCGGCGAGATCAGCCAGGGCGCCGGCGATCTCGCCGCGCGCACCGAGGAAACCGCGACCAATCTCGAGGAGACCGCCGCCACCACCGAACAGCTCGCGGCCTCGGTCAAGCACAGCGCCGTGCGCTCGCGCGAGGCGACGGAACTCGCCGGCGAGGCGATGGGCGTCGCGAGCGACGGCCAGGCGGTCGTGGTCCAGGCGGTCGGCGCGATCGAGCGGATCGAGACCTCGTCCGCCCGGATTTCCGAGATCGTCGGCGTCATCGACGAGATCGCCTTCCAGACCAATCTTCTGGCGCTGAACGCCGCCGTCGAGGCGGCCCGCGCCGGCGACGCGGGCAAGGGCTTCGCCGTCGTCGCCTCGGAGGTGCGCGCGCTGGCGCAGCGCTCGGCCCAGGCGGCCAAGGACATCAAGGGACTGATCGTCTCCTCGAACGAGCAGGTCGGCGAGGGCGTCCGCTTCGTGCGTTCGACCGGCGCGGCGCTGGAGCGCATCGTCGCGGCGGCCGGCAAGGTCTCCGCCACCGTCGCCGAGATCTCGTCGGCCGCGGCCGAGCAGGCCCACGGCATCGAGGAGATGAGCCAGACGGTCGCCCATATGGACGAGACGACGCAACAGAACTCGGCGTTGGCCGAGCAGAGCGCGACCTCGGCCACCGAACTGATGGACGAGATCGCACGCTTGCGTTCGCTGGTCGCGTTCTTCCGCACGGACGCGGCCGGCCCGAGCCTGACCATGATGGAGCCGGCCCGGCTGCAGCGCCTCGCGCAGACCGTTCTTGCCGAAAAGACCCGTCCCGCCGCCGCTCAGGTCCCGCGCCGGCCGCAGCCTGCTTCAAACGAGCCGGCTGCGAGCCGGTCCAGCCTGCGTCGCCGCGCTGCTGGCGGCGGGCGCGCCGATGACTGGGCGGAGTTCTGATCGCGATGTCCAGGTCCAACGCCATGCCCGCCCCCCAGCCCGGCCTCGCGGACGCGACGCTGACGCGCGACGACATGGGCTTCATCTCGAAGCTGGTCTACGAGCAGGCCGGCATCGTCATCCGCGAGCACAAGGAAGCGATGACGCGCGGCCGGCTGGCGCGCCGCGTCAAGGCGCTCGGCCTGAGCTCGGTCGCCGAATACTGCGCCTTCCTGAAGTCGCCGGGAGCCGTCGACGAGATCCCCGAGCTGATCAACGCCGTCACCACCAACCACACGGCGTTCTTCCGCGAGCGGCACCATTTCGACCATCTGCGCAAGGACGTGCTGCCGAAGCTGATCAGCGAGCGCGGCGGCAAGCGCGGACGCGTCCGGATCTGGTCCTCGGCCTCGTCCTCGGGCGAGGAGCCCTACAGCATCGCCGCGATCGCGCGCGACGTGCTCGGCTCGCGCAGCGACGTCGATCTCAAGATTCTCGCGACCGACATCGACACCGACATCCTCGACCGGGCCGATGCCGGGCTCTATTCGCCCGAGCTGTTCGAGCGCTTGCCGGCCGATCTCAAACCGCTGCTCAGGCTGGACGGGGCAGGGCGCGCCGGCGAGGCCAGGATCAGCGACGACCTGCGTCGGCTGCTCACCTTCAAGCGGCTGAACCTGATCGAGAAATGGCCGATGAGCGGTCCGTTCGACGTGATCTTCTGCCGCAACGTCTTCATCTATTTCGACACCCAGACCAAGGCCTCGATCCTCGACCGCTTCGTCACGCTGCTGGCGCCGGGTGGGTTCCTCTATCTCGGCCATTCGGAATCGCTCCCGCAACCGCACGCGCAACTCAGGTTGATCGGCCGCACCATCTACGAGAGAATCCCATGAGCCTCGCCCGGTCCTCTCGCCGCTATTTCGATCCCCGTTTCGAGGCGACGATCATCACCGTCGCGCCGGGCGAGCATGAGATCACGTCGGCCAAGGACGAGATCGTGGCGACCGTGCTCGGCTCGTGCATCTCGGTGTGCATGCGCGATCCGACCGCCGGCGTCGGCGGGCTCAACCATTTCCTCCTGCCGAAGAACAATGGCGGTTCGGACGCCAGCGCCGGCGAGCGCTATGGCGACACCGCCATGGAAGTCCTGATCAACGGTCTGCTGAAGCGCGGGGCGCGGCGCGGCAATCTCGAAGCCAAGGTCTTCGGCGGCGCGCGCGTTCTGTCCGGCGCGACGATGCTGGCGATCGGCGACGGCAACATCGCCTTCGTCACCGAGTTCCTGCAGCGCGAGAGCATTCCGGTCGTCTCCAAGGATGTCGGCGGCACGCGCTCGCGGCGCATCCACTACCAGCCTGCCACCGGCCGCGCCTGGGTCCAGCACGTCCAGTCGACGGCGCGCGATCCCGAGCACGAGCAGGAAGTCGCCTACCTCAACCGGCTCAAGAGCCAGCCCGTGGTCTGCGAAGTCGAAATCTGGTGATGAGCATGATGACCTCCTCCGCCAACCCGGTGAAAGTCCTCGTCGTCGACGATTCGCTTCTGATGCAGAAGCTGATGACGCAGATCATCAACAATGCGCCCGGCTTCCAGGTCATCGGCGTCGCCGGCAGCGCCGAGGAGGGCTGGGACGCCATCCAGGAACTGCGGCCCGACATCCTGACGCTCGATCTCGAACTGCCGGGCCGGCACGGGCTGAAGCTGCTGGCGCGCGTGCTCAAGCAGGATCCGCTGCCGGTGCTGATCGTCTCGGCCTTCGGCGGACCCGGGGCCGACAACACCATCCAGGCGCTCGAACTCGGCGCGATCGATTTCATCGAGAAGCCCGACGGAACGACCCACACGCTCGAAGGCTTCATGAAGCACCTCGTCGCGGCGCTTTCGCGCGCCTCGGCGAGCCGGCGCATGTTCGCATCCGCCCGCGAGAGCGCCCCCGCGCGGCCCGCGCCCGTTCGGGAGCCGGCGCGCATCGGCGGGCGGACCTCGCTGATCGCCATCGGCGCATCGACCGGCGGCGTGCCCGCCGTCCAGGTGGTGATGCGCGACCTCGCCAGCCACCGCATCCCGATCGTCGTCGTCCAGCACATGCCTCCGGGCTACACGGCGAAGTTCGCCGCCCGGCTCGCGGCCGCGACCGGCCTCGACGTGAAGGAGGCCGCCGACGGCGACCGCCTCAGGCCGGGCATGGGCGTGGTGGCGCCGGGCGGCCCGCGCCATCTCGAGATCGAGGAGCGGCGCGGCGAGTTCATCTGCAATCTCCGCGAGGGTCCGCTGGTCAGCGGCCACAGCCCGTCCGTCGACGTGATGTTCCACTCGGTGGCGCGCAGCCTCGGCAGCCACGCCATCGGAATCCTTTTGACCGGAATGGGCCGCGACGGCGCTGACGGTTTGTTAGCCATGCGCAAAGCGGGCGCCGAGACGTTAATCCAAAGTGGGGAAACCTGTGTGGTAAACGGAATGCCGAAAGCGGCATTCGAGATCGGGGCGGCCGACCGGGTCGTGGCCCTCGACCAGATCGGCGCCGCGGTCGGGCATTTGATCGGCGAGCGCCCCCATCTGCGCACCGCCTGAGGAGAGCGTGATGAAAGCGAGAAGCGACTACAGGATCCTCGTGGTCGACGATCAGAAGAGCATGCGCGGCCTTGCGACGTATTTCCTGAAGCAGATCGAGTTCCAGGACATCGACGAGGCCGAGAACGCGCGCGAGGCCCTGATGAAGATGCAGGGCAAGCGCTACGATCTCCTGCTGCTCGACTGGAACATGGACGGGATGAGCGGCATCGACCTGCTGCGCGCCATTCGCTCCGTGCCGGAGCTGAACCAGATCAAGATCATCATGGCGACCTCGGAGCGCTCGGTCGACAAGATGGACGAGGCGACGACCAACGGCGCCGACCATTACGTCGTGAAGCCCTATGAGCTGCGCGACCTCGAAGTGCGCGTGAAGAAGGTTCTGGCCTGCTGAGCGAGGAGACTTCCGCATCCGCCGGGCGGGTGCGGCGTAGAACGGACAGCTTGGGAAAGCGGCCGTTCGGAGAGGGTGACAGATCGGGCTGGTGCCGGCTCGCGCCGAAGCGCCCGTGGTCGCCGGGAACTCTCCCGAGCCGGCCGTCGCGCCGGTTCCGGCCAAACCCGTCACGGCTCATGATTTCGGCTTCGACCGGTCGGGCGGCGGACGCTCGGAGCTCGCGGCCTATGCCGGCCGGCCACCAACCGCGGCTTCGCTGCTCAGCTCGCCATGCGGGAGGTGCCCTGGCAGCGCCATTCGCGACGCGGGCTGATGCTGCTGGCGACGCGAGCAACGATTTCGGCGGACAGGAGCCGCTCGAAGGCCGGGCGATCGCGGACTCCGCGCGCAGCCCCTATGGCGCGCCCTGTGCCTTCGCCGGGAAGGTCAGGCTGCGCGGCCCCAATGCGCTCCGTTCTATCGCCGGTGGCGATGCGCAAGCCGGCCGAGACGCCGGCGTGGAACTTCCACAAGTACCCGATCGGCCGCGGCTGATCCAGGCGATCGGCCAGGAGCCGCAGGCTTAAGCTGTGCCTGCGGCCGCCGAAAGCGGTGCTCTTTCACGACAACGGGGCATGCCCTCCGCGCAGGGTGGCTGGCGCGTTTTTCGCTCGGCCGCGGCGCACGTCGCCCTTGGCGTAGGCGCGGATCGGAGCGAGATTGCGCGCCGGCACCGCGATGCTGACGCATTCATGGACCAGTCCCTGCATGGGCCAGTTCCTGCCTTGCGCCATTCGCCCAACGATCGCCCGTTCAGACCGAGGTTCCATGTCCCGTATCCTGACCGTCGCCGCCGCCCAGCTCGGACCGATCCAGAAATCTGAAGCGCGTGAGGACGTGATCACGCGGATGATCAGGCTGATGGACCTCGCCAAGGCCAAGGGGACCGACCTGATCGTCTATCCGGAGCTTGCGCTGACGACGTTCTTCCCGCGCTGGCACCATAAGGACCGGACCGAGGCCGACCGCTGGTTCGAGACGGCGATGCCGAACCCCGGCGTGCAGGCGCTGTTCGACCTGGCGCGCCATTACAAGATGGGCATGAGCTTCGGCTATGCCGAGCTGACGCCGGAGGGGCGGCATTTCAACAGCTCGGTGCTCGTCGACAGGCAAGGCCGGATCGTCGGCAAATATCGCAAGATTCACCTGCCCGGACATGTCGAGTACGACCCCAAGCGCACGCATCAGCATCTCGAGAAGCGCTATTTCGAGCCGGGCGATCTCGGTTTCCCGGTCTGGCGGACCATGGGCGGCCTGATCGGCATGTGCATCTGCAACGACCGGCGCTGGCCGGAAACCTACCGCGTGATGGGTCTGCAGGGCGTCGAGATGGTGGTGCTGGGCTTCAACACGCCCTCGGTCAATTCCCAGCGCAACGAGGAGGCGGCCGACCGGCGCATGTTCCACCACAAGCTCTCGCTGGCGGCCGGGGCCTATCAGAACTCGACCTGGGTCGTCGCCGTCGCCAAGGCCGGCGACGAGGACGGGCATCACCTGATGGGCGGGACGATGATCGTCAATCCCGATGGCGAGATCGTCGCCCTGCTCGACGGCGAGGAGGACGGCGTGCTCGTCCACCCCTGCGATCTCGACGACACGAAGTTCGGCAAGGAGACGATCTTCGATTTCCAGCGCCATCGCCGGATCGAGCATTACGGCCCGATCACCGAACGTGTCGGCGTGGTCGAGCCGGAGTGAGGTTTTGAGCGCCTTCACCGCGGCCTTCGCCGATCTCGAACCGCGCGAGCGCTACAAGCTGCTCTGCGCCAGCGTGACGCCGCGCCCGATCGCGCTCGTCACCTGCGTCTCCAGCGACGGCGTCGTCAACGCCGCGCCGTTCTCGTTCTTCAACGTGTTCTCGGAGGAGCCGGCGTTGATCGTGCTCGGCCTGCAATACCGGCCGGGCAACCAGCCCAAGGACACCTCGCGCAACATCGCCGCCGCCGGCGCCTTCGTCGTCAACCTGGTCGACGAGGGGCTGGCCGAGGCAATGAACGTCTGTGCGATCGATTTCCCGCCGAATGTCAGCGAGATCGACGCGGCGGGCCTGTCGCTGCTGCCGGGCGTGACGATTTCCGTACCGCGGATCGCGGAGGCGCCCTTCGCGCTGGAATGCCGCAAGCACAGCACGCTGAGCTTCAGCCCGACGCGCGAATTGCTGATCGGCGAGGTCGTCCGCATTCATGCCCGCGAGGGGCTGGTCGACCCCGCGACGCTGAGGGTCAGCATGGACGCCTACAAGCCGGTCGGCCGGATGTTCGGCGACGGCTATTCGCGCCAGAACGGGCGCTTCGACCTGCGGCGCGGCACCTATGAGGAGTGGAAGGCCAAGCGTGATTGAGAGCGCTCAGCTCTTCGCCTTCCCCGGCCGGAACGCGGCGATCACCGCCGGATCGGTCTCCAGATACGGGCCCTCGATCAGGTCGATGCAGTAGGGGATCGCCGGCATCACGGCGTCGAGGCATTCGGCGATGGCGCGCGGGCGGCCGGGCAGGTTGACGATCAGCGACTTGCCGCGGATGCCGGCGGTCTGGCGCGACAGGATCGCGGTCGGCACCTTCCGCAGGCTGACCTGGCGCATCAGCTCGCCGAAGCCCGGCATCGGCTTTTCGATCACCTCCTCCGTCGCCTCGGGCGTGACGTCGCGTGGCGCGGGGCCGGTGCCGCCGGTGGTGACGATCAGGCAGCAGCCTTCCGCGTCGGCGAGCGCGATCAGCGTCTCCGCGATCAGCTTGCGGTCATCCGGGATGATTCGCGCGACCGGCGTCCAGGGCGAGATCAGGGCCTCGGCGAGATAGGCCTCGATCGCCGGGCCGCCCTCGTCGGCATAGACGCCGGCCGAGGCGCGGTCCGAGACGGTGACGATGCCGATCCTGATGGGGTTGCTCATGGTGGCCTGTCCTGCGCTGCGCCTGCGGCAGATGTGGCCGATCACGGCGCTGCCGGCTAGTCCGTTTCCACGCTCAGCGCTTCAGCCTTGCGCGCAGGCGGCGCAGCGTCTGGCGCGCGGACGCCGCCAGCTCGGGCAGGGCAGGGCGCTTGCGGCCGAGCCCGACCACGACGTTCCCGGTCAGGCGGCGCTCGCCCCAGACATAGGTTCCGGCATCGACGCCGTCGCCCGCGCCGCTGTCGAAGACGGTTGCGGGCGCGCCGGCGAAATCGGCCTGGAGCATGGCGATGGTCAGCGCGCGGCCGGGCGAATGGCGGCTTTGCGTCTCGTCATGGGCGATCTTGAGGAAATGGCGGGTGCCGGCGCTCTCGATCAGGAGCCCCATCGCGATCGGCGCGCCGTCCAGCGTCAGCGTATCGATCTGCAGACCGTCGTGCCCGGCGAAGCCTTCGGCCAGGGCGCGGAAATAGGCCGCGTCCCTGGGGCTGGAGGCGATCGCCGTGCCGGCCTTGCCCTTCCAGCCGGCGGCCTCCAGCGTCAGGAAGCTCTCCAGCGCCTCGCGCGCCGCCTCGCGGCGTCGGCGTTGAAAGCCGACCGCGCCGTGCTTTCCGATGGCGCGGAACTGCTGCATGCGCTTCTTGTGCCCGGGCCCGAGCGCGCGCCTGAGATAGGTCTCGGCCGTGTCGCCCGCCCGTGGGAGCAGCATTGGCCGCTGCCAGCGCTCGAATGCGGCCAGCCGGCTGCCGGTGACGCGGCAGGCCTCGACGAGCGCCGCGTGGCTTGGTCCCTCCAGCGGCATCAGCGGCAGGGCAAGCGTGCCCGGCAGGTCGCGAGCGGAGAGCAGATGCCGCAGCATCGCCTGCATGATGTCGTCGGCATGGTCGCGGTCGATCACGGGCGCCGACGAGACCTCGTAGATCGGCAGCAGCGGCGCGCGGAGCACGGTCGCGAAGCCGGCGCGCCAGTCTCGGACGCGCAGCATGGCCCAGATGCCGGCGAGCCGCTCCGAGCCGAGCGCCTCGTTGAACCAGACCGCGATGACGACGATGTCGGCGGCATCGACCAGTTGGGTCGCGGCGGCCACGGCCGCCGGGGCCATGTGCGGGTTGGGTTCGAGCGCGCGCGCGCACAGCTCCGCGAAGGCCGGGCCGAGCGCGGCGTAATCCGCCGGCCGGATGCGCCTGACGACGATGCCCGAGCTCAAGACCCGACACCGTCCCGGTTGGCGCGCCGCATCTCGCCGCGCATCGACAACACGAAGGCGATGACCTGCGCGGTGGCGCGGTAGAGTTCCTCCGGGATCTGGTCGTCGAGTTCGACGGCCGAGAGCGCCTGCGCCAGCACGGCGTTCTGCTCGATCGCGACGCCGTGCTCGCGCCCGGTCTCGACGATGCGCTCGGCGAGTTCGCCGCGGCCCTTGGCGGTGACGCGCGGCGCGCCCTGCCCGTCATATTCGAGCGCTACGGCGATGCGCGGGGGAGAGCGCTTGTGCGAAGGCGTCGTCATGACATCCGGTCCAGGAACTGGCCGGCGGTCGCCTGCATCACGCGCGGCTGCCCGGTGTGGATGTCGACGACGCCCTGCTCGAAGCGGGCCTGCGCCAGCGCCGCCTCCAGATCGGGCGCCGCGCCGCGCAGCATCCGGCTGGTATCCTCGCGCTCGGCCCAGAGCGTGACGTCGACCTTGCGGCCCTGCAGCGCCACCACCCCCTGCAGCGGCCCCATCGGCTCGACATCGAGCGCGAAGCGCATGCGCCAGAGCGGCCCTTCCGCAGCGCCGGCGTCGCGCCGCTCCGGCTCCTTCTCGATCCGCAGCGGCATGACGGCGTGCCCGGACTGGAAGGCGAGCGGGATCTCGGTCAGCCAGCGCTGGCCCTGGTTCGGGTCGAGCCGCGCGCCATCAAGCGGCAGCGAGGCGAACTGCGTAAGCGTCAGCCGGTCGAGCGCGGCGTCGGTCTGGTCCAGCAGCGTCTGCGCCGCCGTCAGCGGCTTGTCTCCGGCCGAGAGGCTTGGCGCGGCGGGGGGCTGGGCGCTGAGCGGGCCGTCGCGGCGCGGGGCGGCCGGTCGCGCGGAGAGATCGGGTGCGGAGGTTGCCGGATCGATGTCGGCAGCTCTGGCGGCTTCTTGCGTCTTCGCATTCGGCGTCCCGGCCAGCGTTTCGACCAGAGCCGCGAGCGCCTCCCGCAAATTCCGCAGGCTGGCCTTGAGATCGCCCCGCGGCGCGGGCTGTCCCTGCGCCTGCCGCGCCTCGAGGAAGACGCCGGAGCGCCCCACCGCGTCCTTGAGCGCCGCGGCTGTCGGCGCACGGCGCTCGGCCGGCAGGGCTTGCGCCAGCATGCCCCCTATCAGCGAGAGAAGCGGCTTCGGCAGCGCCAGCGCGACCCCGCCGCCGGCGATGCTGCGCAGATTTGCCAGAAGCGGCGCGAGGCTGTCCTGGTTCGCCAGCGCCGGCCCGAGCAGCGGACCGGCCACGGCGCGCTGGGAGGCGTTGGCGGCCTGAGCCGGGACGGTGGACTGGGCGGCGGCTGCCGGCCGCGCGCCCGGCGCGAGGGACGCCTGCACGCGCTGGAGCAGAGCCGCCGGTCCATTGGGGGCAAGCGTGGCCGGATTGTCGGGCTGGCCTTGAACCGGGGCTGGTGTCGCGGCGGTCATGCCGGCCGGCTGCGGCGGACGCACCTCCAGCAGCGTCGCGCGAAGCGCGCCGCCGCGCTGTTCCGGCGCATCGATCCGCAGCAGCAGCGTCGCGCCCGGCTGGAGCGCCGCCGCCTTGGCCCGCGGGCCGGCAAGCACGAGCGAGAACTTTTCGCCCCCGGCCTGCGCGGTGGCGCGGCCCTCGCCGTCGAGCGAGAGCAGCGTCGCCGCGAGCGTCTTGCCGGCGACCAGCCCGGTCGCCGGCTGGAGCGCATCCAGCAGCGTGGTCAGAAGCTGGTTCTGGACGAGCGCGGCGAGGTTCATACGGTCCCGGGCGTCGGCGGCGACAAGGCGGCGATGCCGCAGGGTGACAGGAAAGGTTAAGCATTTCCTTGCGCCCCGCATGGACAGCATGCGCCGCCGCGCTGGCGCGGCATGGCGCGCTGGGGCAGGGTCCTCCGCTCACGTCGCAGGAGCGCGCCCATGGAATACCGTCAGCTCGGCCGCTCGGGCCTGAAGGTCTCGCCGCTCTGCCTCGGCACGATGATGTTCGGAGGGGCGACCAGCGAGGTCGACGCCGTCACGATCATCGATCATGCACGCGAGGCCGGGGTCAACTTCATCGACACGGCCGACGTCTACACGGAGGGCCGCTCCGAGGAGATCACGGGACGCGCCATCGCGGCGCGGCGCCACGACTGGGTGCTGGCGACCAAGCTGGCGAACGCGATCGGCGAGGGGCCCAATCGCGCCGGCCTCTCGCGCAAATGGATGATGCAGGCCTGCGAGGACAGCTTGCGCCGGCTCGGGACCGACTTCATCGACATCTACTATCTCCACAAGGAGGACCATGCGACGCCGCTGGCCGAGACGGTGCGCGCCATCGGCGATCTCGTGCGTCAGGGCAAGATCCGCCATTTTGGCGTGTCGAACTACCGCTCCTGGCGCGTCGCCGAAATCTGCCGGCTCTGCGACGACCTCGGCATCGACCGGCCGGTGGTGAGCCAGCCCTACTACAACGCGATGAACCGCATGCCCGAGGTCGAGCACCTGCCGGCCTGCGGCTTCTACGGGCTCGGCGTCGCCTCCTACTCGCCGCTGGCGCGCGGCGTGCTGACCGGCAAATACGAGCCCGGCCAGGCGCCGCAGCAGGGCACGCGCGCGGCGCGTGGCGACAAGCGCATCATGCAGACCGAATGGCGCGAGGAGAGCCTCGTCATCGCCCAGACGATCAAGGCGCATGCGGCGGCGCGCGGGATGACGCCGATCCAGTTCGCCGTCGGCTGGGTGCTCAACAACAGGCTGCTGACCGCGGCCATCGCCGGGCCGCGCACGCTGGAGCAGTGGCAGGCCTATCTGGCCGCGCTCGACATCGCCTTCTCGGCCGAGGACGAGGCGCTGGTGGACGGGCTCGTGCCGGCCGGCCACCCCTCGACGCCGGGCTACAGCGATCCGGCCTATCCGCTGGAGGGCAGGCCTCGCTCGGCTCCTGCCTCGCCGACCGGGTGATGGGCCCGGCACGCTCCGCGCGATGAGCAAGGCGGCGCGCTTCGTCACCGGAGCCGGCCCGCCCCGGCGGGGGCGCGGCGCGGGCGCGGCGACAGCCTCGTCCGGGCTCGGACGACTGCTGCTGAAGCGCGCCCTCGCCGCCTTGGCGCTCGCCGGCAGCAGAGCGGCCGCAACGACGGAGATCATCAGACGGCGGGTCATGCGGACCTCCCGGACCCGTCGTCGGAATGCCCGACATTGCGCTTGCCCGACGGAACGGCCTGCAAGCAGCCTAAGCGGCGGGTTAAGGCGCGTGAGTTCCGGTTGGTCTTGCCGTCGTCAATTCCCCGGCAGCACGATGATGGTCGGCCTGGCCGGCAGGGTCGACTTGCTCAGCGTGATCGCGGGCTCGGCCTTGCGTTCGGCCGGCCATTGCCCGTCCGTCAGACGCAGGAAGCGTTCGAGGCTGGAGCCGCCGAAGAAGTGCATCGGCACCATCACCTTGGCCTGCAGGCTCTTAAGCACCTCCATCATGCCGGTCTGGTCGAGCGTGTAGCTGCCGTCGACCGGGAAGAGCACGACATCGACGCGGCCGAGCGCGCGCAGATGGCTGGGCTCCAGCGGGTGATGCAGATGGCCGAGATGGGCGACGCAGAGATCGCCGATCTCGAAGACGAACATCGAATTGCCGTCGAAATCGGTTGAGCCGGAATAACTGCGGATATTAGTCGGCACGTTGCGCACGCGCATGTCGCCGAGCGTGACGTCATGCTTGGCCGCTCCGACCCCTGCCGGATCCCAGCCCGGCAGGACGTACCTGACGCCGGGATCGGGGTTGCGCGAGTTGTGGCTCGAATGAGCCTTGTTCATCGTCGCGATGTCGGGCGTGCGCTGAGGCCGGACATAGTCGTTGTAGTCGGTCGCGGCGGTGACGCCGCCCGGCGTCTCGATGGTGAAGGTGGCGTGGCCGACGAAGGTCAGGCGGACCTCGTCCTTGGCCAGATTCGCCAGCGTCAGGTTGGCGCGCTGGATCGGCAGTTTGAGCGAGGCCATCTCCGGCCGGCAGCCCGGCGCGTCGGACTGGGCGTGGGCCGGCGAAGCCAAGCCGGAAAGGGCCAGCACGGCGCAGGCTGCCAGGGCCCGGAGCAGAAACGTCCTCGACAACTGCATGGCGCATTCCCTCATGGCCCCGACCGGGCAAAGTCTCGGGCAATTGCCGGGCCGGGGGAAGAGGGAGGCGGCTACGCTTGCGCGGTTGTGATCGCCTTCGCGGCCGTCGGCCTCGTGTCAACGCCGATCATCAGTCCTTGGCGAGTCCGAGCTCCTTGAGAACCGCGATGCCGCGCGTCACGAAGACCTTGGCGTAGGCGTCGAACTCGCCGGGCTTGTCCCAGACCGGGGTGATGCCGCGATCGGCCATCGCCTTGCGCACGTCGGGGCGCTGCAGGACGCGCTCGGCCGCGTCGAACAGGATCTTGCGGCGGTCGGCGGGCACGCCCTTCGGCGCGGCGAGCGCGAACCAGTTCTGGTAGGTCCAGTCGAGCCCGGCCTCCTTGGCGCTCGGCACGTCGGGGAAGTTCGGGTGGCGTTCCTCGGTCATCATCAGGATGGTGCGGACGCGGCCGGCGTCGAGCATCGCCTTGGCCTCGATCGGCGAGCCGGTGAAGACGGTGATGCCGCCGGCGACGAGGTCGTTCAGCGCCGGGGCGCCGCCATTGCTCGGGACCCATTTCACCGCGTCGGGCGCAAGGCCCGCCGCCTTGAGCAGCCCGCCGGAGGCGATGTGCCAGGAGCCGCCGACGCCGGTGCCGGAGCCCAGCATCGAGCCCTTCGGCGCGTCCTTCACCGCCTTGAGGAAGTCGGCCGGCGTCTTCCACGGGCTGTCGGCCTTGACCGTGACGCCGGCCGGAATGAGCGAGACGCGCGAGAAGGTGTCGACGCTGTCGAGGGTCAGGTCGCCGAGGCCGAGCGCCTTGAAGAAGGTTATCTCGGGGCTGATGCCGCCGATCGAGTAGCCGTCGGCCGTCGCGTTCGCGATCGCGCTATGGCCGGTGATGCCGCCGCCCCCGGTGCGGTTGACGACGTTGACCGGCGTCTTGAGTTCGGTCTCCAGACCGTTGGCGACGATGCGCATGACGGCGTCCATGCCGCCGCCGGCGGCCCAGGGCACGATCAGCTGGATCGGCCGGTCGGGGAAGGCAAGCGCGCTCGCCGAGGCGGCGATCGTCATGGTCAGGGCAAGCGCGGTTCTGGCGAGCAGCTTCATGGTCCGGTTCCTCCCGAAAAATCTCGGCGAGCCGCTCTGAGGCGGCCTTGGGGGCCGAGGCTAGCGGGAGGTCGCCGTCCGAGCAAGGGCGGCATGCTGTATGCAGATCGGGGGTGGGTTGCGCCATCGATCGGCAGGACAAGCCCCGCCGTTGCCACCGGCCTCCCCGTCGCCTACATACCCGCCATCATTCCCGACACGCCAGAACGCCTGTCCGCAGCGGAGCCCGCACGCCCATGTCCCGTCAGTTCATCTACCACATGCGCGGCCTGTCGAAGACCTATCCGGGCGGCAAGCAGATCCTCAAGGACATCCACCTCTCGTTCTATCCCGACGCCAAGATCGGCGTGCTCGGCGTCAACGGCGCGGGCAAGTCGACCCTGCTCAAGATCATGGCCGGGTACGACAAGGAATGGACCGGCGAGGCCTGGGTCGCGGAGGGCGCGCGCGTCGGCTACCTGCCGCAGGAGCCCAAGCTCGACGAGAGCCTGAACGTCCGCGACAACGTCATGCTCGGCGTCGCGCCGCAGAAGGCGATCATGGACCGCTACAACGAGCTGGCCATGAACTATTCCGACGAGACCGCCGACGAGATGACGGCGCTGCAGGACGAGATCGAGGCCAAGGGCCTGTGGGATCTCGATTCCAAGGTCGACCAGGCGATGGACGCGCTGCGCTGCCCGCCGGACGACTGGGAGGTCTCCAAGCTCTCGGGCGGCGAACGCCGCCGCGTCGCGCTGTGCAAGCTCCTGCTGGAGCAGCCGGAACTGCTGCTGCTCGACGAGCCGACCAACCATCTCGACGCCGAGACCACCGCCTGGCTGGAGGGCCATCTGCGGAGCTATCCGGGCGCGATCCTGATCGTCACCCACGACCGCTACTTCCTCGACAACGTCACAGGCTGGATCCTCGAGCTCGATCGCGGCCAGGGCATTCCCTACGAGGGCAACTATTCGGCCTGGTCGGTGCAGAAGCAGAAGCGGCTCGCGCAGGAAGGCCGCGAGGACGTCTCGCGCCAGAAGACGCTTGAGCGCGAGCAGGAGTGGGTCCGGGCGTCGCCGAAGGCCCGACAGGCCAAGAGCAAGGCCCGCATCCAGCGCTATGACGAACTGGTGCAGAAGGCCAACAACAAGGGTCCGGACACCGCCCAGATCATCATCCCGATCGCCGAGCGGCTCGGCAACAACGTCGTCGATTTCGAGAACCTGTCGAAGGGGTTCCAGGACAAGCTGCTGATCGACGGGCTGTCGTTCAAGCTGCCGCCGGGCGGCATCGTCGGCGTGATCGGCCCCAACGGGGCCGGCAAGACGACGCTGTTTAGGATGATCACCGGGCAGGACAGGCCGGATGCCGGCACGATCAGGGTCGGCGAGAGCGTGACGCTCGGCTATGTCGACCAGAGCCGCGACTCGCTCGACGACAGGAAGAACGTCTGGGAGGAGATCTCCGGCGGCAACGACATCATCTATCTCGGCAAGAAGGAGATCAATTCCCGCGCCTATTGCTCGGCCTTCAACTTCAAGGGCGGCGACCAGCAGAAGAAGGTCGGCTCGCTCTCGGGCGGCGAGCGCAACCGCGTCCACCTCGCCAAGATGCTGAAGGCCGGCTCGAACGTCCTGCTGCTCGACGAGCCGACCAACGACCTCGACGTCGATACGCTGCGGGCGCTGGAGGAGGCGCTGGAAGACTATGCCGGCTGCGCCGTGATCATCAGCCACGACCGCTGGTTCCTGGACCGGATCGCGACCCATATCCTCGCCTTCGAGGGCGACAGCCATGTCGAGTGGTTCGAAGGCAACTTCGCCGATTACGAGGAAGACAAGAAGCGCCGGCTGGGGATCGATTCCACCATCCCGAAGCGGATCCAGTACAAGAAGTTCTCGCGCTGAGGGCGACATGTTCAATGGAAGCAATCCGTGTTAGCTAGCTTGGCTAACACGGAGGTTCCGGGATGACCGTCGTCAATGTTCACGAGGCCAAGACGCAGCTTTCGCGCTTGATTCAACAGGCGTTGCGCGGCGAGGAGGTCGTGATTGCGCGCAACGGCGTCGCCGCTGTCAAGCTGGTGCAGGTTGCGACTATGCATGCGGCCAAGCCAAAGCGCCAGCCGGGACTTTGGGCCGGTCTGATCGAGGAAATCGATCCAGATTGGTGGAAGCCGGAGAACGATCTGACCGACCATTTCGAGGTCTACGCCGACCAGCCGGGCGATGCGCCTAAACGATGAGATATATGCTCGATAGCCATGTCGCCTTGTGGTGGCTGGGAATGGACAGTTCCAAGTTGCGGAGCCCACTGCGCGACGCCATTGCAGAGGCGGAGGCCGTCTTCGTCAGCATCGCGACCGTGTGGGAACTCGAGATCAAGCGGTCCATCGGGAAGCTCAAACTGCCGATCGACGACTGGAAACGGGTCGAGGAAGCCGGTTTGATTTTTCTTCCGATGGAACTTGCCGATGCACTACGGGCCGCGCATCTACCGCCGATCCATCGCGACCCCTTCGACCGGATGATGGTCGCGCAAGCTCTGACCCGCGACCTTACCTTGATCACGCGCGATACAAGACTGCTCGAATACGGCGTCGCAACGCTGAAAGCGTGAACTCTATCGACCTGCCCGCCGCTGCCTGTTCCCATCCGCCAGGATGCGCCCGTCGACATCCTTCACGTCCCGCAGCCCGCACAGCGCCATGGTGATGTCTAGCTCCTTGCGGATGATGTCGAGGCAGGCGGTCACGCCCGCCTCGCCCATCGCGCCCAGCCCGTAGAGGAAGGCGCGGCCGATGAAGGTGCCCCGCGCGCCGAGCGCCAGGGCCTTGATCACGTCCTGGCCGGAACGGATGCCGCCGTCGAACAGGATCTCCATGCGCCCGCCGACGGCGTCGACGATCGCCGGCAGCGCCTCGATCGAGGACAGCGCGCCGTCGAGCTGGCGGCCGCCATGGTTGGAGACGATCAGCGCGTCGGCACCGGTCCTCAGCGCCATCTCGGCGTCCTCGGGGTCGAGGATGCCCTTCAGGATCAGCTTGCCGCCCCACTGATCCTTGATCCACTGGATGTCGTCCCAGTTCAGCTTCGGGTCGAACTGCGTCGAGGTCCAGGTCGAGAGCGAGGACATGTCGGCGACGCCGCTGACATGGCCGACGATGTTGCCGAAGGAGCGTCGCGGCGTGTCGAGCATGCCGAGGCACCAGCGCGGCTTGGTCGCTAGGTTGATCAGGTTGGCGAGCGTCGGCTTCGGCGGCGCGGAGAGGCCGTTGCGAAGGTCCTTGTGGCGCTGGCCGAGGATCTGGAGATCGAGCGTCAGCACCAGCGCGGTGACGCCGGCCTTCCTGGCGCGCTGGATCAGCCTGGCGATGAAGTCGCGGTCCTTCATCACATAGAGCTGGAACCAGAAGGGCTGGCCGACGTGGTTGGCGATGTCCTCCAGCGAGCAGATGCTCATGGTCGAGAGCGTGAACGGCACGCCGGCCTTGTGCGCGGCCCGCGCCGCCAGGATCTCGCCGTCGGCGTGCTGCATGCCCGTCATGCCGGTCGGCGCGATCGCGACGGGCATGGAGACCTTCTCGCCGACCATGATCGATTCCAGCGTGCGGTCGGTCATGTCGACGGCGACGCGCTGGCGCAGCTTGATCCTGGCGAAATCGGTCTCGTTGGCGCGGTAGGTGCTCTCGGTCCAGGCGCCTGAATCGGCATAGTCGTAGAACATGCGCGGCACGCGGCGCTTGGCCATCACGCGCAAGTCTTCGATGGTCAGGGGCTGGGCCATGGTTCGTCGCCTCCACGCTTGGCTTTGCAGCCGAGGTCGCATGGAATGTCGCAGCGGGCAACCCGGATCGAGCCCGCCGGCGGCGGCCCGGCGCGACGATGCGACGGTTGAGCCATGCCGGGCGATCCTGTAGGGCGGCTGCATCCTGTTTCGATTTCAGAGAGACTGTTGATGATCCTGCGGCTGGCTGTTGTCCTGCTCGCCTTGTGCTGTCTTGCGCCGCAAGCCAATGCCCAGGCATTGTCCGTGCAGGCTCCCGCGGCGCAAGGCGTCGGCTGGAAGACCGGGCGCGATGCGGCCGCGATCGAGCGGCGCATCGACGCGCTGATCGCGCGCATGACCCTGCCGGAGAAGGTCGGGCAGCTCGTGCTGACCGGGCGCGGCGACGGCTTCGACATTCAGCGCATCCGCGACGGGCTGATCGGCGGGGTGATGAACTTCGTCGTGCCGCGCGAGATCAAGGAGGTGCAGGAGGCGGTCAGGGCCTCGCGGCTCAGGATCCCGCTGCTCATCGGGCTCGACGCCGTCCACGGCTTCTCGACCTATTTCCCGCTGCCGCTCGGCCAGGCCTCGACCTTCAACCCGGCGCTGATCGAGGCGGCGGCCTACTGGACCGGCCGCGAGGCGGCCGCCGCCGGCGTCAACTGGACCTTCGCGCCGATGGTCGACATGTCGCGCGATCCGCGCTGGGGCCGGGGGCTGGAAGGCGCGGGCGAGGACCCCTATTACGCCTCCGTCGTGGCGGCGGCGCGGACGCGCGGCTACCAGCGCGGCGGGGTCGCCGCGACGGTCAAGCACTTCGTCGGTTATGGCGCGTCGGAAGCCGGGCGCGACTACAATTCGACCTGGATCCCGACGAGCCAGCTGCACGACCTCCACCTGCCGCCGTTCAGGGCCGCTTTCGAGGCCGGTTCGATGACGGCGATGGCGGCCTTCAACGCGCTGAACGGCATGCCGGCCACGGCCAATCGCGGCATGCTGACCGGGCTTCTGCGCGACAGGTGGAAGTTCAAGGGCTTCGTCGTCTCGGATTTCGGCTCGATCACCGAATTGCGGCTGCACGGCATCGCCAGGGACGACGCCGAGGCGGCGCGCAAGGCGCTGCTCGCCGGCATCGACATGGACATGATGTCCGAGGCCTACGCAAAGCATCTCGCTGGCGAGGTCACGGCCGGCCGCGTGCCCATGGCTACGCTGAACGAGGCGGTGCGGCGCGTGCTGCGGGTCAAGTTCCATCTCGGCCTGTTCGAGCGCGCCGATGTCGACGTCGCGGCCGCGCCCGCGATGATGCAGACGCAAGCCGCGCGCGACGTCGCGCTGAAGGCGGCGCAGGAGAGCGTCATCCTGCTGAAGAACGCCGGCGACATCCTGCCGATCCGCGACGGCGTGCGCTCGGTCGCGGTGATCGGGGCGATGGCCGTGCCGGAGGACGAGCGGGTCTGGACCGACCCTGCCGGCCTCGGCCGCCGCGTCGTCCAGCCGCTGCCGGACGCGCTGCGCGAGCGGCTGCCGGCCGGGGCCGAGGTCCGCTACCAGCCGGCCTTCACAAAAGCCTGCGGCACCGAGTTCGCCGACAAGGCGGCGGCGATCGAGGCGGCCGCCGGAAGCGACCTGATCGTCGCCATGCTCGGCGAGGATTGCGAGTTCATGGGCGAGGGCGCCTCGCGCACGCAGCTCGGCCTGCCGGGCGTGCAGCAGGAACTGCTCGAGGCGCTCGTCGCCACCGGCAAACCGGTCGTGCTGGTGCTGGCGACGGGGCGGCCGCTGGTTCTGAGCTGGGCCAACGAGAAGGTCGCGGCGATCGTCCAGACCTTTCATGGCGGCACGGAAGGTCGCACCGCCATCGCCGACGTGCTGACGGGCAAGGTCAACCCGTCCGGCCGCACGCCGGTGAGCTTCCCGCGCTCGGTCGGGCAGATTCCCGTCTACTACAACCAGCTCCCGACCGGGCGGCCGCAAGTCATCCGCCAGCGTTACGAATCCATCTTCATGGACGAGGCCAACGAGGCGCTCTACCCGTTCGGATTCGGGCTGTCCTACAGCCGCTTCAGCTATGCCGATGCCCGCGTCGCCAAGCCTTCCGTCGGCGTCAACGGCACGGTCGAGGTGATGGTCGACGTGACCAATGCCGGGCCGCGCGACGGGCAGGAGGTGGCGCAGCTCTATATCCGCCAGCCTGTCGCCAGCCGCTCGCGGCCGGTGCGCGAACTGAAGGCGTTCGAAAAGGTCCTGCTACGCGCCGGCGAGACCAAGACGCTGCGATTCAGGCTCGACGCGAACCGGCTCGGCGTCCATGACGATCAGGGGCGCTATCTCGTCGAGCCCGGCCTTGTCGAGATCTGGCTCGGAGGCTCGTCCAGGGCCGATCTGAAAACGCAGGTGCTGTTGACCAAGTCTTGATCCCATGCGCCTCGCGCATGCCTGCCAATTGCTCTCGACACGAATGCGATTTCGGTCAATCCTTTCCGGGCGCGGGCCTTCGGACGCTTGCATCCGAAGCACCGCGAGACGCGATGGCTCCAGAGGATGCGGCGATGGCGACCGGAACCGTGAAATGGTTCAACACCGAGAAGGGCTTTGGCTTCATACAGCCTGCGGACGGCGGCAAGGATGTGTTCGTGCACATCACGGCCGTCAAGGAAGCCGGCTTCATGACGCTGACGGAAGGACAGAAGGTCTCGTTCGAGCTCAAGACCGAACGGGGCAAGACGGCGGCAGGCTCGCTGCAGTTGCTCTGAGCCGACCAGGCATCATTTTCCGACAAGGATCGCATCGCGGCGATGAGGACTGGTCTTGCGCGCGGCGTCGTCGCCGGCGTCTATGAAATTCCGCCCGATGCGACCGGGCCGCATCATTTCGCGACGCGCGCCTGCGGGAAGCTGACGCTCGATCTCTCCGGCATTCCCGGGGATCCGCATGGCGGCGCGACGCGGCAATCCGGCGCGCGCGAGCCATGGCTGCCGCGCGGCACGGTGCTGCGCAACGAGCGCCAGCTTTCGGCGCTCAGCGCGGAAGAACTGGCCGAGGTCGCGGGCCGTCTCGACCTCGGCGAACTGCCTCCCGAACGGATCGGCGGCAATCTTCTGGTTTCGGGGCTCGACGGCTTTTCGCGGATCGCGCCGGGCAGCCGGCTCGCGATCGGCGGCGCCTGGGGCGGCGTCGGGCATTTCGACGGCGGCGCGGTGCTGCGGGTCGAGGCCTATAACTTTCCGTGCCGGCTGGCTGGACGGGCCATCGCCGCGCAGGCCGGCCGGCCGGAGCTCGAATTCGCCTTCGTCAAGGCCGCCGCCGCCCTGCGCGGGCTGGTGCTCAGCGTCGATCTCGCCGGCTCGGTCACGCCGGGCGATGCGGTGATCGTGATGCCGCCGGCGGTGCCGAAGGTCGAAGGCTGAGCATAGGTTCTGCGCGTATGGCGAAGCGTCGCGCCGCGGCGACGCACGCCGCGACGGCGGCGCAGACGGCGAGCATCGCCGCGCTCACGGTCTCACCGAGCAGCAGCGCCGCCAGCGTCAGCCCGAAGAAGGGCTGGAGCAATTGCAATTGGCCGACCGAGGCGGTGCCGCCCTGCGCCAGGCCGCGGTACCAGAAGACGAAGCCGATCAGCATGCTGAACATCGC
Organism: Allobosea sp. GW821-FHT12C12; assembly: GCF_058807355.1. Lineage (NCBI taxonomy): Bacteria > Pseudomonadati > Pseudomonadota > Alphaproteobacteria > Hyphomicrobiales > Alloboseaceae > Allobosea > Allobosea sp. GW821-FHT12C12. Next base: position 74,089 of record NZ_JBXAQP010000007.1, read on the forward strand.
GACATAGGCGAGGCTGAGCCAGGCCGTGCGGCTCACGGCGCCGAAGCTCGCAGGCGCGGTCCAGAGCGTGAGCGCCAGCATCACCGGCAGGCTGAGGACGAGCGCCCAGGAGATCACCTGCCAGCCGCCGAGCCGGCGCGAGAGCCTGGCGCCTTCGGCATAGCCCAGCCCGCAGCTCACGATCGCGGCCAGCATCAGCAGGTCGCCGATCGGCGAGGCGGCGAAGCCCTGGGTCAGCGCATAGCCGACGACCAGTGCGCTGCCGAGGCAGGAGAACAGCCAGAAGGCGGGTCTCGGCAGTTCGCCGCCGCGCAATACGCCGAAGATCGCCGTCGCCAGCGGCAGGAGCCCGACGAAAACGATGGAATGGGCGGAGGTGACGTATCGCAGCGCCAGCGCCGTCAGCAGCGGAAAGCCGACGACGACGCAGAGCCCGACGACGATGAGCGGCGCGATGTCGGCGCGCAGGGGGCGGGGCTGGCGGAAGGCGAGCAGCAGCGCCAGACCCGCGGCGCCCGCGATCGCGGCGCGCGCCGCCGTCAGGAAGACCGGGTCGAACTCCGCCACCGCAAGCCGCGTCGCCGGCAGCGAGCCGCTGAAGATCAGCACCCCGATCAGCCCGTTGATCAGGCCGCTGGTCGTCTTCGTCATGGTCGCTGCTCCGCTTTCCCGCTGGATCGGCCGGGCAGGCTGGCTTATCCAGAGACAGCACAATACAGTTGGACCAAACTGTCATGGTCATGACATCGATACAATTGCCGGATCGGGACAGATCCGAAGCGGACGGCGGTACGCTGGTCGGTCGCGTCATGACGACCGTCCGGCAGCGCATCGCCGGCCGCATGCTGGCGCCGGGGGCGAGGCTGCCTTCGATCCGGGGCTTCGCCGCGACGATGCGCGTCTCGAAATCGACGGTGGTCGAAGCCTATGACCGGCTCGCCGCCGAGGGCGTGATCCAGGCGCGGCGCGGCTCGGGTTTTTATGTCGCCGGCCATGCGCCGCCCTTCGCGCTCGCCGAGATCGGCCCGAGGCTGGAGCGGGCGGTCGATCCGTTCTGGGTCTCGCGGCAGTCGCTGGAGGCGGGCGAGGCCGTGCTCAAGCCGGGCTGCGGCTGGCTGCCGGCCGACTGGCTGCCGGAGGACAATCTGCGCCGGGCGCTGCGGAACCTGTCGCGCGCGCCGGCGGAGACGCTTGGGGACTACGGCACGCCACTGGGGCTCGGCCCCTTGCGGCAACTCCTCGTCCGCCGCATGGCGCTCAACGGCGTCGAGGCCGCGCCGGACCAGATCCTGCTGACCGAATCCGGCACGCAGGCGCTCGACCTCGTCTGTCGCTTCCTGGTCGAACCGGGCGACACGGTTCTCGTCGACGATCCCTGCTACTTCAATTTCCACGCGCTGCTGAAGGCGCACCGCGTCCGCGTCGTCGGCGTGCCCTATACGCCGACCGGCCCGGACATCGCGGCTTTCGAGCAGGTGCTTGAGGCCGAGCGTCCGCGCCTCTACCTCACCAATTCCGCGCTCCACAATCCGACCGGCGCGACGCTGTCGCCGGTCACGGCGCATCGCGTGCTCAAGCTCGCCGAGGCGTTCGGGCTGACGATCGTCGAGGACGACATCTTCGCCGATTTCGAGCCGGAGCCGGCGGCCCGGCTGGCGGCCTTCGACGGGCTCGACCGGGTCGTCCAGATCGGCAGCTTCTCCAAATCGCTCTCGGCCTCGGCGCGCTGCGGCTACATCGCGGCCAGACGCGACTGGATCGAGGCGCTGATCGACCTCAAGATCGCGGCCTCCTTCGGCGCCGGCCGGCTCGCCGCCGAACTGGTGCTGGCCATCCTCAGGGATGGCGGCTACCGCAAGTATATGGACGGCTTACGCACGCGGCTGGCGCGGGCCCGGAGCGAGACCTCGGCGCGGCTTCGGGCGATCGGCGTCGTGCCCTGGATTGAGCCTCGCGGCGGCATGTTCCTGTGGTGCGCGCTGCCGCAAGGGGTCGATGCGGCGACGATCGCCCGGCAGCTTCTGGCCGAGGACATCGTGCTGGCTCCGGGGAATGTCTACAGCCTCTCCCAAGGAGCGAACGGCTTCATGCGCTTCAACGTCGCGCAATCCGGCGATCCGCGCCTGTTCAGCGTGTTGCAGCGGGCGCTGCGGCGCGGTTGACCCGGTAGGCGAGCCGGAAGCAGATTGCGCTTGCGAGTGCCTGGAAATTGACATAAAGATATCTTTATATCTTTTTTCGAGTCGTGCGGGAGTATGAGCGCTTGCGTCACACCACGCTCTCTTCAGATTTTCTGCTCGCCGGCCTGCGCGCCGCGGGCGAAGAGACGCGCCTGCGCATCCTGGCGCTGCTCTCGGAAGGCGAGCTCTCGGTTTCCGACCTGACCGATATTCTAGGCCAGTCGCAGCCGCGCATCTCGCGCCATCTCAAGCTGCTCGCGGAGGCGGGCCTGGTGCGGCGCTCGCGCGAGGGCGCCTGGGCCTTTTACCGGCTCGACGAAACCGGCACGGGCGGGGCTTTTGCCGCCTCGCTCGCGGCCTGGCTCAACCCCGCCGATCCGGTTCTCGCCGCCGATCGCGAGCGGCTGGCTGCCGTGCGCGGCTCGCGCGCCGAGGCGGCGCAGACCTATTTCGCCAATGTCGCGCGCGACTGGGATCGCTTGCGCTCGCTTCATGTGCCGGACGAGGCGGTCGAGGCCGCGGTGCTGGCCGCCGTCGGCGAGGGCACGCGCGGCGCGGCGCTCGATCTCGGCACCGGCACGGGGCGCATGCTGGAGCGGATCGCGCCGAAATTCGGCCGCGCCGTCGGCGTCGACGCCAATCACGCCATGCTGGCGGTGGCGCGCGCCAATCTGGAGAAGGCCGGGCTCTCGCGCGTCGAGCTGCGTCAGGGCGACATCCACGCGCTGCCCTTCGCGCGCGGCTGCTTCGACTGCGTCATCATCCATCAGGTGCTGCATTTCCTCGACGATCCCGGCCGCGCCGTGCGCGAGGCCGCCGCCATGCTCGGCCCCGGCGGCAAGCTCATCGTCGTCGATTTCGCCCCGCATGAGATGGAATTCCTGCGCACCGAGAACGCCCATCGCCGGCTCGGTTTTTCGCGGTCGCAGATCGCCGGCTGGTTCGCGGAAGCCGGCTTGTCCTGCGATCTCGCCGAAGAGGTCAAGGCGACAGGCGGGCAGGCGAGCGAGTTGACCGTGATGCTCTGGCGCGGCCGCGACGCCCGCGTGCAGGGCGATCTTCCGTTGCGACAAGACAGTTTCGAGGTGGCCTGATGAACGCGTTTCGCCCCAGCCGGCACGGCTCGCGCCGCCCGAAAGTCTCGTTCGAGTTCTTCCCGCCGAAGACGCCGGAGATGGAAACCGCGCTCTGGGAGAGCGTGCGCCGGCTGGAACCGCTCGGCCCCGCCTTCGTCTCGGTGACCTATGGCGCCGGCGGATCGACCCGCGAGCGCACGCATGCGACAGTCAAGCGCATGGTCGAGGAGACGGGCCTGAAGCCCGCCGCGCATCTGACCTGCGTCTCCGCCACGACCGACGAGGTCGACGAGGTGATCCGCGCCTATTGGGATGCGGGCGTGCGCCATATCGTGGCGCTGCGCGGCGACCCGGCCGGCGGGCTCGGCACGGTCTACGAGCCGCACCCCGAAGGCTATCACCAGACCTCCGATCTCGTCGCCGGAATCCGCCGCGTCGGCGATTTCGAGGTCACGGTCTCGGCCTATCCCGAGAAGCACCCGGAGGCCGCCTCGCTCGACGCCGATATCGACGCGCTGAAGAAAAAGGTCGATGCGGGTGCGACGCGCGCGATCACCCAGTTCTTCTTCGATAACGACGTCTATTTCCGCTATCTCGACAAGGTGCGCGCGGCCGGCATCGACATCCCGGTCCTGCCCGGGATCGTCCCGGTGCAGAACTTCAGGCAGACGGCGAGCTTCGCCCGCAAGACCGGCGCGAGCGTGCCGCAATGGCTTGCCGACCGCTTCGAGGGGCTGGAGGAGGACGCCGCGACCCGCCGGCTGGTGGCGGCCGCCGTCTGCGCCGAACAGGCGCTGGACCTGATCGACCGCGGCGCGACCGACCTGCATTTCTATACGATGAACAAGGCCGACCTGGTCTACGCGATCTGCCATCTGGTCGGGCTGAAGCCCGAGCGGGCGGCGGTGGCGCAGGCCGCGGCGGCGGAGTAAGGGCATCGAACGAATACCCATACGATAGAGGGTGTTTGTTGGAGGGCGACCAGATGGAAGAGTCGAGCGGTCTCATTCTTCCGATGCTGCGCGAGATGCGTGCAGAGGGCGCCGCCTTTCGTGAAGAGATGCGGTCGGACATGGCTGAGTCGAGGAAGCGACTAGGAAGCGTCCGGCAGGCCGCTTTCGGCGAATCCGTCCTTGGTCGCCATGCGGCTGCCGAGGTTGAAGAACGAATGGAGTCTTTCGAGAAGCGATTGGCCGCGCTCGAAGGCAAGCACCGAATCTTTCTAGACCCTGCGAAAGCGTGACGATGTCCGACTTCATTCCCACCCCCGTCGACGGCGCCGAGATCGAGCGCGCGCTGCGGCAGTCCGCCTCCGAGCGCATCCTCGTGCTCGACGGCGCGATGGGCACGCAGATCCAGGACCTCAGGCTGTCGGAGGCTGATTTCCGGGGCGAGCGCTTCAAGGGCTGGAACCATGACCTCAAGGGCAACAACGACCTGATCGCCCTGACCCAGCCCGCGGCGCTGCGCGACATCCATCTCGCCTATTTCACCGCCGGCGCCGACATCGTCGAGACCAACACCTTCTCCGGCACCTCGATCGCCCAGGCCGATTACGGCATGGAGGGGCTGGTCCATGAGCTGAACGTCGCGGCGGCGAAGCTCGCGCGCGAAGCGGCCGCGATCGCTCGGAAAGCCGACGGCCGCCGACGCTTCGTCGCCGGCGCGGTCGGCCCGACCAACCGCACGCTCTCGATCTCGCCCGACGTCAACAATCCGGGTTTTCGCGCGGTCACCTTCGATCAGGTGCGCGAATCCTATGCCGAGCAGGTGCGCGGCCTGATCGACGGCGGCTCCGAGCTGATCCTGATCGAGACGATCTTCGACACGCTCAACGCCAAGGCGGCGATCGTCGCGATCGAGGAGGTCTATCGCGAAAAGGGCATCCGCCTGCCGGTGATGATCTCCGGCACGATCACGGACCTCTCCGGCCGCACGCTGTCGGGCCAGACCACCGAGGCGTTCTGGAACGCGATCCGCCATGCCGCGCCGCTGACGGTCGGGCTCAACTGCGCGCTCGGCGCGCGCGAGATGCGCGCCCATATCAAGGATCTGTCGCGCGTCGCCGACACGCTGATCTGCGCCTATCCCAATGCCGGCCTGCCGAACGAGTTCGGCCTCTATGACGAGAGCCCCGATGCGACCGCCGGCATGCTGGCCGAATTCGCCGATGCGGGGCTCGTCAACGTCGTCGGCGGCTGCTGCGGCACGACGCCCGACCATATCCGCGCGATCGCGCAGGCCGTCGCCGGCAAGGCGCCGCGCCAGGCGCCGGAGATCAAGCGCTATCTGCGCCTCGCCGGGCTGGAGCCGTTCACGCTCGACGAGACGATTCCCTTCGTCAATGTCGGCGAGCGCACCAACGTCACCGGCTCGGCCAGGTTCAGGAAGCTGGTCAAGGAGGGCGACTACGCCGCCGCGCTCGACGTCGCGCGCGACCAGGTCGCCAACGGCGCGCAGGTCATCGACATCAACATGGACGAGGGTCTGCTGGATTCGCAGGCCGCGATGACCGAGTTCTGCAACCTGATCGCCTCGGAGCCGGATATCAGCCGCGTTCCGATCATGGTCGATTCCTCGAAGTTCAACGTCATCGAGGCCGGCCTCAAGACGATCCAGGGCAAGCCGATCGTCAACTCGATCTCGATGAAGGAGGGCGAGGAAGCCTTCCTCGAACATGCCCGCATCTGTCGCAACTACGGCGCGGCGGTCGTCGTCATGGCCTTCGACGAGGTCGGCCAGGCCGACACCTTCCAGCGCAAGATCGAGATCTGCACGCGGGCCTACAAGCTCCTGACCGAGCAGGCCGGCTTCCCGCCGGAGGACATCATCTTCGACCCGAACATCTTCGCGGTGGCGACGGGCATCGAGGAGCACGACAATTACGGAAACGACTTCATCAAGGCGACCAGGGCGATCCGCGAGACGCTGCCCCACGCCCATATCTCGGGCGGCGTCTCGAACCTGTCCTTCTCCTTCCGCGGAAACGAAAAGGTCCGCGAGGCGATGCATTCGGTGTTTCTCTACCATTGCATCAAGGCCGGCATGGACATGGGCATCGTCAATGCGGGCCAGCTCGGCTCCTATGACGATCTCGACCCGGAGCTGCGCGAGCTCTGCGAGGACGTCGTCCTCAACCGGCGCAAGGACGCGACCGAGCGGCTGCTCGACGCAGCGCCGCGCTTCAAGGGCGACGGCTCGGTCTCCTTCTCCGGCAAGGACATGGCCTGGCGCGAGAATCCGGTCGAGAAGCGGCTGGAATACGCGCTGGTCAACGGCATCACCGCCTTCATCGACAGCGATGTCGAGGAGGCGCGGGTCGCGGCCGAGAAGCCGCTGCACGTCATCGAAGGACCGCTGATGGCCGGCATGAACGTGGTCGGAGACCTGTTCGGCGCCGGCAAGATGTTCCTGCCCCAGGTGGTGAAGTCGGCCCGCGTGATGAAGCAGGCGGTCGCCTATCTCATGCCCTTCATGGAGGAGGAGAAGCGCCTCAACGGCGGCGGCGAACGCTCGGCCGCCGGCAAGGTGCTGATGGCCACCGTCAAGGGCGACGTCCACGACATCGGCAAGAACATCGTCGGCGTCGTGCTCCAGTGCAACAATTACGAGGTCATCGATCTCGGCGTGATGGTGCCGACGCAGAAGATCCTCGACACGGCCCGCAAGGAGAAGGTCGACATCATCGGGCTGTCTGGCCTGATCACGCCCTCGCTCGACGAGATGGTGACGGTCGCGTCGGAGATGGAGCGCGAGGGCTTCGACATCCCGCTGCTGATCGGCGGCGCGACGACGAGCCGCGTCCATACGGCGGTGAAGATCCACCCGGCCTATGAGAAGGGCCAGACGGTCTACGTGACCGACGCCTCGCGCGCAGTCGGCGTCGTCTCCAGCCTGCTCTCGCGGGACCAGAAGCCTGCCTATGTCGAGGGCGTCAAGGCCGAATACGCCAAGGTCTCCGCCGCGCATCGCCGCTCGGAGGCCGACAAGCAGCGCCTGCCGCTGGCCAAGGCCCGCGCCAACGCGTTCAGGCCGGACTGGTCGTCCCACGTTCCGCCGAAGCCGACCTTCCTCGGCACGCGTGTCTTCCGGACCTATGACGTCGCCGATCTCGTGCCGGTGATCGACTGGACGCCGTTCTTCCAGACCTGGGAGATGAAGGGCCGCTTCCCCGCGATCCTCGAGGACGAAAAGCAGGGCGAGGCGGCGCGCGCGCTCTGGGACGACGCGCAGGCGATGCTCAAGCGCGTCGTCGAGGAGCGCTGGTTCAACCCCAAGGCGGTGATCGGCTTCTGGCCGGCGAACGCCGTCGGCGACGACATCCGGCTCTATACCGGCGAAAGCCGGCAGGAGACGCTCGCGACCTTCCACGGCCTGCGCCAGCAGCTCTCCAAGCGCGACGGCAAGCCGAACCTCTCGATCTCCGACTTCGTCGCTCCGGAGGGCACGGCGCCGGACTATATCGGCGCCTTCGTGGTCACGGCGGGCGCGGAGGAGGAGCGCATCTCGGAGAAGTTCGCGCGCGACAACGACGACTACCGCTCGATCATGGTCAAGGCGCTGGCCGACCGCATCGCCGAGGCCTTCGCCGAGCGCATGCACCAGCTCGTGCGCCGCGACTTCTGGGCCTATGCGCCCGACGAGGCCTATTCCAACGAAGACCTGATCCGCGAGGAGTATCGCGGCATCCGGCCCGCGCCGGGCTATCCGGCCCAGCCCGACCATACCGAGAAGGCGACCCTGTTCGAGCTGCTGCAGGCCGAGCGCCGCGTCGGCGTCAGGCTGACCGAGAGCTTCGCGATGTGGCCGGGCTCCTCGGTCTCGGGGCTCTATCTGGCGCATCCCGACGCCTATTATTTCGGCGTCGCCAAGGTCGAGCGCGATCAGGTCGAGGATTATGCGGCGCGCAAGGGCATGGCGATCCACGAGGTCGAGCGCTGGCTCGCGCCGATCCTGAACTACGAGCCGAGCGCCTACCGGCTGGAAGCGGCGGAGTGATCGTCCGCGAGGCGACGCGCGCCGACCAGCCGCGCGTCCATGCCATCCGGATGGCCGTCACCGAGAACGTGCTTTCCGACCCGTCGAAGGTGACGGACGCGGAGGTCGGCTGGTATCGCGACAACGCGATCTTCCTCGTCGCCGAGGTCGAGGGCGATATCGCTGGCTTCATCTGCGCCAACCACCAGACCGGGCTGATCTGGGCGCTGTTCATGGATGCAGGCCATGAGGGGCGCGGCATCGGTCGGGCGCTGCTGGATGCGGCGCTGGCCGGTCTGGTCGCCGCCGGCCACGCTCAGGCCTGGCTGACGACGAGCGCGGGCACGCGCGCCGAGCGCTTCTACCGCGCCCATGGCTGGCGCGACATGGGCCGGGAGCTGGACGGACGGATCGTCTTCGTCAAGCGCCTCGGCTGAGGCGAGTCATTGTCCGGACGCCAAACCGCTCCTGCGCGCTTGCAATCACGCCGGCATTGAAGCGCCTGCCGCGCCGCAACATGTTGCGCCTCATCGAACGCAACCATCCGACAGGGGCTCACATGACCAGGATCGCCATCGTCTTCCATTCCGGCTACGGCCATACCGCCAAGGTCGCCGAGCATGTCCGGAAGGGCGCGGCCTCGGCCGGCGCCAGCGTCGATCTCGTCGCGATCGACGCCGAGGGCAACCTGCCCGACTCCGCCTGGGAGACCATCAAGGCCGCCGACGGCGTGATCTTCGGCTCGCCGACCTATATGGGCATGGTGTCCTGGCAGTTCAAAAAGTTCGCCGACGCGTCCAGCAAGCCCTGGTACACGATGGACTGGAAGGGCAAGGTCGCGGCCGGCTTCACCAATTCGGCGACGCTGAACGGCGACAAGGGCTCGACCATGGCCTATCTCGCGCTGCTCGCGGCCCAGCACAAGATGCTCTGGACCGGCAGCGGCATGCACCCGTCCAACGCCAAGGCGCATACGCGCGACGACCTCAACAATCTCGGCGGCTACCAGGGGCTGCTCGTGACCTCGCCCTCCGACGCCGGCGTGGACGAGATGGTGCCGGGCGACCTGAAGACCGCCGAGGCCTTCGGAAGAAACGTCGCCGAGGTCGTGGCGAGCGTGAAGGGCTGAGAAAGCCGACGGAGTTTCGCTCGCCGAAGGCCGTTTTCAGGACAGGGCGAAAGCCCGATCCATCCGCGGGACGGGCGTTTCGACCGCATCTCCGAACAGGCGGGCCTGGCCGCGGCCGGACGCCTTGGCGAGATAAAGCGCCGAATCGGCCTCGGCGAAGAGCCTCGGCGGATCGCGGCGATGCGACGGCTTCAGGATCGCCGCGCCGATGGAGACGGCGATCTCGATCGGCGCGCCGTTCCAGTAGACCGGGCAGGACAGCATCCGCAGGGTGTGCTGGAGGGTCAGGTCGAGATGCGGCCGGCCGAGCGGCAGGCGCAGCAGCGCCGCGAACTCGTCGCCTCCGATGCGCGCGACCATCAGCGCATCGCCGAGCGCATGGCCGAGCCGCACCGCGATCTGGCGCAGGCATTCGTCGCCGGCTGCGTGGCCGTACTGGTCGTTGATCTGCTTGAACATATCGACGTCGATGACGGCCAGGGCGGAGAGCCCCATCGTTTCGGTCTCGCGACGATGAAGCTCGTCGCACTGGCTCTCGAAAGCCCGGCGATTGGCGAGGCCGGTCAGCGGGTCGCTATAGGCCAGTTGCTTCAGCCCGGTCCACAACGCCCTTTCCTGGGTGATGTCCTGCTTCGCGCCATAGATCCGCGACGGCCGCCCATGAGCCTCGTCAACGCGGGCGCTCAGCCGCATCCAGCGTGAGACGCCGTCGGCTCCCATGATCTCGGCGTCGAGGCGGAAGCCGCCGCAGGTGACGATCGCCTCCGCGCGCAGCCGCTCCATCTGGGCCCGCGATTGGTCGGCATATTGAGCGGCGGCCGAAGGCCGATGCAAAGTCGAGCCGCGCGGCAGGCCGAAGATGTCGTAGACGCCGTCGGTCCAGGTCAGGGCCTGCGTCGACAGATCGCATTCCCACGCGCCGATCCCGGCGAGCGCGGCGGCCTGATCGTATAGACGCCTTGCTTCTTCGGCGGCGAGAAGGTTTCGGGTCAAGGGAACCTCGGTCTCGGGCGCGGCAAGCCGTGCGACGGGGTCTTGACCCGTCGTCCGGGCCCAAGACTAGGACAAGGCTGGTTAACGAGGTCTGAGCAGAGTCTATTCGCGCCTAAGCGCCTCGATCGGATCGAGCCGCGCCGCCTGCCGCGCCGGATAGAAGCCGAAGAAGACGCCGATCAGTCCCGAGACGCCGACCGCGATCAGGATCGTCTCGATCTGCACGACCGAGGGCCAGCCGGCGATGTTGGCGATGGTCAGCGCCGCCCCGATGCCGAGCGCGATGCCGACCGCGCCGCCGATGGTGGCGAGCGTCGTCGCCTCGATCAGGAATTGCGCCAGCACGTCGCGCTGGCGCGCGCCGACCGCGAGCCGCAAGCCGATCTCGCGGGTGCGCTCGGTCACCGAGACCAGCATGATGTTCATGATGCCGATGCCGCCGACGAGCAGCGAAACCGCCGCCACCGCCGCCAGGAGCCAGGACAGCGTATTGGCGGCGGCGGTCGCGGTGTTGGCGATCTCGGTCAGGTTGCGGACGATGAAGTCGTCGTCGGCGTCCTCGGTCAGGCGGTGGCGCTGGCGCAGCAGGGCGCGCGTCAGCTCGATGCCGGGCGCGATCGCCTGCTCGCTCTCGAACTTGACCATGATGGTCTGGACCGAGCGGTCCCGGGCGTAGTTCCTGCCGACGATGCGGCGGCGGCCGGTGTCGAGCGGCAAGAAGATGACGTCGTCCTGGTCCTGCCCCAGCGCCGACTGGCCCTTCGGCGCCATCACGCCGATGACCTTGAAGGGCACGTTGCGGATGCGGAACTGCTGGTCGAGCGGGTTCTGCTCGCCGAACAGGTTCTTCGCCACCGTCTGGCCGATGATCGCGACGATCTCGCCCCGGCGCAGTTCCTCGGGCTCGAACAGGCGCCCGTCGGCGACATCCCATTCGCGCGCGGCGAAGAAGTCGAGGTCGGTCGCGGTGATCTGCGTCGACCAGTTCGCGCCGGCATAGATCGCCTGGGCGCGGGTGACGATCACGGGTGCGGCGGCGACGACGCCGTCGACCTCGCGCAGCACGGCGCTCGCGTCCTCGTCGGTCAGGGTCGAGGAGGCTCCCGCGCCCAGCCGCGCGCCGCCCTGCGTGACGTTGCCGGACTGGATGATGGCGAGGTTGGCGCCGAGCGACTTGATCTGCGCGGTGACGCGTTCGCGCGCGCCCGAGCCGATCGCGACCATGGCGATGACGGCGGCGACGCCGATGATGATGCCGAGCATGGTCAGGGCCGAGCGCAAAGCGTTCGCGCCGATCGCGGAGAGCGCCGAGCGGATCGCCTCGATCAGGCTCATGCCGCGAACTCCGGCTCGGGCTCGACGGCGTGGCCGGCGTCGAGCGCGGCCAGCGCCTCGCGTGCGTCGGCGGCCTGCTGGCGCTGGTCGGAGAGCAGGTGGCCGTCGCGGAAGCGGATGACGCGGCTGGCATGGCGCGCGACCTCGGCGTCGTGAGTTACGATGACGACGGTGACGCCCTCGCCGTTGAGATCCTGGAACAGCGCCAGGATCTCGAGCGCGGTGCGGCTGTCGAGCGCGCCGGTCGGCTCGTCGGCGAGCAGCAGGCGCGGCTCGTTGACCAGCGCGCGGGCGATGGCGACGCGCTGCTGCTGGCCGCCCGAGAGCTGCATCGGCCGATGATGCGCGCGCTCGGCCAGCCCGACGCGACCGAGCGCCGCGAGCGCACGCGCCTTGCGGGTCTTGCCGTCGGCGCCGGCATAGACCATCGGCAATTCGACATTGGCGCAGGCGTCGACGCGCGGCAGCAGGTTGAACTGCTGGAAGACGAAACCGAGCTTGCGGTTGCGCAGCTCCGCCAACCTGTCGCCCGGCAGGCTCTCGACCGCGACGCCGTCGAGGCGGTAATGTCCGCCGGTCGGCCGGTCGAGGCAGCCGATCAGGTTCATGAAGGTCGATTTGCCCGAGCCGCTCGGGCCCATCACCGCGACGAGATCGCCGGCCTCGATGTCGAGCGAGACACGGTCGAGCGCCGTGACGCGGCCTGAATCGAGGTCGTAGACACGGGAGAGCTCGCGCGCTTCGATCAGGGGCATCGCGTCAGAACAATCTCGGACCGCGCGCCGGCGGGCCGCCGGCTGGCGCTGCCGGCGCGACGGGGCGGGGGCCGCCGCCGACGATCACCTGCGCGCCGTCCTTCAACTCGCCTGAGACGATCTCGGTATAGGCGCCGTCGGTCGGGCCGAGCGCCACCGGGACGGGCTTGGGCTGGCCGCCGGAGTCCAGCACATAGACGCGGCCGGGCGAGCCCGGCTGTCCGGCGGGACGGCCCTCCTGCATGATCGCCTCGAACTTCGCCCTGCGCTCGGGGTCGAGCACGGCTGCGACCTTCGTCATCGTCTCGATGCGGGCCGAGCGGAAGGCGGCGCGGCGTTCCTCCTCGGAGAGGCCGGCCATGGCCTCGCGGCCCCCGGCGCGGCGCTCCTGCAGCACGGCGGCGATCGCCTGCTTCTGCTCCGGCGTCGGCTGCAATTCGGTCTCGATGCGCTCGCGCAGCGCCGCGCCTGCGCGGTTGCCGCCGCGTCCGCCACGCTCCTCGCCTGTGGCGGCTGGTGCCGCAGCCGGTGTGGAGCCAGCCGCCGCGCCGGCCGGGCGGAAGCGCAGCGCCGCGTTGGCGACGCGGAGAACGTCGTTGCGATCCTCGGTGACGACCTGGAGATTGGCGGTCATGCCCGGCAGCAGCGCCATGTCGCGGTTCTGGACACGGACGACGCCGGTATAGGTGACGACGTTCTGGATCGTCTGCGCCCCGAGCCTGACCATCTCGACCCGGCCCTCGAAGGTCCGGTTGGGATAGGCGTTGACGCTGAAGGTGACGGCCTGCCCGGTCTTGAGGCGGCCGACATCGGCCTCGTCGACGTTGGCGTAGATGTCGATGACGCGCAGGTCCTGTGCGATCTGGAAGAGCGTCGGGGTCGAAAGCGAGGCCGCGACCGTCTGGCCGAGATCGACCTGGCGCTGGACCACGACGCCATCGACCGGCGAGCGGATCTCGGTCCGCTCGAGGTCGATCAGGATGCCTTTCAGCGTGGCGTCGCGCTGCGAGATCAGCGCCTCGCCGGACTTGACCTGGCCCTCGGCCAGCAGGATGTCGGCGTCAAGTCCGTTCAGCTCGGCCTTGGCCGAAGCGATCTGCGCCTCGCCGGAGGCCAGCGCTGCGGTCTGCACCTCGAGCTGGGTGCGGGCGGTGTCGAGAATCTGCTGGGACCCGGCGCCGCGCGAGAACAGCTCGGTCTGGCGCTCGAAGGTCCGCTTCGCATCCGCGAGTTGCGCCGCGGCGCGGTCGCGCTGCGCTTCGATGTCCTTGACCGTCGAGTTCGCCTTGATCCGCGTCGAGCGGGCGCGGTCGAGCTGGGCGCGCTTGACCAGGAGATCGGCCCGCGACTGGGCGACATCGGCCTCGGCCGCATCGCGCTTGGTCTTGATCTGGTCGCTGTTCAGCCGCGCCACGACCTGGCCGGCCTTCACCTGCGAATTATAGTCGGCGAGGATCTCGACGATCTGGCCCGAAAGCTGCGAGCCGACCAGCACGGTGGTAACCGGCGTCAGCGTGCCGGTGGCGCGCACGGCCGCCGTGATCCGCCCGCGATCGAGCGCGGCTGTGCGATAGGCCTGCTCATTGGCCGAGCCGCCGGAAGGACGCAGCGTCCAGTAACCGGCGGCAAGCGCAAGAACCGCCAATCCCGATCCGATGAGCCATTTGCGCAAGGTCGTTCCCCATCCGGCGCGGATCTGGTCCAGACCATGCGCCCTATGCGCCGGACAATGCCAGAATCCGTCATGTCAGGCGAGTTAAACTGCGGCAATGTTGCTGCAAGATGCGCGACATGGATCAGGCCGTCCGAGCGTCTTGCGTCGCCGCGAGCAGGTCGCGCAGCGTTGTGATCGTCGAGGCGTCGGCGACGCCGTCGACCTTGTCGGGCCGCCAATGGCGCTGGAAGGCGGCGACGACGGCCTCGAGCCTCTCGTCGAAGACGCCGTCGACCGCGACGCCATAGCCCAGCATCGCGAACATCGCCCGCAGCGCCTCGACCGGCTGGCCGCTTTCGCCTTTCGACAGGAACCGTCCGCCGCGGATCGGCGCGGGCTCGCTCCACAGGCCGACGCCGCCTTGCGCGAAATGCCGCCACGGGAATTTCTCGCCGGGGTCGATCTTGCGGCCGGGCGCGATGTCGGAATGGCCGAGCACGCGCTCGGGCGGAATGGACCAGCGCTCGCAGATGTCGCGGCAGAGGTTCAGCGTCGCGGCGATCTGCTCCGGCGGGAAGACGGGCAGGCCGCCGGGATGGCCGGGATTGGCGATCTCGATGCCGATCGAGCAGGAGTTGATGTCGGTCTCGCCGGCCCAGTGCGAAGCGCCGGCATGCCAGGCGCGGCGGGCTTCCGGCACGAGCTGGAGCACATGGCCGTTCTCGAAGACGAAGTAGTGCGAGGAGACCTGCGAGACCGGATTGCAGAGCCATTGCAGCGCGGAGCCGGCATCCGGCATGCCGGTGTAGTGCAGGATCAGCATGTCCGGCCGGCGCGGCGCGCCGTCGGGTGCGGCTGGCTTGCGCTCGCCGTGGTTGGGCGATGGAAACACCTTCGCCGCGAAGCGGCTGTCGGGGCTGGCCGCGCTCATGGCGGCGTCAGGCGGGCTGGATCGCGCGGGAGGCGGCCGCGCCGCGCTCGCGCTCGATCGCATCCCAGGCGGCGTTGATCGCGGCGAGGCGGCGGGTCGCGATCGCCACCGCCTCGGCGGGCAGGCCGCGCGCGATCTCGCGGTCGGGATGGGTTTCCGCGACCAGCCTGCGGTAATGCTGTTTCAGGTCGGCGTCGCTCATCTCGCGGGACGCGCCGAGCACGAGATAAGGGTCGTCGGGCCGGCGCATATGGCGGGCCTCGATCCGTGCGAAGCCTGTCTCGTCGATGCGGAAGATCGCCGCGACCTGCTGGAGATAGGCATGTTCCGCCTCGTGGATCGCGCCGTCGGCGGCGGCGATCAGGAACAGCCCGTCGAGCACGTCCTCCAGCAGCGCCGGCTCGTCGCGGAAGGCTTCCGCGATCTGGCCGGCATAGGCCTCGAAGCCGGCGCTGGTCTGCTTGGCGAGATCGAACAGCCGCGCGATCGGTTCATGCTCGCCGTCGGGCACATTGACGATGCGCTCGAACGCCGCGACCTCGTCGCGCGTCACGACGCCGTCCGAGCGCGCCATCTTGGCGGAGAGCGCGACGAGCCCGGTGGTGAAGACGAGTTCGCGCGGGGCCGGACCGAAGGGCGCGCCTTCGCGGTCGACCAGCACATGGCCGGCGAGCGCGCCGAGCAGCGCGCCAAGCGGGCCGCCGAGCACGAAGCCGACGCCGCCGCCGCCGAGAAGGCCCCAGAAGGAGGATACCATGGTCGCGGCGTCTCCCGGCCGACGGTCCCGCGCGCCCTTCGCGCCATGGCGTCCGGCCTTGACCCTTCAGCCTTAGCGCGACCCGCCGCCGCGCGACAAGGCCGGGCGCGCGGCGGTTTTCACGGCGAAACGCTCAATTAAGTCGGGAATGCGGCAGGTCTTCGCGCCGATGCTCTCCTTGGGTCAGCGCGAATCGGCGCCAGAGGGGTGGTTCGGCGAAAACTTGCGACTATTGCTGTTCCAAGTAAAATATCTGTCGGGTCAAGATAAAATATCGCCGCGCGAATACGCTTGGATGCGTCAGATTATGACCACATTCCACCAGCATCAGGCCGCTCATCCTCACATGCTCCGGAATGAAAGGCGTCCGCAAAGATGCTGACCAAGCGCTCCTATGCCTTCGCTGCCTTCGCCGTTTGCCTGGCGAGTTCCCAGTCATCCCTCGCAGACGTCAACAGCGAAACCGGCGCCCGCGATTTCATCGTCAGGCAGGCCGAGATCGAGCGCGCCAAGACGGCCGGTCCGGACGCCGCCGAGGCAGGCGAAAGCGAGAGCCGGCCCGCGGTCAAGCCGAACGCCGAGGCCCCGAAAGCCTCCGCCAAATCGGCGAGCCCCTCGGCCGTGGAGCGAGCCCGGGCCGCGTTCCAGCGTTCGATGCAGGCGACCGTCCAGATCGATCCGATCGGCTCGCGGGGAGCGCCTGTTCCTCCCGTGGCCGCCACGCCTGCCGCCAAGCCCACTCCCGTCGTCGCGACTGCTCCCGCTTTGGCCGCGCCAGCCGGCGCCGCCGGGCTCCAGGCCCTGGTGGCGCGCCATGCCGCCGCCAATGGCGTGCCCTTCGCGCTGGCCGACGCGGTGGTGCGGGTCGAGAGCCGCTACAATCCCCGCGCCGCCAATGCCGGCAATTACGGCCTGATGCAGATCCGCCATCAGACGGCGCGCGGCATGGGCTATGACGGCAGCCCCGGCGGCCTGCTCGATGCCGAAACCAATGCCCGTTTCGGCATGAAATATCTCGCCATGGCCTATCGCATGGCCGGAGGCGACACCTGCCGCACGATCATGAAATATCAGAACGGCCATATGAGCGAGCGCATGAGCGGCGCGAACCGCGCCTACTGCGCCAAGGTCCGCACCATCAGCGCGCGCAGCTGAGCAGTGGCCTGCGCGCTTGACGCAGGTCCTCACAGCGCGCACTAGCCTTCCCGCCAGTCGGCCGGACGGCCGCTCCCGGAAGAGTCCATATTCTTCCGGGGGAGGAAAGTCCGGGCTCCACGGAAACACGGTGCCGGATAACGTCCGGCGGGGGCGACCCCAGGGAAAGCGCCACAGAGATCGGACCGCCTCGCCCGGAGAGCTTCGGCTTTTCCGGCGAGGTAAGGGTGAAAAGGTGCGGTAAGAGCGCACCGCGGACCCGGCGACGGGGACGGCATGGCAAGCCCCACCGGGAGCAAAACCGAATAGGGACGATGCTCTCTCCGCGAGGGGAGGGGGGCCTGTTTCCGCGGCCTTGTCGTCCGGGTTGGTTGCTCGAGGCGCGCAGCGATGCGCGTCCCAGAGGAATGGCCGTCACGCCGGGAGCGATCCCGGCCATCCAGAACCCGGCTTACAGGCCGGCTGG
The DNA here is from genome assembly GCF_058807355.1 of Allobosea sp. GW821-FHT12C12. NCBI lineage: Bacteria > Pseudomonadati > Pseudomonadota > Alphaproteobacteria > Hyphomicrobiales > Alloboseaceae > Allobosea > Allobosea sp. GW821-FHT12C12. The sequence goes on from NZ_JBXAQP010000007.1 coordinate 91,497, forward strand.
CGCCTCGACCGTCGTAAATTCTACTCCGGCGGGCATCTGAAGCGGTGATCCGCGCTTCCGGTGCTCACGGACCAATGTCCGCTCCGCTCCGGTTCTCGACCTTCGCTCCAGCTACCTCTCCGGAGCGAATTTCCGATCGGCCTCGGCCGTCGCAGGCCGAGCGTTAGCTCAAGCGACCTTGAGGTCGACGTCGATGTTGCCCTTGGTCGCGTGCGAGTAGGGGCAGACGACATGGGCCTTCTGGACGAGGTCCTCGACCACGGCCTTGTCGACGCCCGGAACCGAGATCGTCAGCTTGACCGCGATGCCGAAGCCCTGGCCGTCGTCGCGCGGGCCGATGCCGACATCGGCCGAGACCCTGGCGTCGTCCGGGATTTTCACCTTCTCCTTGCCGGCGACGAATTTCAGCGCGCCGAGGAAGCAGGCCGAATAGCCGATCGAGAAGAGCTGCTCCGGGTTGGCGCCGTCGCCGCCGCCGCCGCCGAGTTCCTTCGGCGTGTTCAGCACGAGGTCGACATTGCCGCTGTCGGTCGCGGCCTTGCCTTCGCGGCCGCCGGTGGCGGACCCATGCGCGGTGTAGAGGATCTTCATCGGATTGCTCCTTCGCCGTTGTCGGAAGCGGGCCGGCGTCGCCTCGAAGTCGCGGCTACCGTCCCCTTGCAGGATCAAAATAGATAGCGCACAATCTAATTGTCAACGATCGAAACGCGCGCTCACGCGGTGTTGATGGCGTGCCCGCGCCGCGCGCTTCGATCCGGCAGGCGACTTTCATCGGGAGGAACGTCATGGCGGAGTCTGCGGTTCCGGCGCCATCGACGCCACAGGTCGAAAACCAGCTCTGCTTCGCGGTCTATCTCACCGGCCATGCCTTCAACCGGCTCTATCGGTCGGTGCTGTCCGATCTTGGCCTGACCTATCCGCAATATCTGGTCATGCTGGTGCTGTGGGAATGCGACGGGCTCGGCGTGAAGGCGGTCGGCGAGCGGCTGGCGCTCGATTCCGGCACGCTGACGCCGCTGCTGAAGCGGCTGGAGGCGGCCGGCCTGATCCGGCGCGAGCGCAGCCGTCAGGATGAGCGGCAGGTCCGCCTGCTGCTGACACAGGCTGGCGAGGCGATGCGCGAAAAGGGCCGCTGCGTGCCCGAGGCGATCGGGAAAGCCATCGCTCAGGCTCCCGCCGACCATGAGCGGCTGGCCACGCAACTGAGCGCCCTGCGCGTCGCCCTGCTGAGCGCGGCCGCCGGCAAGGCGTGACCTGCGAAAATGCACATGCCAAATGCCGGTTTTTGCACGGCGCGCGCGATCATGCCGCCTGCGCGCCGACCAAACTTCGCATGCTTACGGATACTTAACCTTAACGGGCTGTGATGCTCCGGCGGTCGTCTATCGACTGTCCGGAAACGCGATTCCATTGACGCCCATATAGGCCCATGCTATCCCAAATCACCCCGTCGAAACCGGCAGGCAAAGCTCAGGTCAAGGTCCGTGTGCCGCGCGGATTTCGGCTCAAGGACGCGCTTTGCCGGCTTCGACGGGGTATCGCGTCCGCGTCCTTTCCGGCGCGGTCAGGTCTCGTAGTGTGGCCGGGGGGCGGCGTTGACGGACCGCTTCGTCTCGAACTTCACGAACCGGCTGGACGCCAAGGGCCGCGTCTCCATCCCCGCGGGTTTTCGCGCCGTCCTGGCGAAGGACGGCTACGAGGGGCTCTACGTCCACCCCGCGCTGGAGCTCGCCGCGATCGATGCCGGCGGGCTGGCGCTGCGCCAGACGATCGACGACATGCTGGCGCGTTTCTCGCCCTTTTCGGAGGAATGGGAGTTGCTCTCGACGGCGCTGAACGGCGCCTCCGAGGTGCTCAAGGTCGATCCGGAAGGCCGCATCATGCTGGGCGAGGCGCTGAAGGCGCATGCCGGCATCGGCGACACGGTGACCTTCGTCGGGCAGGGACACAAATTCCAGATCTGGGAGCCTTCACGGTTCCAGGCGCATCTGGAGACGGCGCGGTCGCGGCTGCGCGACGTCAGGCGCTCTCTTGGCGCGCTCGCGAGCCCGTCGGGGGGCGGCGCGTCATGACGCGGCGTGGGCGCGACGAGGAGACGGCTGTCGGCGAAAGCGGACGCCATATCCCGGTCCTGCTCGACGAGGTCGTCGCCGCGCTCGCGCCGAAAGCGGGCGGGCGCTATCTCGACGGCACCTTCGGCGGCGGCGGCTATGCCCGCGCCATCCTCGACGCCGCGCCGGATGCAACGCTTTTGGGGCTCGACCGCGATCCGGGCGCGATCGCCGGCGGGGCCGGTCTCGTCAGCGACATGGCGGGGCGGCTGACGCTGTCGCAGGCGCGCTTCGGCGAACTGGCCGAGGAAGCGGAACGCTTCGGAATGGTCCCGCTCGATGGCGTGGCGCTCGATATCGGCGTCTCGTCGATGCAGATCGACGAAGCACGGCGCGGTTTCTCGTTCCGCTTCGACGGCCCGCTCGACATGCGCATGGAACGCGATGGGCGAAGCGCCGCCGACCTCGTCAACGAGGCCGAGGAGGGGCTGATCGCCAATATCCTCTACCATTACGGCGAGGAGCGCCGCTCGCGCGCCGTGGCCCGCGCCATCATCGAGGCGCGGCGCAAGGGTCCGATCGAGACCACGAAGCAACTCGCCGATCTCGTCGCCGGCATCGTCAGGGCCGAGCCCGGCGGAGCCAACCCCGCGACGCGGACGTTCCAGGCGCTGCGCATCGCGGTCAACGACGAACTCGGCGAACTGGTGCGTGCGCTTCACGCCGCCGAAGCCGTGCTCAAACCCGGCGGGCGGCTCGTGGTGGTGACCTTCCACTCGCTGGAGGACCGAATCGTCAAGCAGTTCCTGAGCGCGCGCTCGGGCCGTGCCCCGGCGGGCTCGCGCCATGCGCCGGCGGTCGCGGCCGCGGAGCCGACCTTTACGCTCGTAAGCCGGGGGCCGACCGCGCCATCCGAGGCCGAGATGCGAGCCAATCCGCGTTCGCGCTCGGCCAAATTGCGCGCCGCCGAACGCACCGATCGTCCGGCGAGTCCGGCCGAGCCGTCGCTCGTCGCGCTGTCCGAGGTTCCCGATCCTCAAGCCCGGCGGAGGCCATCGGCATGATCAAGCTGCTGCATGTCGTGGCGATCGGGGCGCTCGTCTCGTCGGCGCTCTACGCCTACACGATCAAATACGAGACGATCCTGGAAGCGGAGCAGCTCCAGAAGCTCAAGGCGAAGACGCAGCGCGAGCGCGACGCCATCGCCGTGCTCAAGGCCGAATGGTCCTATCTCAGCCGGCCCGACCGGCTGCAGGCGCTGGCCGACAGCCATCTCGACCTGCAGCCCTTCGCGATCGGCCAGGTGGTGCGCGCCTCCGACATCCCCGAGCGCGGGCCGAAGGTCGATGCGATCGGCCGCAAGCTCGAGGATTTGGGCCTCGGCCTGCCGACCGAGACCCCGAAGGACCGCAAAGCCAGCGGCGTCACCACGCCCGGAGCCCGCCCATGAGCGAGAATTCGATCATCGAGCCCGCCCAGCAGGCTCAAGCGGCGCCGCGCCGCCCCCGTCTCGGCTGGCTGCGCGCCATCTTCCGGATGAGCGGCGAGAAGAGCCAGCCGCGCGTCGGCATCGTCATCCTCGGCTTCTCGGCGCTGTTCATCGCCATCACCGCCCGCCTCGTCATGCTTGCGATCGCGCCCAACGAGCAGGTCGGCCTGCGGCGCGCGACCTCGACCGCGATCTCGGCGGCCCGTCCCGACATCGTCGACCGCGAAGGCAGCGTGCTGGCGACCGATATCCGCACGGTTTCGGTCTTCGCCGAGCCGCGCAAGATCCTCGACAAGGACGAGGCGACCGAACTGCTGACCGCCGTCCTGCCCGATCTCGACGCCAAGGACCTGCGCGACAAGCTCGCCACCAAGAAGGGCTTCGTCTGGGTCAAGCGCGAGATCACGCCGCGCCAGCAGGCCGAGGTGCATCGCCTCGGCATCCCGGGCGTCGGATTCGTGCCCGAGAACAAGCGCGTCTACCCCAACGGACCGGCGGCCGCCCATGTGCTGGGCTATGCCAACATCGACAATGTCGGCATCGCCGGCATCGAGAAATACATCGACTCGCAGGGGTTGCAGGACCTGAACGGGGCGGGGCTCGCGACGCAGGCCTCCGACCTCAAGCCGGTGCAGCTCTCGATCGACCTGCGCGTCCAGCATCTGCTGCGCGAGGAGCTGGTCAAGGGCATCGAGAAATACCGCGCCATCGCGGCGGCGGGCGCGATCATGGACGTCAACACCGGCGAGATCATCGCGTTGGTCTCGCTGCCCGACTACGACCCGAGCACGCCGACCGACGCGCAGGAGAAGGACCGGATCAACCGGATCAGTGTCGGCGTCTACGAGATGGGCTCGACCTTCAAGGCGCTCACCGTCGCCATGGCGCTCGATACCGGCAAGGCCAACATCAACTCGACCTATTCGACCGCCGGCGGGATGATGCGCTTCGGCAGCCAGGTGATCCGCGAATACAAGGGCACCGGCCGCACGCTGACCGTGCCGGAGGTGTTCGTGAACTCCTCCAACATGGGCTCGGTCAAGATGGCGCTCTCGGTCGGCGTCGAGGGCCACAAGGCCTTCCTGGCCAAGATGGCGCAGCTCGACCGGATGCGCACCGAACTGCCAGAAAGCGCCGCCCCGATCGTGCCCGGCCGCTGGGGCGAGTTGAACACCGCCACCATCGCCTTCGGCCACGGGCTGGCGGTCGCGCCGATCCAGGCGCTTGCCGCCGTCGCCGCGCTGGTCAATGGCGGCAATCTGATCCCGCCGACCTTCATCAAGCGCTCGCAGGAAGAAGCGAGCAAGCTCGGCGTGCGCGTCATCAAGCCCGAGACCTCCGAGGCGATGCGCTTCATCATGCGGCTCAACGGCGAGCGCGGCTCGGCCCGCAAGGCCGACGTCGCCGGCTATTTCGTCGGCGGCAAGACCGGCACGGCCGAAAAGGTCATCAACGGCCGCTACGCCAAGAACCGCAACTTCACGACCTTCATGGCGATCGTGCCGTCCGACAAGCCGCGCTACCTCTTCCTCTCGATCTATGACGAGCCAAAGGGCTATGCCGAGAGCGGCGGCTACTCCACCGCCGCCTGGAACGCCGGCATCACCACCGGCAAGGTGATCGAGCGCGCCGCGCCGATCCTCGGCCTGCCGCCGCGCTTCGAAGCGCCGGTCGCACCCTTCCCGCTTATGGCCAGGCTCGGAGCATGGGGCACGCGCTGAGACCGGATCGACGGGCCATGGCTTGCCCCTCGGCATGAGGGCTGAAAGGGTCGTGTCCTGCCGAATCGAGACCTGACGATGTCCTCTTACCGCCTCGGCGAGCTCTTTCCGGATGCGTTTTCGCCCGCCGAGGCGGGACGCGTCGTGGCGGGCGTCGCCTTCGACAGTCGCAAGGTGGCTTCGGGCGCGGTCTTCGTCGCGCTGGCCGGGGCGAAGGCGGACGGGGCGCGCTTCATCACCGACGCCGTCGCGCGTGGCGCGAGCGCCATCGTATCCTGCGGACCGAAACCCGCCGATCTCCCCAAAGGCGTCGCCTTTGCGCGGGTCGCCGATCCGCGGCTGGCCCTTTCGCTGGCGGCCGCCGTCGTCTATCCGCGTCAACCCGGCGCCATCGTCGCCGTGACCGGCACCAGCGGCAAATCCTCGGTCGCCGATTTCACGCGGCAGATCTTCGCGGCGCTCGGGCATGAGGCTGCGAGCCTCGGCACCATCGGCGTGGTGACGTCGAAGGGCGCGGACTACGGCTCGCTGACGACGCCGGACCCGCTCTCGCTGCACGCCTCGCTCGACCGGCTGGCGCGGACTGGCGTCACGCATCTGGCGATGGAGGCGTCCTCGCACGGGCTCGACCAGCGCCGGCTCGACGGCGTGCGCCTCGAGGCCGGAGCCTTCCTCAATCTCGGCCGCGACCATCTCGACTATCATCCGACCGTCGAGGACTATCTCGCCGCCAAGATGCGGCTCTGGCGGCTGCTGCCGCCGGGCGCGCCGGCCGTGATCAACCGCGACGAGCCGTATGCGGCCGAGGCGGCCGAGGCCGCGTCGGCCGCCGGTCACCGCCTGATCAGCGTCGGGCGCAGGGGAGAGACGCTGAGACTGGTCGCCGGCGCCCGCGACGGTTTTGCCCAGCGCCTGACGGTTGCCCATGGCGGCCGGGAGCGCGAGATCGTGCTGCCGCTGGTCGGGGATTTCATGGCCGGCAATGCGCTGGTCGCCGCAGGGCTTGCGATCGCGACTGGCGAGAATGGCGATGCGGCGCTCGCCGCCATGTCCGGGCTGACAGGCGTCGCCGGCCGGCTGGAGCGTGTGGCTGAGGTCAATGGCGGGCTCGCCATCGTCGATTACGCCCATAAGCCCGATGCGCTAGCTGCCGTTCTGTCGACGCTGCGGCCCTATGCGACGGGCAGGCTGATCTGCGTCTTCGGCTGCGGCGGCGACCGCGACAAGGGCAAGCGCCCGCTGATGGGGGCGATCGCGGCCGAGAAATCCGACATCGCCATCGTCACCGACGACAACCCGCGCAGCGAGGATCCTGCCGCGATCAGGGCCGAGATCATGGCCGCATCGCCCAGGCTCGCCGAGATCGGAGACCGTGCGGAGGCGATCCGCCATGGAGTCGGCCTGCTCGGGCGGGGCGATCTTCTGGTGATCGCCGGAAAAGGCCATGAAAGCGGCCAGATCGTGGGCGATCGCACCTTGCCCTTCTCGGATCACGAGGCCGTCAGGGCAGCCATCGCGGAGATTCACGGATGAGCGCGCCCCTGTGGAGCGGCGAGAAGCTGGCGTCGGCGCTGGGCGCGCGGCTCGTCGGCGCGATGCCGGCGACCGTGACCGGAGCCTCGATCGACACGCGCACGATCGAGCCCGGCGAGGCCTTCTTCGCGATCCGGGGCGAGGCGCGCGACGGGCATGATTTCGTCGCAGGCGCTTTGGAGAAGGGCGCCGGTCTCGCCGTGATCGACGAGGCGCATGCGGCCGCGTTCGCCGGAGCCGGTCCCTATGCGGTCGTGCCCGACGTGCTGAAGGCGATGGAGCGGGCCGGCGTCGCCCGCCGCGCCGAGCTGAAGGCCGGCGTCGTCGCCGTCACCGGCTCGGTCGGCAAGACCGGCACGAAAGAAGCGCTGCGGCTCGTGCTGTCGCGCCAGGGCAAGACCCATGCGCCGGTCGCCTCCTACAACAATCATTGGGGCGTGCCTTTGACGCTGTGCCGAACGCCGGCCGATGCGCGCTACGGCGTCTACGAGATCGGCATGAGCAATCCCGGCGAAATCCTGCCGCTGGCGAAGCTCGTCATGCCGGATGTCGCGATCGTCACGACGGTGCAGCCTGTGCATCTGGCGGCGTTTTCCTCGCTCGACGGCATCGCCGAGGAGAAGGGCTCGATCTTCTCCGCGCTGAAACCGGGGGGCGCCGCGATCCTGAACGCCGACATTCCGCAGACGGCGCAGCTGCGCCGGCTCGCCGAGGCGGGGCCGGCAGGGCGCATCGTCACCTTCGGCGAGAGCCCGGACGCCGATGTGCGGCTGCTGTCCTGCGCGCTGAAGCCGGCCGTCTCCACCGTCGACGCGGTGATCCACGGCCAGCCGGTCACCTACCGCCTCGGCAGCCCGGGCAAGCATATCGTCCTCAATTCGCTGTCCGTTCTGGCGGCGGTCGAAGCGCTGGGGGCCGATCTCGCGCTGGCCGCCCTGGCGCTGGGCGATCTCGCCCCGCCGACCGGGCGCGGCGCGCGCCAGAGCCTGCAGGCGCCGGGCGGTCCGTTCACGCTGATCGACGAAAGCTATAACGGCAACCCGGCCTCGATGCGCGCCGCGCTCGAGAATCTCGGCCGCATCCCGGTCGCAGGTCGCGGACGGCGCATCGCCGTACTCGGCGACATGCTCGAGCTCGGTCCGAGCGGGCCGGCCCTGCATGAGGAACTGGCGGACGCCGTCCTGACCAATGGGGTCGACAAGGTTTTCGCCTGCGGGCCGCTGATGCGCGGACTCTATGACGGATTGCCTTCCACCGTCAGGGGGGCTTATGCGGGCGCGGCGAGCGGGCTGGAGCCGCTCGTGCTGGACGCGATCCGGGCCGGCGACGTCATCACTGTCAAGGGATCGCTCGGCTCGCGCATGGGGCCGATCGTCAAGTCGATCACGGCGCGCTTCCCGGCCGTGCCTGCGGACGAATAGAACGAAAGTCACTGAAAGATGCTCGTCTGGCTGGCCGATTTCTCGAGCACGTTCCCGGTCCTGAACGTGTTTCGCTACATCACCTTCCGCACCGGCGGGGCGACAGCGACGGCGCTGCTCTTCGTCTTCTTCTTCGGCCCGGCCGCGATCTCCTGGCTGCGCATCAAGCAGGGCAAGGGCCAGCCGATCCGCGTCGACGGACCGGAGTCGCATCTCGCCAAGCGGGGCACGCCGACCATGGGCGGGCTGATGATCCTGACCGGGCTCTTCGCCGCGACGCTGCTCTGGGGCAATCTGCGCAATCCTTACGTCTGGATCGTGCTGATGGTGACAGCGACCTATGGCGCTATCGGCTTCTACGACGACTATCTCAAGGTGACGAAGCAGTCCCACAAGGGCTTCTCGGGCAAGGCGCGGATCACGCTCGAGGTCGCGATCGCGCTCGTCGCCTGCACCGCCATCATGCAGGTCGGCCCGCCGGCGATCTCGTCGGGATTCGCCATGCCGTTCCTGAAGGAACTGATCGTGCCGCTCGGGCTTATGTTCCCGCTGGTCGCGGCCTTCGTCGTCGTCGGGGCGGGCAATGCCGTCAATTTGACCGACGGGCTCGACGGGCTCGCCATCGTCCCGGTGATGATCGCGGCGGCGACCTTCGGCTTCATCTCCTATCTCACCGGAAACGCGATCTTCGCCAACTACCTGCAGATCCACCATGTGCCCGGCGTGGGCGAACTCTCGGTGATCTGCGGGGCGCTGATCGGAGCGGGGCTCGGCTTCCTCTGGTTCAACGCGCCGCCGGCGCAGATCTTCATGGGCGACACCGGCTCTCTCGGCCTAGGGGGGCTGCTAGGCACCATCGCGGTCGCGACCAAGCATGAGATCGTGCTCGCCATCGTCGGCGGGCTGTTCGTGCTGGAGGCTCTCTCGGTCATCATCCAGGTCTTCGTCTACAAGCGCACCGGCCGGCGCGTCTTCCTGATGGCGCCGATCCACCATCATTTCGAGAAGCTCGGCTGGACCGAGCCGCAGGTCGTGATCCGCTTCTGGATCATCTCGGTGGTGCTGGCGCTGGTCGGCCTGTCGACGCTGAAGCTGCGCTGATCCGATGACGCCGGTCACGGTCTTCGCCGGGCAGCAGGTCGCCCTGTTCGGGCTTGGCGGATCGGGATTCGCCACCGCGCGCGCGCTCGTGGCGGGCGGAACGAGGGTCGCGGCCTGGGACGACAGCCAGGCCAGCCGCGACAAGGCGGTGAGCGCAGGCATCGCGGTCGTCGATCTCGCTAGCGCCGACTGGTCAGGCTTCGTCGCGCTGGTGCTGGCGCCCGGCGTCCCGCTGACGCATCCGCAGCCGCACTGGACGGTGGAGAAGGCGAGGGCCGCCGGCATCCCCGTCATCGGGGACATCGAGCTGTTCTTCCGCGAGCGTGCGGCGAGCGCGCCCGATACCCCGGTCGTCTGCATCACCGGCACCAACGGCAAGTCGACCACCACGGCGCTGATCGCGCATGTCCTGCGCAGCGCCGGCCGCGACGTGCAGATGGGCGGCAATATCGGCGTCGCCGTGCTGGCGCTGGAGCCGCCGGCCGCGAACCGCATCCACGTCATCGAATGTTCGAGCTACCAGATCGATCTCGCGCCCTCGCTCGGCCCCACCGTCGGCATCCAGATGAACCTGACGCCCGACCATCTCGACCGGCACGGCACGTTCGAGGCGTATGGCGCGATCAAGGAGCGGCTGGTCGCGAGCGCCGATATCGCGGTGGTCGGCGTCGACGACGAGGCGTCCAAGCAGATGGCGCGGCGGCGCGCGGCGTCGGGGCGGCCGCTGGTGAAGATCAGCGGCGAGCAGCCGCTCGGCGAGGGCGTCTTCGCCGGCATCGCCGCCAATGCCGGTGCGCTCGACACCCGCATCGTGCAGGTCCGCGACGGCAAGCCGAAAATCGTGGCCAACCTTGCCGGAATCGGCAGCTTGCGTGGCTCGCACAACGCCCAGAACGCGGCGGCCGCCTTCGCCGCCTGCTTCGCTCTCGGTCTGTCGGCGGACGAGATCGCGGCGGGTTTCAGGAGCTATCCGGGACTGGCGCACCGGATGGAGGAGATCGGCCGGATCGGCCGCGTCGTCTTCATCAACGATTCCAAGGCGACCAATGCCGACTCGACCGAGAAGGCGCTGACCTCCTTCCGCGACATCTTCTGGATCCTGGGCGGCAAGGCGAAGGAGGGCGGCATCGAAAGTCTGACGCGCTATTTCCCCAACATCGCGAAAGCCTATCTGATCGGAGCCGCGAGCGACCTGTTCGCGCGGACCTTCGAGGCGGCCGGCAACGTGACCCATGAGCGCTGCGGCGCCCTCGACGTCGCGGTGGCGGCCGCGACCCGCGATGCGCTGGCGCATGGCGGGTCGGGCGAGATCGCCGTGCTGCTCTCGCCGGCCTGCGCGTCCTTCGACCAGTTCCCGAATTTCGAGGCGCGCGGGGAGGCGTTCCGGGGGCTGGTGACGGCGCTGCCGGGATTTGCGCCGTTCGTGGCGCGGTAGCGCGCGCCATCGCCACATCAGCCGCCCGTGTCGCGGCCTTTTCGAGAGGCGCTCGGAATGTCGTGCGAGCGGCATCATCGTCATTCAGACCAGGCTGCGCCTCGATATTGCGTTCCTTGCTTGCCGCAGGATCGAGAAACCTGTCGCTCGATTGAATGTGGCGCCTGCTCGAGTTCATGGAGCAGATCGCCGGTCGACAGGGCGATCACGCGCTTTGGCGGCAAGCACACGAAGCTGCGTCGGCCACGGCCGCGTTGGGCACTTCCAGAGCCGAAAGTTCACCGCGACCCTTCGAGCGTGCGGCCGGATTCGCCAGGCTCAAGACCTGAAACTCCGCGAAGACGCTCGTCGGACTGGTCGTGACCTGCCCCGGCCGGCGGCGCGCCCAGGCCACGATACCTCCGCGCCGGTTCGCGCCATATCGCGGGTGACCATGGCACGAAGCATAGCTTGTCGGCCGGGTGATGTCGGCTGTCTGGCGAGACATCCCGACGAGTTCGGGTATGGTCGACGCTGCCGATTGGAATCAAACGCTTAACCATTCGTTGACAGTATGATTCGCTACGAAGGCGTGGCCCGGCCGCGCCTTGAACGATATCGGAGCGATTCATGGTCTCGCGCGCGGAACCCAGTTTCAGCGGTCGCTGGTGGTGGTCTGTCGACCGGGTGATCCTGGGCGCTCTCGTCGCGCTGATGGTCTCTGGCGTCGTTTTGCTGATGGCGGGCGGGCCGCCCGTGGCCGAGCGGCTGGGGCTCCCGACCTTCCATTTCGTCAACCGCCAGGCAGTCTATCTCCTGGCGGCGCTCGGCATCGTGCTCGGCGTCTCCTTCATGTCGCCGCGCCAGGTGCGCCGGGCGGCGCTGCTGATCTTCATCGTCTCGCTCGCCATGGTGGTGGCGACGCTTTATTTCGGCGTCGAGGTCAAGGGCGCGCGGCGCTGGCTGACGCTGGGGCCGCTCGGCTCGATGCAGCCCTCGGAATTCATGAAGCCGGCCTTCGTCGTGCTCTCGGCCTGGGCCTTCGCGGAAGGCACGCGCCGGCCCGACCTGCCGGGCACCTGGCTCGCCTTCCTCCTACTGCCGCTGGCAATCACGCCGCTCGTGCTGCAGCCCGATTTCGGCCAGACCGTGCTGGTCAGCCTGGTCTGGTGCGGGCTGTTCTTCGTCGCCGGCCTGCACTGGTTCTGGGTGCTGGGGTTGGGCGGGGCAGGCGCATTCGGCATCCTGATCGCCTATCAACTCGTGCCGCATGTGCGCGACCGTATCGAGCGGTTCATGGACAAGGGCTCCGGCGACACATTTCAGATCGACACGGCTCTGGAGAGCTTTGCGGCAGGCGGCTGGCTCGGCAAGGGGCCGGGCGAGGGTACCGTCAAACGCATCCTGCCGGACGCCCACACCGATTTCATCTTCGCGGTGACGGCCGAGGAATTCGGCATCGTCGTCTGCATCCTGCTGGTGATGCTCTTTGCGCTGATCGTGCTGCGGTCGCTTTCTGTCGCGCAGAAGGCCGAGGACCCGTTCATGCGGCTGGCGGTAACGGGTCTGGCGCTCCTGTTCGGCATTCAGGCGGCGATCAACATGATGGTCAACCTGCGCATGATGCCGGCCAAGGGCATGACGCTGCCCTTCGTCTCCTATGGCGGCTCGTCGCTGCTCTCGCTGGCGATCAGCACCGGCTTCCTGCTGGCGCTGACGCGCAAGCGGCCACGCGCCACGGGGTATGGCGAGCACGGACGCTGACGCCATGACGAGCGGACCCCTCGTCATCCTCGCCGCCGGCGGCACCGGCGGCCATCTGTTTCCAGCCGAGGCGCTGAGCCACGCGCTCCATGAGCGCGGCATGCGCGTCTTGCTGATGACCGACACGCGCGCCGCCGAGTTCGCCAAGGGTTTTCCGGCCGAGGCGGTGCGTGCCGTGCCGGCGGCGACGCCGTCGGGACGCTCGCCGCCGAAGATGGCCGGCGCATTGCTCCAATTGGCAAAGGGCACGATCGCCGCGCGCCGCATCGTCCGCGAGCTCAAGCCCGTCCTCGTGGTCGGCTTCGGCGGCTACCCGACCGTGCCGCCGGTGCTCGGCGCGGCGCTCGGCGGCTTCCGGACCATGATCCACGAGCAGAACGCCGTAATCGGCCGGGCCAACCGCTTCCTGTCGGCGCGCGCGAGCGTGATCGCGACGGGCTTCGCCGAGGTCGGCGGCCTGTCCGCGCCGGCCAGGGCGAAATGCCGGCAGGTCGGCAATCCGGTGCGGCCCGCCGTTGTCGATGCGGCCGCGCCCTATGAGTGGCCGGGCGAAGGCGCGTTCGAACTGCTCGTCTTCGGCGGCAGCCAGGGCGCGCGCATCATGGCAGACATCGTGCCGCCGGCGATCCAGTTGCTCACCCAGAGCGAGCGGGCGCGGCTCAGGATCGTCCAGCAGGCCCGCACCGAGGACCATGACCGCGTCCACGGCATCTATGCGGGATTGGGCGTCCGCGCCGAGATCGAGCCCTTCTTCAAGGATCTGCCCGCGCGAATGGCCAAGGCCCATCTCGTGATCGGCCGGGCCGGCGCTTCGACCGTCGCCGAACTGACCGTGATCGGCCGTCCCGCCATCCTCGTGCCGCTGCCGGGCTCGCTCGACCAGGACCAGGCCGCCAACGCCGCGGTGCTGGAGCGGACCGGCGGCGCGATCCGCATCCTGCAGAGCGAGTTCTCGCCGCGTCGGCTGGCCACCGAGCTGTCGCAGCTGCTGGCGCAGCCGGCCCACTTGACGACCATGGCCGCAAACGCGAAGAGCGCCGGCATCCCCGACGCGGCGGAGCGGCTCGCCGCACTCGTCTGCGAGAGCGCCGGATTCTAGTTTCTCGCGGGTTCCAGTTTTTCAAGGATTGTCCGATCATGAAGCTGCCGCCAAAACTCGGCGCCATCCATTTCGTCGGCATCGGCGGCATCGGCATGTCCGGCATCGCCGAGGTGCTGCACAATCTCGGCTATCAGGTGCAGGGCTCGGACGCCGCCGACGGCGCCAACGTCAAGCGCCTCGCCGAGAAGGGCATTCGTACCTTTGTCGGCCACAAGGCCGAGAATGTCGGCGAGGCCGAGGTCGTCGTGGTCTCGACCGCGATCAGGCGCGACAATCCGGAGCTGACCGCGGCGCGCGAAATGCGCCTGCCTGTGGTGCGACGGGCCGAGATGCTGGCCGAGCTGATGCGTCTGAAGAGCTGCGTCGCGATCGCCGGCACGCATGGCAAGACGACCACGACCTCGCTCGTGGCGACGCTGCTGGAGAAGGGCGGGCTCGACCCGACCGTGATCAATGGCGGCATCATCAACGCCTACGGCACCAACGCCCGCATGGGCGAGAGCGACTGGATGGTGGTGGAGGCCGACGAATCGGACGGCACCTTCCTGAAGCTGCCGGCGGACGTCGCCATCGTCACGAACATCGATCCCGAGCATCTCGACCATTTCGGCACCTTCGACGCGATCAAGGCGGCGTTCCGGACCTTCGTCGAGAACCTGCCCTTCTACGGTTTCGCGGTGATGTGCATCGACCATCCGACCGTGCAGGGGCTTGTCGGGCAGATCGAGGACCGGCGCGTCGTCACCTATGGCGAGAACCCGCAGGCCGATTTCCGGCTGATCGACATCGATCTCTCCGGCGGGCAGGCCAAGTTCACGCTGCTGATCCGCGACCGCAAGCGCGGCCGCGACGAGGTGGTGCGCGACCTGGTCATGCCGATGCCCGGCCATCACAACGCGCTCAACGCCACGGCGGCGATCGCAGTCGCCTATGATCTCGGCGTGCCGGTCGAGCGCATCCGTGCGGCGCTGGCAGGCTTCGGCGGCGTCAAGCGGCGCTTCACCAAGACCGGCGAATGGAACGGCGCGCTGATCTTCGACGATTACGGCCACCACCCGGTCGAGATCGCCGCCGTGCTCAAGGCGGCGCGCGCCTCGACCAGGGGCAAGGTCATCGCGATCGTGCAGCCGCATCGCTATACCCGGCTCGCCAGCCTGTTCGACGATTTCGCCGCCTGCTTCAACGACGCCGACACGGTGATCGTGGCCGACACCTACGCCGCCGGCGAGGCGCCGATCCCCGGCGCCGATCGCGACGGCCTGGTCTCGGGCATCAAGGCGCGCGGGCATCGCCATGCCCTGGCGCTGGAAGGACCGGAGCAGCTCGCCGGCATGGTCGCGGAGCTGGCCGGGCCGGGCGACTACGTCGTGTTCCTCGGGGCCGGGAACATCACGCAATGGGCCTATGCGCTGCCGGGCGAGCTGGCGGCTCTTGCTTGACCCTTCTCCCTTTGGGGGAGAAGGGCTATAGCGCCCGGCCATGACCTTTCCCGACATCGCTCCCGATCTTCGCGCCGCCGCGCCCGCTCTGCGCGGACGGCTTCTCGCCAATCACGACATGGCAGGGCTGACCTGGTTTCGCGTCGGCGGGCCGGCGCAGGCGCTGTTCGCGCCCGCCGACGAGGACGATCTCGCTCTGCTGCTGTCGGTGCTGCCGCCCGAGATTCCGGTCACGGTGGTCGGGCTCGGCTCCAACCTCATCGTGCGCGATGGCGGCGTTCCCGGCGTCGTGATCCGGCTCGGCGGCAAGGCTTTCGGCGAGATCGCACTGGAGCCGGGCGACCGGCTTCGCGCCGGAACGGCCGTGCCGGACGTCAAGGTGGCGCGTGCCGCCGCCGACGCGTCGCTCGACGGGCTCGCCTTCTATCGCGGCATTCCCGGCTGCATCGGCGGGGCGCTCAGGATGAATGCCGGCGCCCATGGCGGGGAGACCACCGACGTGCTGGTCGAGGCGCGCGGCGTGACCCGGACCGGCGAGGTCGTGACGCTCTCCCACGCCGACATGGGCTTCACCTACCGCAACAGCGCGACCTCGACCCACGAGACCGTCTTCACCTCGGCGCTGTTCCAGGGCCGGCCGGGCGAGCAGGCGGCGATCCAGGCCGAGATGGACCGCGTCACGGCGGCGCGCGAGGCGGCCCAGCCGATCAGGGAACGCACAGGCGGCTCGACCTTCAAGAACCCGCCCGGCGGCAAGGCCTGGCAACTGATCGACGCCGCCGGCTGCCGCGGCCTGCGCATGGGCGGCGCGCAGGTCTCGGAAATGCACTGCAACTTCCTGATCAACGCCGGCGGCGCGACGGCGGCCGATGTCGAGGGGCTCGGCGAAGAGGTGCGCCGGCGGGTCAAGGAGACCTCCGGCTTCGATCTCCATTGGGAGATCAAGCGGATCGGGGTGGCCGCCTGACGGCGGCGCCCCGCCAGGGCAAGCGCAATCGCGGCAGGGCGTAAGGACTTCATCGTGGAGCAGTCCCATGACGCGCGACGCGGATCGCATCCACGGTCAACCCGCATCGCGCTCGCCGCTCCCGCTGGCAACGTCATTCGCAGGATCCGCTTAAACCGCCACAGCAACCGCCCCGATTTTGCGTCTTGTTGGCGCTGAGCTCGGCAAATCCGGCTTCGGCGCCCTTGCCCCGTCGGCATCGCGGCCTTTTCTCCAACCCCTTAACGCCGCATTAACCGTCCAAAAGCGAGGGTCGGCGCGTTGCGCATCGGGGACCCGCATGACCAAACATGTCGCAGTGCTGATGGGCGGCTGGTCCGTCGAGCGCGAGGTCAGCCTCAACACCGGCGCGGGCTGCGCCGCGGCGCTGGAAAGCGTCGGGTATCGGGTGACGCGGATCGACGCGCGGCGCGACGTGGCCGAAGTGCTGGCGCGACTGAAGCCCGACGTCGTCTTCAATGCCCTGCATGGCCGCTTCGGCGAGGACGGCACGATCCAGGGCGTGCTGGAAATCCTCGGCATTCCCTACACCCATTCCGGCGTTCTCGCCTCGGCGCTCGCCATCCGCAAGGACCGGGCGAAGACCGTAGTGGCCGCCGCGGGCGTCGCCGTGGCGCATGGCGTCAACGTCTCGCGCTTCGAGGCTGCCGAGCGCCACGTTCTGCCGCCGCCCTATGTGCTGAAACCCATCGACGAGGGCTCGTCCGTCGGCGTCGTCATCGTCAAGAAGGGTCGCGAGCATCCGCCGCAGGAGATCGCGCGGGCCGACTGGCCCTGCGGCGACATGCTGATGGCGGAAGCATTCATTTCGGGCCGCGAACTGACCTGCGCCGTGATGGGCGATCGCTCGCTCGGCGTGACCGAAATCCGCGCCGCCACGGGCGAGTTCTACGACTACGACGCGAAGTACACGAAAGGCGGCTCGATCCACATCTGCCCGGCGCAAATTTTACCAAATATTTACCAGCAGATCGAAGAGTGGTCGTTAACGGCGCATCAAGCAATCGGGTGCCGGGGCGTCAGCAGGTCGGACTTCAGATACGACGACGAGAGCGACACGCTCGTCTGGCTGGAGGTCAACACGCAGCCCGGCATGACCGAGACCAGTTTGGTGCCCGAGTTGGCCGCCCATGCGGGCATGAACTTCGGTGAACTCGTCAGATGGATGGTGGAGGACGCCTCCCTGGATCGGTGAAAGCGGGAACGGCCCTGGCCGTCCGCCGCTCGACGATCCCCGCCGCCGGCCCGCAATTGCTGGTCGGACAGCGCCCGGGCCGCTGGCTTGGGCGCTCGCGCCGCAGCGCGGTCGCGGTGCCGCTGGCGCAGCGCCTGCCGCGCCGCATCGGCACCGGCCTGGCGCTGGGCTTCCTGACGCTGAGCCTCGGCATCGGGTCCGTGCTCGGCGGCCATTTCGACAGGCTGCGCGAGGCCTACGGCGAGCCGCGCCACATGCTGGCGAAGCTGGTCGGCCTCGGCATCGACAGGGTCACCATCTCCGGCATCGCCGAACTCTCCGAGATCGAGGTGCTGATCGCGGCCGGCATCGACCCGAAGGTCTCCCTCGCCTTCTTCGACGCCGACGAGGCGCGCAAGCGCCTCGAGGCGACGCCGCTGATTCGCGAGGCGACCGTCCGCAAGCTCTATCCCGGCGAAGTCTCGATCACGCTGACCGAGCGGGCCCCCTTTGCGCTCTGGCAGGTCAAGGGCGACCTCTTCGTCATCGCCGCCGACGGCACCGTGATCGACAAGATGGATGACGGCCGCTTCGCCCACCTGCCGCTGGTCGTCGGCGCGGACGCCAACAACCGGGCCAAGGAATATCTGGCGCTGCTGGCCGAGGCCGGTCCTCTCGCGCCGCGTGTGCGCGCCGCGACGCTGATCGCCGGTCGGCGCTGGACGCTCAAACTGGACAACGGCATGGATGTACGCTTGCCCGAGACCGGCGCGCCGGAAGCGGTCAGGCGCCTCGTCGCGCTGCAGAGCGATTTGCGTCTGCTCGACAAGGACGTGCTGGCGATCGATCTGCGCCAGCCCGACCGCGTCGTCATGCGGCTCTCGGAGGAGGCGGCCTCCGCCCGCGCCGAGCAGCTCAAGACCAAGGGCAAGAAGAAGGGAGGCGAGGCATGAACCTCACGTCCCAGGGCCTGACGCCGCGGATGCGGCCGCTCTCGTCGCGCAAGAGCGCGACGCTCTCGATTCTCGACATCGGCACCAGCAAGGTCGTCTGCCTGATCGCCGAGCTGAACCCGGCCGAGGCCAACCAGCGCCTGCGCGGCCGCACCCATGTCGCGCGCATCATCGGCATCGGCCATCAGCGCTCGCTCGGCGTGAAGGGCGGCGCGATCATCGATCTGGAGAACGCCGAGCGCGCGATAAGGGCGGCGGTCGACGCGGCCGAGCGCATGGCCAAGGTCGAGGTCCAGTCGGTCGTGGTCAACCTGACCGGCGGCCGGCTCGGCTCGCAGCATTACGAAGCCGGCGTCGACCTTCGTTCCGGCTCGGTCGGCGGCAACGACGTCAAGCGCGTGCTCGCGGCGGCCGCGACCCATGCGCTCCGGCCCGGCAAGGCGGTGCTGCATGCGCTGCCGACGGGTTATGCGCTCGACGGCATTCCCGGCGTGCTCGATCCGCGCGGCCTGATCGGCAACAAGCTCTCGGTCGACATGCATGTCGTCGCCAGCGAGGCGGCGGCAGCGCGCAACGTCATGCTGGCGGTCGAGCGCTGCCATCTGGAAGTCGAGGCGGTGGTCGCGACGCCCTATGCTTCGGGTCTTTCGGTGCTGGTCGACGACGAAGCCGAAATGGGCGTCGTCGTGGTCGACATGGGCGGCGGCACGACGAGCCTCGGGGTCTTCTCCGGCGGGCATCTGATGCATGCCGACGCGATCGCGGTCGGCGGCAACCATATCACAATGGACGTGGCGCGAGGGCTCTCGACCCGCGTCTCGGCGGCCGAGCGGCTGAAGACGCTGCACGGCTCGGCGATCTCCAGCTCTTCCGACGAGCGCGACATGATCTCGGTGCCTCAGGTCGACGACGACGAGCGCGACACGCCGAACCATCTCGCCAAGTCGCATCTGATCCGGATCATCAAGCCCCGCGTCGACGAGATCCTCGAACTGGTGCGCGACAGGCTCAACGCCGCCGGCTACTCGGCCCAGGCCGGACGCCGCGTCGTGCTGACTGGCGGCGCCTGCCAGCTCACCGGCCTGCCGGAGACGGCGCGGCGCATCCTCGGCGGTCAGGTCCGCACCGGGCGTCCGCTCGGGATCAAGGGCCTGCCGGAAGCCGGCAAGGGCCCGGCCTTCGCGGCCTCGGTCGGCCTGCTGGTCTATCCGCAGGTCGCCCATGTCGAGCATTTCGAACCACGCAGCGCCGGCGCGTTCCAGCCGACGGGCATGGACGGCTATCTCTCGCGCGTCGGGCGGTGGCTCAAGGAAAGTTTCTAAAGTGTTCAGATGCGCGGGGCGTTTTTCCGGTCGCATCAAAGTCGAATCGTGGCAATCGGGACGGCTCCCGCCAGGCGCCGGACAAGGATCATAGAGGCAACCATGGCGATGAATCTGCAAGCCCCGGACATCCGGGAACTGAAGCCCCGGATCACGGTGTTCGGCGTCGGCGGCGCCGGCGGCAATGCGGTCAACAACATGATCGAGGCCGGTCTCGACGGCGTCGATTTCGTCGTGGCCAACACCGACGCGCAGGCTCTCGCCTTGTCGCGGGCCTCGCGCATCATCCAGATGGGCCTGCAGGTCACCGAGGGTCTCGGCGCCGGCTCGCAGCCGGAAGTCGGGCGGGCTGCGGCCGAGGAGGTGATCGACGAGATCCGCGATCATCTCGCCGGCGCGCACATGGTCTTCATCACCGCCGGCATGGGGGGCGGCACCGGCACGGGGGCGGCTCCCGCCATCGCCCGCGTCGCCCGCGACATGGGCATCCTGACGGTCGGCGTCGTCACCAAGCCGTTCCAGTTCGAGGGCCATCGCCGGATGCGCATGGCGGAAGCCGGCATCGGCGAGCTCAACGAGGCG
This sequence comes from Allobosea sp. GW821-FHT12C12, assembly GCF_058807355.1. Classification (NCBI taxonomy): domain Bacteria; kingdom Pseudomonadati; phylum Pseudomonadota; class Alphaproteobacteria; order Hyphomicrobiales; family Alloboseaceae; genus Allobosea; species Allobosea sp. GW821-FHT12C12. The sequence goes on from NZ_JBXAQP010000007.1 coordinate 111,569, forward strand.
GTCGACACGCTGATCGTGATCCCGAACCAGAACCTGTTCCGCGTCGCCAACGAGACGACCGGCTTCGCCGACGCCTTCGGCATGGCCGACCAGGTGCTCTATTCCGGCGTCGCCTGCATCACCGACCTGATGGTGCGTCCGGGCCTGATCAATCTCGACTTCGCCGACGTGCGCGCCGTGATGCGCGGCATGGGCAAGGCGATGATGGGAACCGGCGAGGCGCAGGGCGAGAAGCGCGCGCTCAGCGCCGCCCAGGCCGCGATCAACAACCCGCTGCTCGACGACGTCTCGATGAAGGGCGCGCGGGGCCTGCTGATCTCGATCACCGGCGGGCGCGACATGAAGCTCTACGAGGTCGACGAGGCCGCGACCCGCATCCGCGAGGAGGTCGATTCCGAGGCCAACATCATCGTCGGCGCGACCTTCGACGAATCGCTCGAGGGCACCGTGCGCGTCTCCGTCGTGGCGACCGGCATCGACAAGCCGCAGACCACCCAGGCCGAGATGGACGAGACCGAGGCCCGCATCGCCCAGGTCGCCGAGCGCCTGAAGGCGGAAGCCCGCCTGCGCACCGCGGCTCCGGCCCCGCGCCAGCAGGCGATGCCGGCCGAGCCGGCGATGGCTCCCGGCATCGAGACGCTGCGCCCCGCGGCCGCGCCCGCTCCGGTCGCCATGTCCGAGCATATCCGCATCGAGCCGGCCCAGCCGCGCCCGGTGATGGCGGTGGCGCCGGCGCTGGAGCCGGTCGCTCCGGCGGAACCCGTCATGGCGCATGCGGAGAGCTTCATCCCCCCGGTCGCCGAGCGTTCGGTCGTCCGTCCGACGCGGATGCCCCGGATCGAGGATCTGCCGGTTCCGGCGCAGAACCAGATCGCCGCCAGCCGTGGCGCGCAGGCCGTGCCGCAGCCCGCCGCCTCCGCCGACCAGAAGCGGATGTCGCTGATGCAGCGCCTCGCCGCCGTCGGCTTCGGCCGCAAGGACGAGGACGCCGCCGAGCAGCCGGCGCCGCCTATCCGCCAGGCGCCCGCCGCGCCCGCGGCCACCCCCGCGCCGAGCGCTGCCCATGCGGAATATATGCGCCGGCCGGCCCCGCCAGCCTCGCGCCCCGCCCAAGGCCAGCTCGATACGCTCGGCCGCGTCCAGCCGAATCGCAGCAGCGAGGAGGATCACCTCGAAATCCCGGCCTTCCTGCGCCGTCAGACCAGCTGAGCCGCCGGCCGGTCGTCGCCTGACTGTAGCAGGTCCCGGCGCAGAGCCCCGCGCCGGGACCTGTTCACGTCTGGAAAACCATATCTATCAATCGGATCGTCAGTATTCTCTGGCGTTCTGCGGTTGTAACAGAGCGAAAGAAAGCGTGATTTTGTCTGCCGGTCCAGGGCGCTTATGTTGCAGCTGCACTAAGGGGGACATCGGCGCGGGATTTTGCTCCGCGCCGCGCTTTCAGGGGTACCGCAAAAGGTGACTGACCGGACGCTTCCAGCAAGCGCCCCCAGCCTTCTTGCGGTCTAGGATTTGGATACCGGAATGAACTTCGATCGGCAGACCACATTGCGCGCTCCCGTGACCCTGACGGGCATCGGTGTGCACTCCGGCTCTCCCGCCACGATCTGCCTCAAGCCTTCCAGTGCGAATTCCGGCATCGTCTTCCTGCGCAAGGGCCCCGACGACGGCCCGGCCCAACTCATCCACGCCAGGCACACCAAGGTCAGCGCGACCGAGCTCTGCACCGTGATCGGCGACAAGGCCGCGGCCTCCGTCGCGACGATCGAGCATCTGATGTCGGCCTGCGCCGGCCTTGGACTCGACAACGTGCTGGTCGAGATCGACGGGCCCGAGATGCCGATCATGGACGGCAGCGCCGCCGAGTTCGTCGCCGCGATCGAGGCGACGGGCACGGTCTCGCTGAGCGCCGGCCGCCGCTATCTCAAGGTCCTGCGGCCGGTGCGCGTCGAGAACGGCCGCGCCTTCGCCGAGCTCCTGCCCTTCGATGAGGGCTTTCGCCTCGATGTCGAGATCGACTTCGACACCACGGTGATCGGCCGCCAGCGCAAGGTCTTCGATCTCGATCCGGTCGCTTACGCCCGCGAGATCTGCCGCGCCCGCACCTTCGGCTTCATGCGCGACGTCGAGCAGCTCTGGAAGGCCGGCTTCGCGCTCGGCGCCTCGCTCGACAACACCGTCGCCATCGGCGAGGACAAGGTCATCAATCCGGAAGGCCTGCGCTACGCCGACGAGTTCGTGCGTCACAAGGTCCTGGACGCGATCGGCGATCTGGCCCTGGCCGGCTACCCGCTGCAGGGCGAGTTCCGCTCCCATTGCGGCGGCCATCGCCTCAACGTGCGCATCCTCGAGGCGCTCTTCGCCGACCGCGCGAACTACGCCATCGTCGAGGCCGCTCCCGTCTACGCCGCGCCGCGCGCCGTGCAGATGGCCGCCGCCGCGCCGGCCGCCTTCGCGCCCGACATTCGCTGAGGCGCGCGCCGCCGGTCTTTCAGAACGCCGGGAAGGTCCGGGCCGCTGCTGGTCCCGCCTTCGATTCGTCGATTTTCTGTCGCATCCGGGGCTCCGGTTCCGACCGGCGCTCGGCGCAGTGGCGCAACGGTCGCGTCTGAGGTATGGCATGCGCTTCCGACCGCGGGAACGCAGCGAAAGAGGACGGACGACGTGAGCGTCAATCGGCAAAGCATTCCGACCCCCCATCTCATCGGCAGGACCGTCGCCGGCCGGATCGGCGCCGGCCCCGCGCTGGCGCTGGGCGCAGCCTTGCTGCTCGGCGGCTGCGATACGATGTCGTCGCTCAATCCGTTCGACCGGCCCGAGGTCTACAAGCCCGAGGTCGTCGCCGAGGTCCCGGCCGACAGGCTCTACAACGAGGGTCTGGCGCGGCTGCAGAACGGCGACAGCGAAGGCGCGTCGAAGAAGTTCGACGAGATCGACCGGAACGCGCCGTTCTCGCCCTATGCCAAGAAGGGCCTGATCCTCGCCGCCTACACCAACTATCAGGCGAACAAGTGGGAAGAGGCGATCACCGCCTCGAAGCGCTTCATCGCGCAGAACCCGGCCAGCCCCGATGCGGCCTATGCGCAGTACATCATGGCGATGTCCTACTTCAACCAGATCCCGGACGCGACGCGCGACCAGGAGCGCACCGAGCGGGCCATCCTGGCGCTGCAGGAGCTGGTGACCAAATATCCGAAATCGGAATACGTGCTCGACGCCAAGGAGAAGCTCCTGGTCGCCCGCGACCAGCTCGCCGGCAAGGAGATGAATGTCGGGCGCTATTATCTCGAGAAGCGCAACTATACCGGCGCGGTGAACCGTTTCCGCGACGTGATCACCAAATATCAGACCACACGCCATGTCGAGGAGGCGCTGATGCGCCTGACCGAGGCCTATATGGCGCTCGGGATCACCAACGAGGCGCAGACAGCCGCCGCCGTGCTCGGGCACAACTTCCCCGACAGCCCGTGGTACAAGGATTCCTACGTGCTGCTGGAGAGCGGCGGCCTCGCCCCGCGCGAGGATCGCGGCTCCTATATCAGCCGCGCCTTCCAGGGTTTCTCGCGGGCGGTCATCAGCCTTAACCCGTTCTGATACCTGCCGCATGAAGGCTCGCGCGCGCCCGTTCCGCTCTTCGAGCCTTTAGGCCATGCTGGCCCAACTCCTGATCCGCGACATCGTCCTGATCGACCGGCTCGACCTGTCGCTCGGCGAGGGCTTGAGCGTCCTGACCGGCGAGACCGGGGCGGGAAAGTCGATCGTGCTCGACGCCTTCGCGCTGGCGCTGGGCGGGCGCGGCGATGGGTCTCTCGTGCGCCATGGCGAGGCGCAAGGGGCGATCAGCGCCGTCTTCGACCTGCCGAGGGCCCATCCCGCGCGCAAGCTCGCGGAGGCGCAGGAGATCGACACCGATGGCGACCTGATCCTGCGCCGGGTACAATATGCCGACGGCCGCACGCGCGCCTTCGTCAACGACCAGCCGGTCAGCGTCCAGATCCTGAAGCTGATCGGGGCCGCGATCGTCGAGATCCACGGCCAGCATGACGACCGCGCTCTGACCGACGCGGGCGAGCACCGCGCCATCCTCGACGGGTTCGGCGGGCTCGAAGGGCAGGCGGCGCAGGTCGCTGCCGCGAGCGAGACGCTGAAGCGCGCGCGACAGGCCTTGCAGGCGCAGCGCATCCGCGTCGAGGCGGCGCGCAAGGAGGCCGATTTCCTGCGCCATGCCGTGGCCGAACTGACCAGGCTCGCGCCCGGGGCCGGCGAGGAGGAGGCGCTGGCCGCGACGCGGCAGGGCATGATGCAGGCCGAGAAGGTCGCAAGCGATCTCGGCGAGGCCTACGAGGCCGTCGGCGGGCAGGCCTCGCCCCTGCCGGCGCTCTCGGCCGTGCTGCGCCGTCTTGAGCGCCGCGCGGGGCAGGCGCCGACGCTGATCGATCCGTCCTGCGCCGCGCTCAACACGGCGCTGGTGGCGCTGGAGGAGGCGGGCGAGGCGCTGCAGGCCGCGATGCGCGCCGCCGAATACGATCCGCGCGAGCTGGAGCGCACGGAGGAGCGGCTGTTCGCGCTGCGCGCCGCCGCCCGCAAGTTCGACGTGCCTGTCGATGGCCTCTTGCCGCTGGCGGAGAGCATGGCGGCGGATCTCGCCGCGCTCGACGACAGCGAGGGCGCGCTCGGCCGACTGGCGGACGAACTGAAGCACGCGGAGTCGACCTTCGTCGGGCTTGCGCAGGCGCTCTCATCGGCGCGACGCGAGGCCGCGTCCCGGCTCGACGCCGCGGTGAAGACCGAACTGCCGCCGCTCAAGCTCGAACGCGCCCGCTTCATCACCCAGATCGAGACCGACGCAGCCGCGCGCGGACCGGAAGGCTTCGACCGCGTCGAGTTCTGGGTCGAGACCAATCCCGGCACCCGGCCGGGTCCGATGATGAAGGTCGCGTCGGGCGGCGAACTCTCGCGCTTCATGCTGGCGCTGAAGGTGGTGCTGGCCGAGCGCGGCTCCGCGCCGACGCTCGTCTTCGACGAGATCGACACCGGCGTCGGCGGCGCCGTCGCGGACGCGATCGGCGAGCGGCTGGCCAGGCTCGCCCGGCGCGTGCAGGTGATCTCGGTGACGCATGCGCCGCAGGTCGCGGCCAAGGCGGGCCGGCATTTCCTGATCGCGAAATCGGCGCTGGACGGCGACGCCGCCGGGCGCACCGTGACCCGCGTGACCGCGCTGGAAGAGCGGAGCCGCCGCGAGGAGATCGCCCGCATGCTGGCGGGCGCGAGCATCACGGAAGAGGCGAGGGCTGCGGCGGGGCGGCTGCTGGAGGCGGCGGGCGTCGGACGGTCATAGGTGGCCTCGCCGGATCATTCCCAGGAGCGGGAATCCTTCGGCAGGCGCTGTTCCGGATCGACGATCTCGATCCGTGGCCCGTCGATTCCGTTCCAGCGCCAGAGCGCGACGCAACTGCCGCCGGGCGACATGAAGGACGGGTAGATCACACCGTCCCAGCCATCGTTTCGCAGCCGCTCGGCGAGGATGTGCGTCGGAGGTTTGACGCCATCATCGAGAAGCGCGCGCCAGGCGACGTTATGGATGTCAGCCGGGGCGCCTGTCTCGCGCAGCCCTGGGACATCCGTCAGATCGACCAACCGGACATTGCTCAGCTTGAGTTGTGCGATCAGGGCCGGGTGCTGAACGAAGCCCTGATTGTATTCGGCCCATGCTGTCGAAAGTTCGCGCGCCGCGTAAAGGCAGGGCTGTCCGACCGCGTTCCAGCGCCCGCCGTAGCGGGCCGCGCCCTCTCCCGACAGCGGGCGATAGGACCAGCGCGGGACATAGGCCCGCCAGAGCGCCAGCGCCTGAGCCGGCCCCGGCTCAGGCATAGACCCCGGCGCGAACCGATTCGAGATAGTCGAGCACCTTCGCGCCCTTGCCCTCACGGACCAGATCGAGCGCCGTCTTGCCACCCCAGCCCGGCAGCGGCTGGTGCTTGAACCAGATCGCGGCTCGGCCTTCGTCGCCGGCCATCTCGGCCGCCATGGCGACGATGCGCACGAGCGGGCTGAGCGCGCCGTCGACCTTGCGCGCGCCGGACTTCGCCGTCAGCGTCGAGCGCGCCACGCCGATCATCGCAGCAAGGTCGCTCAGGGGAAGCCCCAGCTTTTCCGAGACGCGGCGGGCCGAGAGATAGGGCTGGCCGCTTTCACGGAAAGCCGTCGCGCTCAACTCCAGTGCCGCGGGCATGGCGCAATTCCTGCATCATTCAGTCTCTGCCTGTCCAATATGAGACCGAGACGCGCGATTATCAATCCATGTCCTGCGGTCTTTGCCGCTTCCCGTCTTGCCTCCGTGCCGCTTCCATTCCCTTTTGTCCCGATCTGCTCTATGAGCCGCGTCCAACCGATGGCCGCGCGCCGGCTTGTGCTTTTTAGTGCCGCGCGCCCGTCGTCCGATTTCATGCGCCGTTTTCGTCTCTGCGCCGTAACCTCAGGCTCGACATCCCATGTCCTTTCTTCCCACGAGCGCGCCGCTCGCACGCGCGCTCGCCGAACGCAACTATTCCGATCCGACGCCGGTGCAGAACGCCGTGCTGGAGGAGCATGCCGCCGGCCGCGACCTGCTCGTGTCGTCGCAGACCGGCTCGGGCAAGACCGTCGCCTACGGGCTCGCCATCGCGACGACGCTGCTCGGCGAGGCCGAGGCCTTCGGCCGTGCGGCCAAGCCGCTCGCCCTGATCATCGCGCCGACGCGCGAACTGGCGCTGCAGGTCCAGCGCGAGCTGGCCTGGCTCTACAAGCACGCCAACGCCCGCGTCATCGCCTGCGTCGGCGGCATGGACCCGCGCCGCGAGGCGGCGCTGCTCGACGAGGGCGCGCATCTCGTCGTCGGCACGCCCGGCCGCCTGCGCGACCATATCGAGCGCCATCGCCTCGACGTCTCGGCGCTCAAGGCCGTGGTGCTCGACGAGGCCGACGAGATGCTCGACCTCGGCTTCCGCGACGATCTCGAATTCATCCTGAAGACTACGCCGGCCGAGCGCCGGAGCCTGCTGTTCTCGGCGACGCTGCCCAAGGCGATCATCCAGCTCGCCACCAACTACCAGCGCAACGCGCTGCGCATCGAGGTGACGGGCGGTTCGCGCGGCCATGCCGACATCGAATACCGCGCCATCCGGGTCTACCCGAAGGAGGCCGAGCTCGCCGTCGTCAACCTGCTGCGCTTCCACGACGCGCCGACGGCGCTCGTCTTCTGCAACACCCGCAATTCCGTGCGCCATCTCGAGGCGATCCTGCTGGAGCGCGGCTTTTCGGCCGTGGCGCTGTCTGGCGAGCTCTCGCAGAGCGAGCGCAATTCGGCGCTGCAGGCGCTGCGCGACGGCAGGGCGCGGGTCTGCGTCGCGACCGACGTCGCCGCGCGCGGCATCGACCTGCCGGGGCTGGAGCTGGTGATCCATGCCGAGCTGCCCAACGACCCGGAGGTGATGCAGCATCGCTCCGGCCGCACCGGGCGCGCCGGCAACAAGGGCACGAGCGTATTGCTGGTGCCGGCCTCGCGCCGCCGCAAGGCCGAGATGCTGATCGCCGAGGCCAAGGTCGAGGCGGTCTGGGCCGGCCCGCCGACGCAGGACGAGATCCGCGCGCTCGACCAGGAGCGCCTGCTCAACGATCCGATCCTGACCGGCGAGCCGGCGGAGGAGGACGCCGCCATGGTCGCGGCGCTGCTCGCGGGCCGTTCGATCAATGAGATCGCGGCGGCGCTTGTGCGTGTCTACCGCTCGCGTCTGCCGGGCGCCGAAGAGGTCGGCGATCCGAATTTCGGCCGCGACACGCGGTCGGCTCGTGCTCGCGCGGACTACGCCCCGCGCGAGGGCGCGCGCTTCGGCGAGGGTCGCGAGGCCAGCCCGCGCCCGGATGCCCCACGCCACAAGGCCGGTCCGCGCGGCGACACCGTCTGGTTCCGCCTCAATATCGGCCGGAAGGACGGGGCGGATCCGCGCCAACTGCTGCCGATGCTGTGCCGGCGCGGCAAGATCACCCGCGACGAGGTCGGCGCGATCCGCATCTTCGACAAGGAGACCAAGGTCGAGATCGACGCCGGCGTGGCCGAGCGCTTCTACGAACTGGCCAGGGCGGTCGACCGCGACAGGATCGTGATCGAGCCCGTCACCGGCGAGGAAGAGCGCCGTCCGGCCAAGCCTTTCGGCGAGAAGGCGAGCCATCGACCTTCAGCTCATGCGCCCGCCGCCCATGCCGGGCCCGAGCGCGACGACGGGCGGCCGGCCAGATCGTTCGAGAAGAAGCCGTTCGAGAAGAAGCCCTACGAGGGAAAGCCGTTCGAGGGCCGCGCGCCGGAGACAAGGCCGTCCGACACCAGGGCGTTCGACGGCAAGAAGCCCTACGGGGGCAGGAAGAAGGCCTATGAAGGCAGTGGCAAGCCGTTCGGCGCGGCCAGGTCTTTCGACACGGCAACACCGTATGACCCGGTCCGCCGCGACCGGGACCAGCAGGTCGCGGATCCGAACGTGTCGTTCCGGTCAGGCCCGAGACCCGACGGCAAGCCCGCTGGAAAGTCCCATGCCGGGGGCAAGCCCGGCTTCGGCAAGCCTTACGCCGGCAAGGGCGAGAGGCGGGCCGGCAAGCCCTTCGGCGCAGCCAAGCCGTTCAAGTCGAAAAAGCCGCGCTGAAAGCGGTGCCAATCAAAACGGCCGGCGTCATGCCGGCCGTTTTCGTTTCCGTCCGACGCCGCGCTCAGCGCAGGCCGAGGAAGGACAGGATCGCGAGGACGACGACGATCAGGCCGACGATGTAGATGATGTTGTTCATGGCGAGCCCCCAGGCTTGAGCGGGCCATCGCAGCCCGCATGATGGATGCCGCGCGGTTTTGATCCGCTGGCGCGAATTCAACCGCGTCCGCTCGCGAATGTTCCCGGATCGTCGCATGCCTGTCGCAAATGCGGCTCACTTGCCCCCATCCTTCGCCGGACCTAGGCTCGGCGAAAATCATCCGGGGGAACGTCCATGAAGCTCATTCGCCACGCGGCCTCGGCCGTGCTCGTCCTGCTCGCCACCTCGCTCGGGGCCGCGGCGCAGGACCGCCTCGTCATCGCCGGGCGCGATGCCGGGTTCGCGCCCGCGCTCGCCAGGATGGTCGAGCTTTACCAGGCCAGGAATCCGGCCGTGAAGATCGAGCGGCTCGAACTGCCGGGCGGCCCGCTCTACGAGCGGCTCGCCATCGGCGCGCGCGAGAAGACAGGCGCGACCGATGTCGCAATGCTCGACGACATCTGGGCGCCGGAGTTCATGTCGCGAGGCTGGCTGACCGATCTCGACACGGTGGGCGGTCTGCCGGGCGAGTTCGTCACGTCGGCGGCGGCGGTCTCGCGTCATCCGGTCGGGACGGGCAAGCTCTTCGCCGCGCCTTTCGTCGGCAACATCGCGATGTTCGCCTATCGCAAGGACCTGCTCGCCAAGCACGGGTTCGACCGGCCCAAGAGCTGGAGCGAGGTCGTCAAGGCGGCTGAGACGATCCAGGCCAAGGAGGAGGGCGTCTCCGGTCTCGTCTTCCGCGGGCTGAAGGGCAACCCGATCGTGACCTCCTTCCTGCCGGTGCTCTGGGCGCAGGGCGGGCAGGTCGTCGACGATGCCGGCAAGGCCGTGCTCGACACGCCCGAGGCGCTGAAGGCGCTGACCCAGTTCCTGAGCTTCAAGGCGCTCGCGCCCAAGGGCGTCGAGACCTACAACGCGACAGAACTGCGCGACGCGATTCATCAGGGCCGCGCCGCCATCGCCGTCGAGATGTGGTCGTCCTGGGCCGGCTCGCTCGACGACGGCAAGGTCTCGAAGGTGGCCGGCCAGGTCGAGGTCGTGGCCTCGCCCGGCGAGGTCAAGGGGCCGGCCCCGATGCTGGGCGCCTGGCTTCTGGCGATCCCGGCCGATTCCCCCAACAAGGCGCGCGCGGCCGATTTCATCCGCTTCGTCACCTCGCCCGAGAACCAGAAGCTGATCGCGCTGGAGACCGGCAATCCGCCGACGCTGGCGGCGCTGTTCAACGACAAGGACCTCGTCGCGAAATATCGCTGGTATCCGGCCCAGCTCGAGGCGCTCAACCTCGCCCAGGCCCGCCCGCGCATCACGCAATGGGCCCGCGTCGAGACGATCCTGGGCGACTATCTCCAGCTCGCCCTGATCGGCCAGATGCCGCCGCGGCAGGCGCTGACCGAGGCGAACGCGCAGATCGCGCGGGCGCTGGCGCGCTGAGCGTCTCGTCATTGCGAGCCTAGCGAAGCAATCCAGCGGACTGGCCTCTACGCCCCCCTGGATTGCTTCGTCGCTTCGCTCCTCGCAATGACGGGGAGCGAAGACCTCGTCCGGCCCGAAGCATGATCGCCCATCACCGCCTGCTGCCCTGGCTCCTGCTCATGCCCGCCGCGCTCCTGCTCGGCGGGCTGACGCTGTATCCGCTCGGGCGGACGCTGGCCTTGTCCTTCTTCGCCACCGATTACGGGTTCGCCGATGCGAAGTTCATCGGCGTCGCGAATTATCTCGACCTGCTCGGCGACCGTTTCTTCCGGCAGGCGGTGACCAATACTGTCGTCTTCACGCTGGCCTCGACGGTCATCGAGGTGGCGCTCGGCCTTGGGCTAGCCCTGCTGCTCGATCGCGCCTTCGCCGGCCGGGGTCTCGTGATGACGCTCCTGCTCGCGCCCTTCGTGCTCTCGACCATGGTCGTCACCGCGATCTGGCGGGCCTGGTTCCATTTCGACCTCGGCTTCCTCAACAACCTGCTGCGTGCCATCGGCCTGACGCCCGTGCCCTGGCTGTTCGATCCGAGTCTCGCGCTCTGGTCGATCGTGCTGGTCGATGTCTGGCAGAGCACGCCTTTCGCCTTCCTGATCATCCTCGCGGGCCTCAGGCTGATCCCGCGCGATGTCTACGAGGCCGCGCGCATCGACGGGGCCGGGCCGTGGCGGCGCTTCCTCACCATGACCCTGCCGCTGCTCTCGCCCTATCTCTTCATCGCGGCGCTGCTGCGCTGCGTCGACAGCTTCAAGCTGTTCGACAAGGTCTATGCGATGACAGGCGGCGGGCCGGGGCAGGCGACCGAGACGGTCTCGCTCTACATCTACCGGCAGGGTTTCCGCTTCTTCGACATCGGCATGGCGTCGGCCGCCGCGATCGTGATGATCGTCGTCGCCGGTGCGCTGGCGCTGGTCTATGCCGCCTCGATGCTGCGCGGGGCCGGGCGATGATCCGGATCTCCGCCGCCTGCCTCGTCGCGCTGCTCGGCCTCGTCCCGCTGATCTGGATGGGCGCGACCTCGTTCAAGCCGCCGTCCGACTACGTCTCGTCCTCGGTCTCGCTCTGGCCGCGGACGCCGACTCTGATGCACTACCGCGCGCTGCTCGAGACCTCCGCCTGGCGGCTGGGCCTGAACAGCGTCGTCGTCGCCATCGGCACCGTCCTGCTCTCGCTCGCGGTCGCGCTGCCGGCGGCCTATGCGCTGGTCAGGCTCTCGCTGCCGCGCAAGCTCGACCTCGTCCTTCTCGGCTTCGTGCTGGTGATCAAGCTGGCGCCGCCTATCGCCTTCGCCATCCCGCTCTACCAGTTGCTGCGGGCGCTCGGCCTGATCGACAGCCATCTCGGCCTCGTCCTGGTCAATCAGATCTACGCGCTGCCCTTCGCGATCTGGATGCTGCTCGGTTTCGTGCGCGACGTTCCGGTCGCGTTCGAGGAGGCGGCGATGATGGACGGCGCCGGCTTCCTGCGCCGGACGGTCGACATCGTCGCGCCGCTCTTGATGCCGGGGCTGATCGCGACCGGCGTCTTCGTCGCGATCATGAGCTGGAACGAGTTCCTGTTCGCATTGCTCTTCGTGCAGACGCCGTCGAACTTCACCCTGCCGGCCTATATCGCGACGCTGATCACCGAGGACGAGACGCTGTGGGGTCGGCTGTCGGCGATCGGGCTTCTGGCCTCGCTGCCGGTGCTGGCGGCGATCGGCCTGGTCCGGCGCGGTTTGTTGCGCGAGGTCTCGGTCGACCAGCATTGAGCAGGTCCCGAGCGAGGGAGCCGGATCGCTCCGGCTCCCTGTCTGCGCGACGCATGGCGCATGCTCAGTAGCAGCGCCGGACCGGACGCTCGACCAGGCCGATGCCGGGAACGAAGCGGGCCTTGATCACCGTGTAGCAGCCGCCGCCGTAGAAGCCGGCATAAGCGGGGGCATAGCCCCAGCCGCGATGGCCCCAGTGGCGGCGCGGCTCGCCCCAAGGACGCGGATGACGCCAGCTGTCGCGGACATGCCCATGATGGCCGTGGCCGGGCAGGACCGTGAAGGCTTTGGCCGAACTCGAACTCGCGATCGAGCCGCCGATCAGTGTGCCCGTGCCGATGACGAAGGCGGCCGCGAGGCCGGCGAGGGTGAGGCGCTTGGTCATGTAAGTTGCTCCCTTGTTGAGGAGCCGCACCACGCCGCTCCATGCCCGTTGGTCGCGGGACAGAGCGGGAAGGTTCAAAGCCTGATGCAGAATCTTTTTTTGCTCAAAGCGAAGTAGGCTGTTGCCAGCACTACACAAATCAATCACACTTTTAGCGAGCATGACCTAGAGCTATCGATCAAGGGGTTTTAGGATGAGCCAAAAAGATCCAGTTGAGAACAAATCTTTGAGCGAGCTTGCGCCAACTCCAGTCATAAGTGAAAATATTCTAGGCGCAGCACGTGCAGCTTTTACTGTTTTTAGAATATCAATCATATTTCTAGCGCTTGTTATAATAATTCCACCTTTGATATCTGCTCTACTAGATCGACCAATATTTGTTGGCGCGAACATAATTCGGTCTGAGTACGGACCTTTTACAAATCTTTTTACACTGTATTTTGTGCATATACTTATTTTTATTGTAACAATTACTAGTGGATACATAGGATATAAATTAACAATAGCTTCTGGAGCAAGTAGCGACAATCCAATTCCGTCAGGAAATTATGCATTGTTGGCGCCGCTGATTTCTGAAGGAAAATCAGAAGCGATTGATCAGTATGTTCGTCTAAGCAGCCTGAGTGGTTTTACTGGAGGTTTTACAAAACTAGGACTGACAGGACTGCCTTTGGCTACTGTAGGTCTTACATTAATTTTTTCTTTATTGGCAATTTTGTCTTTGGTTCCGGCTCAGCAGACAAATTTTTTTGATCTTACCAAGCTGACATTGGGCGCTTTCATTGGCTCCTTCGTACAAAGGCAAGTCGAGCAACGAAGAACTGCTGCTAACGAAAAGCTAGACCAGTCTAAAGTGCAACCTCGCGAGCCTCAGCCCTAGCGGGGCTCGCGAGAGATGTTTACAAGTCCCGTCAGACCTCGACGACCTTGCGGTACAAATGCCAGCTCGCATGGCCGAGCACCGGCATGACGACGACGAGGCCGACCAGCACCGGCAGCGAGCCGAGCACGAGCAGGCCGACGATCATCAGGCCCCAGATCATCATGACGCGCGGATTGGCCTCCACGGCCGCGATCGAGGTCTTGATCGCGGTGGCGGCGTCGACGCGCTTGTCGATGATCAGCGGGAACGACACGACCGAGATCGCGAAGGCGGCGATGGCGAAGAGAAGGCCGACCGAATTGCCGACGACCATCATGACCCAGCCGTCGAAGGTGGTCAGCACGGCGTGCAGGAAGTCGCGAGCGTTGGACGTGGGTTCGAGCACAAGAAATGCGCGGTAGATGAACCAGGCGGAGGCCATCCAGGCCACGAATAGTCCGGTCAGCATCGCGCCGAGCAGGGCGATCTGGCCGATCGAGGGCGAGCGCAGGATCGCGAGGGCATGGCCCCAGGAGGAATCGATGCCCTTCTCGCGCCGCCTGCTGATCTCGTAGAGCCCGATCGCCGCGAAGGGGCCGAGCAGCGCGAAGCCGGCGATCAGCGGAAACAGCAGCGGCACGATATTGTAGCTCACCGTGAGCTGGCCGAGCAGGAGCCCGGCGACGGGATACATCAAGGCGATGAAGACGAGATGGCTCGGCTTGGCCTTGAAGTCCTCCCAGCCGCGCCAGAGCGCGTCGCGAAGATCCTGCGTGGTGATGGTGCGGATGCGCGGCATGCCGGCTTCGCGGCTTTGCGCCTGCATCATGGTTGCGTCGAGATTGGCCATGGCGTGACTCCCGGTTCGGCCCGGTTCGCCTTCGGCTTTTGACGCTATCCTCGGGTCAACAGCCTGCAGGCGTCGAGCTTCCAATTCCAAGCGGACCGATCTTACACCGGAATCGGGCGCTTGTCGCATCCACCGCGGACACGAAACCGGGAGTGGGCAGGAAAGGTTCCTGCCGTTTCCCGAACGGCCGATCTCGCCTAATAGGTGCCCATGAGCGAGTCCGACGACACCCCCGGCGAGAGCCTGCCCATCGAGAGCCTGACGGCCCGCCAGGCAAAGACCGAGCACAAGGCGCTGGCCGCCGAGATCGCCAGGGCGGATCTGGCCTATCACCAGAACGACGCCCCGATCCTCGACGACGCCGCCTATGACGCGCGTCGCCGCCGGCTCGTGGCGATCGAGGAGGCCTTTCCGGCCCTGAAGGGAACAAACGCCGTCAGCGGCCAGGTCGGCGCGAAGCCGTCGTCGAAATTCGCTAAGATCAGGCATCGCGTGCCGATGCTGTCGCTCGGCAACGCCTTTGCCGACGAGGACATCGCCGAGTTCGTGCAGCGGGTGCGCGGCTTCCTCGGCATGAAAGGCGATGTCGCAGGCCCGGCCTTCACCGCCGAACCGAAGATCGACGGCCTCTCGCTCTCGCTGCGCTACGAGAGGGGCGAACTCGTCCATGCCGCGACGCGCGGCGACGGCGAGGAAGGCGAGGACGTCACCGCCAACGCCCGCACCATCGCCGAGATCCCGCACCGGCTCGCCGGACAGGATGTGCCCGACATCGCCGAGGTCCGCGGCGAGGTCTATCTCCGCCATGACGACTTCGCCGGCATCAACCAGCGGCAGCGCGAGAAGGGGCTCGCGGAGTTCGCCAATCCGCGCAACGCCGCGGCGGGCTCGCTGCGCCAGCTCGACGTCTCGATCACCGCCGCGCGGCCCTTGCGCTTCTTCGCCTATGCCTGGGGCGAGATGCCGGACAAGCCGGCGCAGACGCAGGCCGGCGTCGTCGCGGCCTTCGGGCGCTGGGGCTTCAGCATCAACCCGCTGATGGCCCGCTGCGAAACCGTCGAGGAACTGCTGGCGCGCTACCGGCTGATCGAGGAGCAGCGCGCCACGCTCGGCTACGACATCGACGGCGTGGTCTACAAGGTCGACGACCTGGCCTTGCAGGCGCGCCTCGGCTTCGTCTCGCGCGCGCCGCGCTGGGCGATCGCGCACAAGTTCCCGGCCGAACTGGCGACCACCGTGCTGGAGGCGATCGACATCCAGGTCGGCCGCACCGGGGCGCTCTCGCCGGTGGCTCGGCTCAAGCCCGTCACCGTCGGCGGCGTCGTCGTCACCAATGCGACGCTGCACAACGAGGACTATATCCGCGGCTTCGATTCGAGGGGTGCGCCGATACGCGACGGCTCCGACATCCGGATCGGCGACACGGTGACGGTGAAGCGCGCCGGCGACGTGATCCCGCGCGTCGAGGCTGTCGACCTGTCGAAGCGCCCGGCCGATTCCAAGCCCTATGCCTTTCCGACGGCCTGCCCGATCTGCGGCAGCGATGCGGTCCGCGAGCACAATCCGCGTTCGGGCAAGGAGGACGCCGTGCGACGCTGCACCGGCGGCCTGATCTGCGCGGCTCAGGCCGTCGAGCGGCTGAAGCATTTCGTCGCGCGCGACGCGCTCGACATCGACGGGCTCGGCGACAAGCAGATCGAGCTCTTCCATGCCGACCCCGATCTGCCGGTGAAGGAACCGGCCGACATTTTCACGCTTGCGGAGCGCGATGGCGCGAACCTCAAGAAGCTCAAGGACAAGGAAGGCTTCGGACCGCAGAGCGTGGCCAAGCTCTTCGCGGCTATCGAGGATCGCCGGACGCCGCCGCTCAACCGGTTCGTCTTCGGGCTCGGCATCCGCCATATCGGCGAAACCAATGCGCGGCTGCTGGCGCGGCATTACGGTTCGTTCGAGGCCTTGCAGGCGGCCGTTATCGCGGCCGCCGATCCGGCCGCGCCGCAACGGCAGGAGCTCGATGCGATCGACGGCGTCGGCCCGACCGTGGTCGAGGCGCTGCTGCAGTTCTTCGCCGAGGCGCATAATCAGGAGATGCTGACCCGCCTGCTGGCGCGGGTGACGCCGCAGCCGCTGGAGGCGGTCGCCTCGGTCAGCCCCGTCGCCGGCAAGACCGTCGTCTTCACCGGCGCGCTGGAGCGGATGACGCGCGACGAGGCCAAGGCGATGGCGGAACGGCTCGGGGCCAAGGTCGCCGGCTCGGTCTCGTCGAAGACCGACCTGCTGGTGGCGGGTCCGGGCGCGGGCTCGAAGCTCAAGGACGCGGCCAGGCACGGCGTGCAGGTGATCGACGAGGCCGGCTGGTTCGAGCTCGTGGGCCAGTAGTCAACAGGCGGTCGGCGGTCGGAGCATTGGTTGGAGGCCCTGTCGGGCGGTCGCCGGCTGCCGCTGGTCCTTCCCATCACTTTTCTTCAAGACAGCCTGGCGCGATTCCGCTCTAACCTCGCGCCATGAATCTGATCAGCCAGGCGCAGGCCCTGCACGAGACGCCGCCGCGGGCGGGCGAAAGCGCGCACCTGTTCACCGCGCCGCGCTTCGACGGCCTGGAATTCCTCGCCGCGACCTTCCGCACCCACGCCTACGCGCCGCATGCCCACGACACCTATGCGATCGGGACGATCGAGCATGGTTGCGAGGTCTGGCATGCGCGCGGCCGGAAACTCCATGCCGGGGCCGGCGATATCGTCATGAACCAGCCTTTCGACGTGCATGACGGCGCGCCGAGCGATGGCGGATACCGCTACCGGATGAGCTATCCGGCGATCGGACTGATGCAGGAACTGGCCGGCTCGCTGAGCGGGCGCGAGGCGATCGGCATCCCCTTCTTCCGCGAGCCGGTGGTGAAGGACGCGATCGGGGCGGCGCTGTTCTCCGCCGCGCATCGGCTGCTGGAGGAGGGCGGCGACGCGCTCGCCGGCGAGGAGGCGCTGCTGCGCGCCTATGGGCATATGCTGGCGCGGCATGCCGACCTTTCGATCCGGACGGTCGGCGCGGAGCAGGGTCCGGTTTCGCGCGTCAAGGCGCTGATCGAGGCGCGCCATGACGAGGATCTGTCGCTCGCCGATCTCGCAAGCGCCGCCGGGCTGCCGCGCCACCATCTGATCCGCGCCTTCCGCCGCGAGACGGGCCTGACGCCGCATGCCTGGCTGGTCGATCTCAGGGTGCGGCGCGCCCGCGAGCGGCTGCGGCGCGGCGAAAGCCCGGTCGATGTCGCGGCCTCGACGGGCTTCTGCGACCAGGCGCATCTGACGCGCGCCTTCAAGGCGCGGCTCGGCGTGACGCCGGGCGTCTTCCGCGCCGCCCATCTCTCCTGAAGCCGATGCCGAACTCACCCTCCTCGCGGGATGCCCGTCTGGGTTTTTCCGACGTCTGGCCGGCCATGCTGGCGGCGGCGCCCTTCGCGCTGCTGTTCGGCGCGCTGGCCTCCGGCAAGGGCCTGTCGCCGCTCGAGGTGTTCCTGATGAGCGCGCTGGTCTTCGCCGGCGGCGCGCAGTTCGCCGCGGTCGAGCTCTGGGCGACGCCCGCCCCGGTCGCGGCCCTGATCTTCTCGACGCTGCTGATCAACGCTCGCCATGTCCTGATGGGCGCGTCGCTCGCGCCGAAGCTCGGCCGGTTCTCGCGCTGGCAGAAATGGCTCTCTCTCGCCTACATGGCGGACGAGAACTGGGCGCTGGCCGAAAAGCGGGCGTGGGCTCAAGAGCTGACGCCGGCCTATTGGTTCGGCATGATCGTGCCCTTCGTCGGCTGCTGGCTGACGATGACGACGCTC
This sequence comes from Allobosea sp. GW821-FHT12C12, assembly GCF_058807355.1. Taxonomy (NCBI): domain Bacteria; kingdom Pseudomonadati; phylum Pseudomonadota; class Alphaproteobacteria; order Hyphomicrobiales; family Alloboseaceae; genus Allobosea; species Allobosea sp. GW821-FHT12C12. The sequence goes on from NZ_JBXAQP010000007.1 coordinate 129,526, forward strand.
GGCGCGGTCATCGGGCCTGCCTTCGGCGATCCGCGTCGCTTCGGGGCCGATTTCGCCTTCACCGCGATCTTCATCGCTCTCACCGCCGCGTTCTGGAAAGGCCGCGTCACGGCCTGGACGGTGGCCGCGGCCGGCATCGGCTCGGCGCTGACCTACCGGCTCGCCGGGCCGCCCTGGCATGTGCTGGCCGGCGCGCTCTGCGGGTTGGCGGCGGCATGGTGGGCAGCCGGATCGGAGACGCCGGCCGGCGTGGCGGAAGCGGAGGAGGGCGCGCGATGACGATCGATCCGCTCAACCTCATGGCGATCCTCGGCATGGCGATCGTGACCTATGCGACACGGGTCGCAGGCCTTGCGCTGGCCGGGCGGCTGAACCTTTCGGCGCGCGCGCAGGCCGCGTTCGACGCGATCCCGCCGGCGGTGCTGATCGCCGTGATCGCGCCGAGCGCGCTCGCGACGGGGTGGGCGGAGACGATCGCCGCGGCCGTGACGGCGCTGGCGGCGACGCGGCTGCCGTTCCTGGCGGTGGTCGTGGTCGGCGTGGCGGCGGTGGTGGGGCTGAGGACCGTGCTCTGAATCCTTCTCCCCCGCATGGAGAAGAAGGAAGGCTCTCACAACGGCAGGCACGCCTTCTCGAGCCAGTCCTTCGTCTCGCCCTCGACGGAGCTTGCGAGGTTGCTCCAGACCTGGGCGTGATAGGCGTTGATCCAGGCGATCTCGCCGTCGTCGAGCAGCTTCAGATCGATCAGCGCGCGCTCATAGGGGCACCAGGTGATGGTCTCGAAACCGTAGATGGCGCGGTCGCCGCCGGGGATCGCGCGCTCCTCGACGACGATCAGGTTCTCGATGCGGATGCCGTATTCGCCCTGCTTGTAGTAGCCCGGCTCGTTGCTAAGGATCATGCCGGGCTCGAGCGGCGTGGCGCCCAGCTTCGAGAGCCGCTGCGGCCCCTCGTGAACCGAGAGGTAGCTGCCGACGCCGTGGCCGGTGCCGTGGTCGAAATCCAGCCCGGCCTGCCAGAGCGGCAGCCGCGCCAGCGCGTCGAGCTGCGCACCGGAGGTGCCCTTGACGAAGACGACGCGCGAGATGGCGAGATGGCCCTTGAGCACGCGGGTATAGCGGTCTCGCATCTCGTCGGTCGGCTCGCCGACGGCCATCGTCCGGGTGATGTCGGTGGTGCCGTCCTCGTATTGCCCGCCGGAATCGACCAGAAAGATGCCGGGCGTGATCGGCAGGTTGCTCGCCTGCGTCACGCGGTAATGCGGCAAGGCGGCGTTGGGGCCGGCGCCGGCGATGGTGGTGAAGGAGACGTCCTTCAGCAGCCCGGTCTTCAGTCGCTCGGCCTCCAGCGCCGCGACGGCGTCGATCTCGGTCAGTCCGCCCTTGGCCGCCTCGCGCGCCAGCCATGACAGGAACCTCACCATCGCCGCGCCGTCCCGCAGATGGGCGGCGCGGGCGCCGGCGAGTTCGGCCGCGTTCTTGCGCGCCTTCATCAGCGCGATCGGATCGGGGCCGGCGTCAGGCGTGCCGCCGGCGTCCCCGATGATCGTGGCCAGCGCGGAGGCTCCCGTCGCCGCGTCGAGCCGGACCTTCGCGCCGGCCGCGCCCAAGGCCTCGAGCCGCGCCCTGAGCGCGGCGGGCGGGGCGATCTCGCCGACCGCGCCGATGGCGTCGCCAGCCTCGTTGGTGATCTTCTCGGCCGCGAGGAAGACGGTGGGCCGGCCCTCGCGCGGCACGATGGCGTAGCCGAGCGGCAAGGGCGTGTGCTCGACATCGCCGCCGCGCACGTTGAAGGTCCAGGCCAGCGCATGCGGATCCGAGACCACCAGCGCATCGACCTTCGCCTTGATCAGCGCCTCCTGGATGCGCGCCAGCTTTTCGGCCGGGCTCTCGCCGGCGAAATCGGCGCGATGCGCCTTCACCGGCGCGGCCGGCGGGGCAGGGCGGTCGCTCCAGAGCGCGTCGATCGGATTGTCCGCGACCGCCACCAGCGTCCCCCCGATGGACGCGACCGCCTTCTCCAGCCTGGCGACGCCGTCGACGGTATGGAGCCATGGATCGTAGCCGAGCCTGCCGCCGGCCGGCAGGTTCTGCTCGATCCAGCGCTCCAGCGGCGTCTCCTCCATCCTGGTCGGGGTGACGACGGCGGCATCGGTCTGCGCGGCGGACTGGATGGTGTAGCGCCCATCGACGATCAACACCGCCTTGTCGGCCAGCACGATCGCCGCTCCGGCCGAGCCGGTGAAGCCGGTCAGCCAGGCGAGGCGCGCCATGTGGGCGGGCACATACTCGCCCTGGTGCTCGTCGGCGCGCGGCACGATGAAGCCGTCGAGTTGCTGCAGCGCCAGCGCCTCGCGCAAGGCGGCGATACGGGGCGCGACCTGGGCCGGGTCGCTCGGCTCGGTGAAGGACTGGAAGCGGCAGTCGGCGGCGGACGATTCGGTCATGACGGGTCCGAAGGGGGTCGTTTCCGGCATGGTCGCGGTTCGGGCTGGCGAAGGCCAGCGGAAAAGCGGCATTCGCGCCTGCTTTCTTCGCGGGCCGACGCTGCCCTGCGATAAGGCGGGCTGCCGCTTTGCTATGCGATCAGCGCAATCGTTAACGAAAAGCGACGCTGAGCATGCATTCAGTGCATATCTCGCATCTGCGAAATCACCTTCTCGCAAGTGCGAATAGCATCCACTTTAGTCGCATAAGAGAACGAGGAAGCGACCGGGACTGTCCTTCGTTTCACTGTTGGAGAGACCCTCATGACGTATCTGACGAACACCACCGCCTCGCTGCTGGCGTCCGAGGCCGCCCTATCGACCGGCCCGAGCTTTTGGCAGCGCCTCTACGTCGCGATGATCGAAAGCCGTCGCCGCTCCGCGATCCGCGAGCTCCGCGCGCGCTCCTACCTCGTCAACGAGGCCGAGATCGTGCTCGGCGGATTCCCTTCCGCCGCGCTGAAAAACCACGCTCTGCCGTTCAACCGTTGATCTCTTCTCGCCGCGGGCGGCCTTCATGCCCCGCGGCCAACACTGGACCATCACCATGATCGCCATCGTCAAGCACGCCTATCACGGGGTCGTCGACGCCGTCCGTTTCGCCGCCGCCGTCTGGCGCGATGCCCGCGCCCTGCAGGCGGAAGCCGAAACCAAGTATGGCCACAGCGGCTTCTGACCGAACGTTTCTTCGCGAGGCCGGCCGTCTGACGCGACGGCTGCGCTTCCGGTGCTCACGGACATAAGTCGGCTGCGCTTCTCGACCGCCAAGCCAGTCGGCGCCGCCTGGCGAAGACTCGTTTCGGTCGGTCCGCGGGGGCGAAAATCCTATCGAAGGCGGCGTGGTCTCGGGGCCGCGCCGCCTTTTCTCATGACCAGCGTCGCCCAACCCTCGCGCAGCGACTTGCGGGCGAGAAAAAGCCCCTGATGCCGGTAGGCCGAGACGATGCCGGCGACGTCCATGGCCAGCAGGCCTGACAGGATGACCGCGCCCTCGTCGCCGAGCCCGCGTGCGATCGACGGTGCGAGCCGGCGCAAGGGCCCCGCCAGGATGTTGGCGAAGACCAGGTCGAAATGACGCGGCCGGTTCGCCTTGGCATGGCGCAGGCCCGGCGCGACATAGAGATCGAGCCCGTGCGGGGCGTGGTTGACGCGGGCGTTGTGCCCCGCGACCTCGACCGCGACCCTGTCGATGTCGCCGGCGACGACTTTTCTCCTGATCTGCTTCGCCAGCGCGAGCGCGAGAATGCCGGTGCCCGTGCCGACATCGATGGCGTTGCGCGGGCGGCGTCGTTTCAGTTCCACGTCGAGCGCCAGAAGGCAGCCGGCGGTCGTGCCATGATGGCCGGTGCCGAAGGCGAGCGCGGCCGGGATCTCGATGCCGACATCGTTGATCCGCACAGCCTCGCGGTCATGCGCGCCATGGACCAGAACACGGCCGGCGCGCACGGGCTTCAGCCCGTCGAGCGAGGCCGCGACCCAATCCTGCTGGTTCACCGTGGCGAAGGGCGTCGCGTCGACGGCGTCGCCGACGATCGGGCGCAGCATGTCGCGCACCGCCGCCTCGTCGGGATGCGTCGCGAAATAGATCTCGACCTTCCAGGGCGCGTTGAGCGACAGCGTGGTGACGCCGTTCTCGATCTCGAAGGCCGAGATCGCGGTCTCGGTCGGATCAAAGACCTCGCCCAGAAGCTCGGTCAGCGCGCGCGCCTTCTCGCCGGAGGTGGAAAGTTCGAGGACGGTCGCGACCGTCGATGGCAGCAGGCCTTCGCGCATGGGCTGCGCTTAGCAGCGCGCCTTCGCTTTGTCATGCGCTGCGATGGCAATCGGCCTTGACGGAAGCCTCGGTTTGAGGACGGATCAGGACAAGATGCCGATCAATCGCCCCGCCTGCGCCTTGCCGAGTTAAACGATGACCATGCCCCGCCTCTGGACTGTCGCCGCACTGTTTCTCTCAATCGCAGCCCTGTCTGCTTCTCCGGCGACAGCGCAGGACTACCGAAAACTTTCGACGCAATGGCAGGGCACGGAGCGGCCGCTCGACATCGTCAATGGCGGCCGCAACAACAACATGGCTCATCTTGCCGATGCCGACGACGTCAGCGGGCAAAACTGGCGGATCAGGCGCGAGGGCAACTATAGCCGCCTGACGACCCAGTTCCGCGGCGACCGGATGTGCCTCGACGTGAATAATGGCGGCCCGCTCAACAACTTCGTCAGCCTGCAGCCCTGCGGCGATTTCACCGGGCAGTTCTGGCAGATGCGGCGCGAAGGCGAGTGGCTCCGACTGACGACCGAGTTCCGCGGCCGCGACATGTGCCTCGACATCGTCAATGGCGGCGCGCAGGACGGCATGGCGAAGCTCGCGCCCTGCGGGAATTTCTCGGGGCAGTTGTGGCGGCTGGATTGAGGGCGCCAGCCGCCGGGCCCTGACCTTCAGTCAGTGCTGCGCGTTCACCATCGCGAAAACGGTATCGATATTGCCGGTTCGCTCGGCAAGCCGCAAAGGCTTGCACCGCTCTACGATGATCTCGTCGGCTTCCGGCTGCGTCTCGAGGATCGTCATCACCTCGGCCATGAAATCGGCGAGCGGCATTGCTGCCGCATCGACCGCCTGCTCCGGCCCGCGCAGCTCGGTCTGGACGTAGGGCGGAGCGAGCTCGATGACCTGCGTCGAGGTGCCTCTCAGCTGATGGCGCAGCGACATCGAGAAGGAATGGATCGCGGCCTTGGTCGCGCTGTAGGTCGGCGTGACCGCGAGCGGCACGAAAGCGAGCCCCGAGGAGACCGTCATCACCGTCGCCTGCCGCTGCTTCAGCAGATGCGGCAGCAGCGCCGCCGTCAGCCGGATCGGGCCGAGCAGGTTGGTGGCGATCGTCTCCTCGGCGACAGCGAGATGATCGGTTGTCGCCGTGACATCCTCGTCCTTCATGATGCCGGCGTTCTGGATCACGACGTTCAGCGCCGGGAAGCGCGCGACCGCCTCGCGGGCGAATGTGTCGATGTCGGCCTTGTCCTGGATGTCGAGCAGCATCGACGCCATGCCGGGATTGGCCTCGGTGACGTTGTCCAGCGCTGTCTCGCGGCGGCCGGCGATGATGACCGTGTTGCCCTTGGCGTGAAGCGCCTCGGCGAGCGCGCGGCCGATGCCGGAGCCGCCGCCGGTGATCAGGATGGTGTTGCCAGTGATGTTCATCGCAATGCCCTTTCGTGGTTGCGTGAAACACAGCTAGGGCCGATGCTCTCCAATCGAAAGAAGGCACCTGAAAGTTCTATAGGCACCAAAAGGAGAGTGTCTGATGGAGATGATCCGCAAGGCGGTGTTGCAAGCCGGGCTGCAGCATCCCGAGGTCAGCCCTGCGGTCGAGGCGCTGGTCCGAGACGTGATCGCGCAGGTGGCGGACAAGTGGACGATGCTGGTGCTGGAGACGCTGGAAGAGCACGGCACGCTGCGCTTCACGCAGGTTAGCCGCATCGTCGGCGGCGTCAGCCAGAAGATGCTGACCAAGACGCTGCGCCAGATGGAATGCGATGGGCTGATCACGCGCACCGTCCATCCCGTGATCCCGCCGCATGTCGACTACACGCTGACCGAGCTCGGCAGCGAACTGACAGCGGCCTTCTGCGGCGTCTGGGTCTGGGCGGAGACGTACTACGCGCAAGTGGAGCAGGCGCGGGTGGCGTTCTGGGCGCGAGAAGGGCGGTGATGTGCAGGTTTTAGCGGCTCTGGATACCCTCGCAGGACAATTGATCGCGGCCGCTTTCATACCGCCGGCGATTGCCGTGAAGCATGTTCTTATGGTCAGCACAGCAGCCATTGGCCTTGTGTGGCTTGCAGAGCAGACAGCCGGCACGGGCCGATTTCGGACGTTTGCGTTTGTGGTGCATGGGAAACTCCACGCGACCACGATAAAGAGTGGAGGCGTCTATTTGCTAATCCATGTATCGGACGATCAAGAAGAACGGTCTGCGGTTGTCTCGATCATGCTTTGTACTAAACGGGGAGTCTTGAGCCAAAGATGGGCTTGATACAGCGAATGGTCGAATTCTCCATCCGCCGCGATCCCTGGGTCAACCCGATTCAGCATATTTACGATCTCGTTTGAACTCAGCAGCCCTTTGTCCCGAAGCAAAACAAGCAATTCGCGCATGGCCGTCAACGCAGCTATCGATGCCGGTGAATCTGGCGTTCCAACCTCCCCATCGCCGATCTCACCCCGCCTTCTGCACAAAGCTGTCCAGCACCATCTTCCGGCCGGCCTTGTCGAAATCGACCGTCAGCTTGTTGCCGTCGACGCTCGCCACCGAGCCGTTGCCGAACTTGACGTGGAAGACGCGGGCGCCGGCGTCGTAGGCCGATGAGCCGCTCGACTTGGCGGTCAGTTCGCCCTCGATCAGCAGCGGGCCGCGCTGGCGGTTGCCGCCGAACCCGAAGCCGCTGCCGCTCTCGGAAAAGCCCGAGCCGCCGCCCGCCTTCGCCCTGTTCTCCTGCGCGCGCTGCCAGCCCGGCGTGTTGTAGCTGGAGCCGAAGCTCTCCATGCGGTCGAAGCGCGAGGCGCCGTAGCCGCCCTGAGAATAGTTCGTCGCGGCCTGCACCACCTCGACATGATCCTCCGGCAGTTCGTCGATGAAGCGCGACGGCAGGCTCGACTGCCAGAGGCCGTGGATGCGGCGGTTCGAGGCGAAATAGAGCTTCAGCCGCTTGCGCGCCCGGGTCAGGCCGACATGGGCGAGGCGGCGCTCCTCCTCCAGCCCGGCGCGGCCGTTCTCGTCGAGCGCGCGCTGGTTGGGGAACAGGCCTTCCTCCCAGCCGGGCAGGAAGACGGTGTCGAACTCCAGACCCTTGGCCCCGTGCAGGGTCATGATCGAGACGCGCGCCGCGCTCTCGCCCGTGTCGGCGTCCATCACCAGCGAGACGTGTTCGAGGAAGGCGGGCAGGTCGGGAAACTCGTCGAGCGAGCGCACCAGTTCCTTGAGGTTTTCGAGCCGGCCGGCGGCGTCGGCCGAGCGGTCCTTCTGCCACATCTCGGTGTAGCCGCTCTCCTCCAGCACGAGCTCGGCGAGCTCGCCCTGGCGCATATGTTCGGAGCGGGCGCTCCAGCGAGCGAAAGCCTCGACCAGCTCGCGCAGGGCCGTGCGCGCCTTGGGCTTGAGCTCGTCGCTTTCGACCACGACGCGGGCCGCCTGCAGCAGCGAAAGCTGCGAGGCGCGGGCGTGGTTGTGGAGGATCTGGATGGTCGCGTCGCCGAGCCCGCGCTTGGGCTGGTTGACGATGCGCTCGAAGGCGAGATCGTCGGAGGCGGAGACGACGCAGCGCAGATAGGCCATGGCGTCGCGGATCTCGGCGCGCTCGTAGAAGCGCGGGCCGCCGATGACGCGATAGGGCACGCCGGTCTGGACGAAGCGCTCCTCCAGCTCGCGCATCTGGGCGGAAATCCGCACCAGCACGGCGATCTCGGTGAGATTCTCGCCCCTGGACTGCATCGCCTCGATCTCGTCGGTGATCAGGCGGGCTTCTTCCTGGCTGTCCCAGGCGCCGGTGATCGTGACCTTCTCGCCGGCCTCGTCCTCGGTGCGCAGGGTCTTGCCGAGCCGGCCTTCATTCTTCGCGATCAGCTTCGAGGCGGTGGCGAGGATGTGCCCGGTCGAGCGGTAGTTGCGCTCCAGCCGGACCACGGTCGCGCCCGGAAAATCGTGCTCGAAGCGCAGGATGTTGTCCACTTCCGCGCCGCGCCAGCCATAGATCGACTGGTCGTCGTCGCCGACGCAGGCGATGTTGCGGCGTCCCTGGGCGAGCAGCCGCAGCCAGAGATACTGGGCCGTGTTGGTGTCCTGATACTCGTCGACGAGAATGTAGCGGAAGCGCTCGTGATAGGTCGCGAGAACATCCGCATGCTCGCGGAACAGCGTCAGGCAGTGCAGCAGGAGATCGCCGAAATCGACCGCGTTCAGCGCCTTCAGCCGATCCTGATAGGCGGCGTAGAGCTTGCCGCCCTTGCCGTTGGCGAAGACGGCGGCCTCGCCCGGCGCGACGTCCCTGGGCGCGAGGCCGCGGTTCTTCCAGCTGTCGATGAAGCCCGCCAGCATGCGGCCGGGCCAGCGCTTCTCGTCGATGCCCTCGGCCGCGATGACCTGTTTCATCAGCCTGATCTGGTCGTCGGTGTCGAGGATGGTGAAGTCCGAGCGCAGGTCGAGCAGCTCGGCATGACGGCGCAGGATCTTTGCCGAGATCGAATGGAAGGTGCCGAGCCAGGGCATGCCCTCGGCGACGGGGCCGACGAGATGGGCGACTCGCTCCTTCATCTCGCGAGCGGCCTTGTTGGTGAAGGTCACCGAGAGGATCTGCGAGGGCCACGCCTTGTTGGTCGCGATCAGATGGGCGATGCGGGTGGTCAGCACGCGGGTCTTGCCGGTGCCCGCGCCGGCGAGCACCAGCACGGGCCCGTCGGTCGCCTCGACAGCGAGGCGCTGCTCGGGGTTCAGCCCGGCGAGGTAGCCGGCCGAGGGCGCGGCCTGCGCGCGCGCGGCGAGCCCGCCCGGGCGCGGCTGTGGGGCTGAGGTGAGGCGGTGGTCTGACAAGATGCGCGACGCCTGATCGTGATTCGTTCCGCGGCCAATATAGGGTGTCGCATCGCCTATTGCTGTGCCCGGCGCGACGAAATTGACTGACTGCGCCGCGCCGCGCCGGCCATCGCCTTGCAGCGTTGGCGGATCGGGCAATCGCGGCAGCGGGCGCGACCGGCCCGGCAGATGGTCTGGCCGAGACGCTTCATCACAACATGAAGCTCCGCCAACTCCATGGCGGTCCAGCGATCCGACATCGCCATGACGGTCTCATAAGCGGTTCGGGCGTCGGCCTTGCCTCGGACGAATCCAAACCGGCGCAAGATCCGCAGGACATGCGTGTCGACGACGAAGGCCGGCATCTGCAATGTGCTGAAATTGAGCGTGGACGCGGCGACCTTGCGGCCGACGCCGGGCAGGCGCTCAAGCCATGCCAGCGCGCCCGTGACGCCGAACCCGGCGAGGAACGAGAGATCGAAATCCGGACGGCTGGCCGCGATGGCGCGAAGCGCGGTGCCTAGACGGGCCGCCTTGACGTCTGGAAACGTCACCTCGCCGATGACGGCTTCGATATCCTCTTGCGGGGCCGTAGCCAGATCGTCCCAATCCCGATAGGTTTCGACGAGCCGCCGGTATGCCCGCAGCGAAACCTCGTCGCGCGTGCGATTGCCGATGGACGATTTTACGAGCTGACCGATCGGGGTTCGCGCGCGGATCGGATCAGGCCGGCCGAAGTACGAGCCAAGCCGGTCGCGCAGCCAAATCATATCCTCCATGGCGCCGAAGCCGAATGTCGTCTGCATGACTCGATCATAAGAACATAAAGTGAACATAACAAGCGACGCCGCGCTCACGAAGCTGTGCCATCATCGAAGCGTTGCAGTCTTGGCAGGCGACATGGTTGCGGCTGGTCCGCATCTCGGCGAGCAATCGAAGGAGCGGCAGATGCGGTCGGCGATTTCTGCGGGGCAGGCTCACCCTGTCGGCAATCAGGCCCCGCCGCTCGCGGACTACAATGCCTATGTCGTCGATCCCGTGCTGCCGGCGGTGATGAAAGCCTTCGGCGCGGACTGGGCGAGCGGGCGGCTGCACGAGGCCGGGCGCACCGTCGGCGCGGCCGAGACGCAGGAGCTGGCGCGGCTGGCCAACCGCTTCCCTCCGGAGCTAAGGACGCATGACCGCTTCGGCAATCGCATCGACGAGATCGCCTTCCATCCGGCCTGGCACGAGCTGATGGGGCTCGCCATCGGGCAGGAGACGCATGCGCTGTGCTGGAACGAACCGCGCTCCGGCGCACAGGTCGCCCGCGCCGGGTTGCAATATCTCTGGTATGGCTGCGAAAGCGGCGTCTGCTGCCCGATCAGCATGACCTTTTCCGCCATTCCCGTGCTGAAGCAGGATGGCGCGCGCTGGGCGGAATGGGGCGCGCTGGTCGCCTCGCGTCGCTACGACAAGCGGCAGGGGCCTGCCGCGTCGAAGCGCGGCGCGACGGTCGGCATGGCGATGACCGAGGTGCAGGGCGGCTCCGACCTCCGGCAGACGCAGGCGGTCGCCTCCGACAATCGCGACGGCACGTTCTCGATCAGCGGCCAGAAATGGTTCTTCTCGGCGCCGCATTCGGATTTGTTCCTGACGCTGGCCCGGACGGAGGAGGGCGTGTCGTGCTTCGTCGTGCCGGGCTGGCTGCCGGACGGTCCACGCAACGGCGTCGCTATCCAGCGGCTCAAGGATAAATGCGGGAACCGCTCGAACGCGTCTTCGGAGGTGGAGTTGCGCGGCGCGATCGGCCATCTCATCGGCGAGCCGGGGCGCGGGCTGCGCGCCGGGCTGTCGATGAACCACAACACGCGGCTCGACATCGCCGCCGCCTCGGCAGGGCTGATGCGGCAGTCGGTGGCGCAGGCCGCCCATCACGGCGCCCATCGCTCGGCCTTCCAGCGGAGGCTGATCGACCAGCCGATCATGCAGGCCGTGCTGGCCGATCTCGCGATCGAGGCCGAGGCCGCCGCCTGGCTGGCTTTCCGGCTGTTCGCGGCGGTCGACCGTCAGGACATTTCGGAGAGCGAGCGACTGCTGGCGCGGATCGGCGCGCCGATCGCGAAATACTGGGTGGCGAAACGCACGCCGGCCGTGGTCGTCGAGGCGCTGGAATGCATCGGCGGCAACGGATACATCGAGGAGCACCCGCTGGCGCGGCATTATCGGGAGGCGCCGCTCAATTCGGTCTGGGAGGGTTCCGGCAACGTCATCTGCCTGGACGTGCTGCGCTCGCTGGAGCGGGAACCGGGCTCGCTCGCGGCCGTGCTGGACGAGTGCGCCGCCGCGCGCGGGGCGGACCGGCGCTATGACGCCGCGCTTGCGGCGCTGCAGAGCGATCTGCCGGAGCTGACCCGCCATGAGGGGCAGGCCCGGCGGCTGGTCGAGCGGCTGGCGTCGATGCTGCAGGGCTCGCTGCTGTTGCGACACGCCGCGCAGGATGTCGCCGACGCCTTCGTCGCGACGCGGCTCGCGGGGGGCTGGTCCGGTCATTTCGGAGCGCTTCCGGCAGGGCTCGACGCGGCGGCGCTGGCGCGGCGGGCGGCGCCAGCCCTGTAGCGTCCCGCGCTACGCCCCGTGGCTCGCTTCGCTGCGCTCGCGATGACGGCTTTGCTTACGATTGCCCGCCGCCACCCGCCTCCGCGCCCCAGAGTTCGTTCAGCCGGCTGTCGCGGCCGCAGCCGCCGCGACAGATTTTGTAGCGGATCTGGTTCGTCTTGTAATAGTCCTGATGGTAGTCCTCGGCCGGGTGGAAGGCCGTCCGCGCGACGATCTCGGTCGTGATCCTCGACTTGAAGCGGCCTGTCTCGAGTTCCGTCTTCGAGGCCTCGGCCAGTTTCCTCTCCTGCTCCGAGCCGTAACAGATCCCCGCCCGATACTGGCTGCCCTTGTCGCAGAACTGGGCGTTGGCGGTCAGCGGGTCGTGGTTGCGCCAGAAGACTTAGAGCAGCTTCTCATAACCGATTTTCGCCGGATCGTAGACGATCCTGATCGCCTCGGCATGGCCGGTCTTGCCGGCAGAGACCTCCTTGTAGGTCGGCTCGGTCGTGTAGCCCGAGGTTTAGCCCGATGTGGTCGAGATCACGCCCGGCACAGCGTCGAAGGGCGGCTCGATGCACCAGAAGCAGCCGCCGGCGAAGATCGCCGTGGCGGTCGCCGGCCTGGCCGGCTGCTGGGCGAGGCCGGCGGTCGAGAGGCCAAGGCCCGCCGCGATGGCGAGCCCGGCGAGAATCGTGCGGCGCATGTCCGCCTCAGGCCTGCGAGCCGTCGGCGGGGGCGAAATCCATCGCGACGCCGTTCATGCAGTAGCGCTGTCCAGTGGGCGGCGGCCCGTCGGGGAAGACATGGCCGAGATGGCCGCCGCAGCGCGCGCAATGCACCTCGGTGCGCGACATCAGGAAGGAGTTGTCCTCGGTCGTCGCGACCGCGCCCTCGAGCGGCCTGTCGAAGCTCGGCCAGCCGGTGCCGCTCTCGAACTTGGTCTGGTTGGTGAAGAGCGGATTGCCGCAGCCGGCGCAGGAAAAGGTGCCGGCGCGCTTCTCGAAATTGAGCGCGCAGGAGCCCGGCCGCTCGGTGCCGTGCTCACGCAGCACGCGGTACTGCTCGGGCGTCAGTTTCGCGCGCCATTCGGCGTCGGTCAGCTCGACCTCGAAATGCTCGTCCCTCTTCTTCGTCTCGCCGCCGAACAGGCTCATCAGACCCATGATGCGTCTCCCTTTTCAGAACGATCGGGCGCGTTGCGCGCCGATCATCGTGCTTGAACAGCAATATGGCGATCGCGGCTGCGATTTCAGCCCCTTGCAGGCTCAAATCGCTTCACGATCCCGTCCGGGGGGGGCGCGTTATCGTGTCATCCTCACCGCCCTCATTCTTCGAGACGGCCCTGCGGGTCTACTCAGGACGAGGGCCGAAGGAGAGCGCCTCGGGCGTGGTCGCCTTGCCGCCGGGATCGGGCGTGTTGAAGGCGGCGTCGGGCGTCACCCGCGCGCTGTTCGACCCGGGCTGCCGGTGGCGTTCAGGATGGCGCTGCGGCGCTGGCTCGGCTGACGCCGCGCGAACTCCCGCCGTGAGCGAGGCGCTGGCGCAGTCGACCGGCTTCATCGCCGTCAGCCGGCCACTCTCTGTCGGCTATGCCAGACAGACGCGGGTCCAGCGCCCGCGGCCTGAGTCCGCCCAGGCTGGACGCTTCTCGCGGGCGCATGCTAGATCGCCGTGCGTCCTGACGGACGCAAAGTGACGATCTATCTCCTTGTTCAAGCATCGGATTTTTCCAAAAAGCGGATTCCACTTTTTGGTCCGACGCTCTAGCGGCTTCGCGATGATGAATGCGTCCGGCGACACCGAAACTCCGACCGGCCTCGCCGCGCTGAGCGACCGGCTGCGCCAGCTCTTCCACGGCCAGTCGCCCGCGGCGCTGCGCTTCCAGCTCGCAACGACGGTCGTCGACATCCTGATCATCGCCTTCTTCATCGCGACGCCGCTGATCCGCGACAGGCCGGCCTTCCTCTGGATAGACTATTCCGTCGCCTTCATCCTGATCGTCGAGATCGTGGCGCGCCTGCTCGCATCGACCAATGGCTGGCGAACCCTGCGCCAGCCGACGATGCTGCTCGACCTGCTCATCCTGGCGACCCTGCTGGCGCCGCAATGGCTGGAGAATTTCGGCTTCCTGCGCATCCTGCGGCTGTGGTCGCTCTCGCAACGCGGCGTGCTCTGGCAGCAGCTGAGGGCGACGCGCTACCGCGAATGGGAGGACGTCTCGCGGGCGCTGATCAATCTCGCGACGTTCCTGTTCGTCGTCACGGGCTTCATCTACACCTTCTTCTTCATGAGCCGGCCCGGCCTCGAGGGCTATGTCGAGGCGTTCTATTTCACCGTCGCGACCGTCACGACGACCGGCTTCGGCGACATCACCCTGCCCGGCATCGCCGGCAAGCTGACCTCCGTCGCGGTGATGATCGTCGGCATCTCGCTGTTCGTGCGGCTGGCCCAGGCGGTGTTCCGGCCGACCAAGGTGACATTCGCCTGTCCCGAATGCGCGCTGCAGCGCCACGAGCCCGACGCCGTGCACTGCAAGGCCTGCGGCCATCGGCTGCGCATTCCAGATCACGACGATTGAGCGGAGCGCGCTCGCGTTCGGCCATTCTCGGAGGGGCTATCGCCGGCTCTAGTGCCGCGTCTCCGGCTCGCGCTCGCCGGTCATGCCCCCGACGGCGATCGCGGTCTTCCTCGGCATGCCGATGATCCGGCCGATGGTGTCCGGCAGCGGCATCATGCTGTGGGCGGCCTTCATCAAGGCGAGGTTCGCCAGAACGTCGGGCGGGAAGGGCGAGACCTTGCGGGTCGTCATGTCGACATGCAGCGCGAGGTTCTCGCTCGTCGCGGCGAGCCAGCCCTCGGTCGCGTGGCGCATTTCGAGATAGTAGTGCAGGCGCTTCTCGTCGAAGGCGATCAGCTGCGCGGTGACGCGGACCTGATCGCTCTCGGTCAGCTCGCGCTTGTAGAGGACATGGCATTCGGCCGCGAAGAACGAGGCATGGCGCGCGTCGACATAATCCTGGTCCAGGCCGGCCAGCGCAAAGACCTCGTCGACCGCGCGGTCGAACAGCACATGATAGAAGGCCATGTTGAGATGGCCGTTAAAGTCGATCCATTGCGGCTCGACCGGCATGGCGGACGAGACGAAGGGGGCGGAGAACAGCGCCGGAGCGCGGATGTCGTCGTGCATGGCTACCTCCTCTCTCCCCTTCGGCAAAGTATCGGCGGGCCGCGCGGTTCCGCTCGCGATCTTGACTCATCGGTCACGCAGCTCCGGGTCGGCTCGTCGTCGCTACAGGAGACGCCGCTCCGGACCGGCGTCGCGCGAAACACGCATGCGCGTTTGCCCGTGTCGTCAAAAGCGGCGCGTCTGCTATGAAGACCGGCATAGTAAAGATTCAAAATCGGATTATGACAATGAGCCTGGCCGCCGCCGCACCGCAACGGACCCCTGCACCGCCCGCATCGCTTCCCCCTCGGCCAGAGGCCATCCAGGCGCTGACGCGCGCGCTCGCGGCGCGGTTCGGCAACCGGCTCGTCACCAGCCTCGCGGTGCGCCGGCAGCATGGCCACACCCTGACCTGGATCCCGAATCAGCCGCCGGACGCCGTCGTCTTTCCCGATTCGACGGAAGAGGTCGCCGAGATCGTCGGCCTTTGCGCCGAGCATGGCGTGCCGGTCATCGCCTTCGGCGCCGGCACCTCGCTGGAGGGCCATGTCAACGCGCCCTATGGCGGCGTCTGCATCGACATGGCGCAGATGAAGCGGATCGTCGCCGTCAATGCCGAGGACCTCGACTGCGTCGTCCAGCCCGGCCTCACCCGCAAGGAGCTGAACGAGCATCTGCGCGACCAGGGTCTGATGTTCCCGATCGACCCCGGCGCCGACGCCTCGATCGGCGGCATGACGGCGACGCGGGCCTCCGGCACCAACGCCGTGCGCTACGGCACGATGAAGGACAATGTGCTGGCCCTCACGGCGGTGATGGCGGACGGCGCGATCGTCCGGACCTCGACGCGGGCGCGCAAGACCTCGGCCGGCTACGACCTGACCCGGCTGCTCGTCGGCTCGGAGGGAACGCTCGGCGTCATCACCGAGATCACGCTGAAGCTGCACGGCATACCCGAGGCGATCTCGGCCGGGGTCTGCCCGTTCCCCTCGGTGAAGGCGGCTTGCGACGCGACCATCCTGACCATCCAGACCGGGCTGCCGGTGGCCCGCATCGAGCTGCTCGACGACGTGATGATCCGTGGCGTCAACCAGTATTCCAAGCTCGGCCTGCCCGAGACGACCATGCTGTTCGTCGAGTTCCACGGCTCGGACGCCGGCGTGAAGGAGCAGGCCGAGCGCTTCGGCGAGATCGCGCGCGATTGCGGCGGCGGCGCTTTCGACTGGGCGACCAAGGCGGAGGACCGCTCGCGCCTCTGGCAGGCGCGGCACGACGTCTACTGGGCGGCGCGCGCGCTCAGGCCCGGCGCGGAATCGGTCGCGACCGATGTCTGCGTGCCGATCTCGCGGCTCGCCGAATGCGTCGAGGAGACCAAGCGCGACATCGAGGCGAGCGGGCTGATCGCTCCGATCGCCGGCCATGTCGGCGACGGCAATTTCCACACCCAGCCGCTGGTCGATCTCGCCGATCCCGACGAGGTCGGGCGCGCCCAGGCCTTCGTCGACCGGCTGGTGAAGCGGGCGCTCGCGATGGGCGGCACCTGCACCGGCGAGCACGGCGTCGGCCAGAAGAAGATGAAATATCTCGAGCAGGAGCACGGCGCCGAGGCGCTGGCCGTGATGCGCACGCTGAAGCGCGCGCTCGACCCGCAGAACATCCTCAATCCGGGCAAGATCGTCGCCCTGTGACGACCTGACGCCGTCCCGCCCGCGCGCACGGGTCGAAATGTCGTGATGTCGCCGCGACTTGCCGACATAATCCTGTCCGCTCGACCGCGCCGTGATAAGCACGGCGCGACGGAACAGAGGATGTGGCCCTCCGGTGCGTGAGACCCTGACAGTCCTTGCCGGCCTGATGGTGCTGACGCTGCTCGCCGCCCTGATCGGTCCGGGCTTCGTCGACTGGCGGGACTACCGGCCGCAGATCGAGGCGCGGCTGGGCACGGCGCTCGGCGTCCAGACGACGGTCGCGGGCGGCATCGGACTCAGGCTGCTGCCCTCGCCGCGGCTGACCTTGGCCGACGTCCGTATCGGCGCCGCGGGCGATGCGACGAGCTCGGTCTCCGTCGAGAAGCTCGAAGCCGAGCTTGCGCTGGGTCCGCTGGCGCGCGGCGACATCAGGCTGTCGGACGTGCGGGCCGACGGCGCGACTGTGTCGCTCGTGCTCGACGAGGCGGGCGGCGTCCGCCTGCCGGCGCGTATCGGAACAGGCCTGCCGGCGCAGACCAGCCTCGATCGTCTGAGCCTGCGCCGTTCGGCGCTGATCTGGCGCGAACCCGGCAAGGCGGCGGTGACGCTGGCTCCGGTTTCCGCCGAAATGTCGGCGGTCGGGCTGACCGGCCCCTGGCGCGTCGAGGGCGAGGTCGACGGCGCCTCCCTGCGCGTCTCGACCGGAGCGCTGGAGAGCGACGGCCGCCTGCGCGCCAAGGCGACGCTGACCGGCGAGGAGACGCAGATCGGCTTCGACGGCGCGTTTCTGCTCCCGGTGACGACGGACGGCCTCGGGCTTGGGCTCGAAGGCGCGTTCTCGATGTCGCCGGGCGGGGCGCTCGCCTTGTCCGGAAAGGTCAGCGGCGGGCCGCGCCAGCTCGATCTTTCGGGGCTCGTGCTCGACATCGCCGGCGGCGCGGGGCGGCTCGAAGGCGAGGGCCAGTATCTTCCCGGGCGCAATGCCGGCTCGCTGGCGCTGCGGGCGCGCCGGCTCGACGGCGACGCGCTCGGCGTCGCGCTGGCCGAGCGGCCCGGCGCGGTGCGGGCGCTGCTCAACCTGCCGGGTCCGATCGATCTCGGGCTCGATCTCGAACAGCTCGTCTGGCGCGGCGAGGATTTCTCCGCCTTCGGTCTGCGCGGGCGGCTCGACGCCAACGGCCTGAGCGAAGCCTCGGCTTCGGTCAGGATCGCCGGCGCGCTGATCGGCGCGAGCGGTGCGCTCGATGCCGGCGGCGCGGCCGGCCGTCTCAGCCTCAAGGCCGAGGATTCGCGCCGCGTCGCATTGGTGTTGGCCCGCGCAGGCCTCGATCCGGCGCTGGTCGATCCGGTCGCCGGGCTGGGACGGATCGATGCCGACGCGGTCGGGGCCTTCGACGGCAGCCGGCTCGGGATCGAGCGCCTGCTGGTCACCGGCTCGTCCGGGATCAGGCTCGAAGGCTCCGGCGACATCCTGCCCGATCGGGTCTCTGCCAGGCTCGCCGTGCAGGGACTCGACCTCAACACGCTGCCGCCGGGCGAGAGTTTCGCAGGCCTGGCCGGCGCACGCGACCTCTCCCTCGACCTCGCCCTGACCAATGCGCGCTTCCGCGGCGCGCCGCCAGGCAGCGCCAGCCTCGTCGTCCTGCGCGAAGGTGCGAACTGGCGGCTGGACCGGCTGGCGATCGAAGGCTTCGGCGGCGTGTCCGTCTCCGGCGCCGGCGCGCTTCTGAGCGAGGGCGGCGAAATCGCCGGCCGCATCCGCGCGCCACGTTTCGAGGCCTTGGCCGCGCTCGCCGGGCCGTTGCTGCCGGATACCGCGCGGCAGGCCCTGGCGCGAACCAGCGACGGGTTGTCGCGGCTCGATGCGCGCTTCCGGCTGACGCGGGCGACGGGCGGCGAAACCGGCCTCGTCGTCGACGGCGCGGCTCAGGCCGGGCGGCTCGTGCTCGACGGCCGGCTCGATCCCGCCGGGCAATGGCGTGGCGGCTCGCTCAGATTCGACCTGGCCGACCGCCGGCAGGTCTTCGCGGCGCTTGGACTGCCAGTCCCACAGCGCGGCGGACAGGGGCTGCTGACGCTGTCGCGCGAACAGGACCGCCTGACCGCGAGCCTGGCCGGGCCCGGCCTTTCGCTGGCGATCGAGGCCGGGCAGGCTGCCGCCTCGCGATTGATCGTGCAGGCGGAGGGGCCGGGCCAGATCCTGCCCGAAGGCCCGGCGCGGTTCCTGCCGGACGGGCTTTTCGACGCCCATGCCCGGATCGGCTTCGCACCCGATGCGATCTCGCTCGACGATCTCGTCGCCAATCTCGGCGCGACGACGGCGCAGGGCGCACTCATGCTGCCGCGCGAAGGCGCGATATCCGGGCGTCTGGCCCTGCCACAGCTCGATCTGCGCGGACTGATCGCGGGCGCGCTCGGGGCGGCGCCTGCTCCAGCCGGGGCGGTCTGGTCGACGGCGCGCTTCGGCGCGCCGGTCCCGCTCGGCAATCAGGGGCTTTCGCTCGCGATCGAGACGGCCGCTCTCGTCGCGTCGGATGGGGCGCCGCTGCGCGATGCGCGTTTCACGCTGGCGGCGGACGCCGACGGCATCAGGATCGAGGGGCTGAGCGGGGCCTATGGCGGCGGCAGCGTCGCGGGTCGGCTCGGCCTGCGGCGCGAGGGCGGGCTTGCCCAGCTTTCGGGGCAGCTCGACCTTGCGCAGGTCGATCTCGCGGGCCTGACCGGAGGTGCGCTGACCGGGCGCCTGTCCGGCCGCGTCGAGGCCGGCGGCTCGGGCGAGAGCCCGGCGCGGCTTGTGGCGGGGCTCGGTGGAGCAGGCGGCGTGACCCTGACGGGCGCGAGCCTGAGCCGGTTCGATCCGGCGGCCTACGACCGGGTCATCGCCGCCACTGGCGAGGATGCCTCCGAAAGCGAAACCGCTCGTTTGCAAGGACGGCTCGGCGAGGCGCTCGACCGCGCCGCCTGGTCGCTCGGCGACGTCAGCGTGCCCTTCACACTGGCCGGTGGTCTGATGCGGCTGCAGCCGTTTTCGTTCGAGCGCGCCGGCCTGCGCGCCGAAGCGAGCGGCATCGTCGATCTGCGGGCGGCGAGCGCGGATCTGCGGCTCGCCCTGCGGCCGCTGGGCCCGCTGCCCAAGGGCTGGCCGGGCGATGCGCCTCAACTCGGCGTGGCCTGGCGCGGGCCGCTCTCGACGCTCAGGCGCGAGACCGATGTCGGCGCGCTTTCCAACGCGGTTGCGGCCCGTGCGCTGGCGCGCGAGATCGAGCGGGTCGAGGCATTCGAGGCCGATGCGCGCGAGCGGGCGGCCCATTCCCGGCGCCTGCGGGCCGAGCGGGAGACGCGCGAGAACGAACGCAGGCTCGCCGAATTCCTCAAGGCCGAGGAGGAGCGGCGGATCGCCGAGGAGAAGCGCGCGGAAGAGCAGAGGCGGGTCGAGGAGGCGCGCCGGCTGGTCGAGGAGAAGCGGGCCGAGGAAGCCAGGCGCGCGGAGGAGGCGCGCAGGCAGGCTGAGGACAGGCGGGCCGAGGAGGCCAGGCGGGTCGAGGAGGCGCGGCAGGAAGCCGAAATCCGCCGCAGGATCGAGCGGGCCGAAACCGAGGAGCGCGCCCGCGCGGCCCGAGCCTCCGCACCCGTCGATCAGCCTGGCCCGATCATATTGCCCGGCGCGCCGCGCGAGCCCTTCACCAATGCGCCGGCGCAGCCCTCCCAGCCCGGCGCCGTGCTGCAGCCCCTGCCGCCGCCGCTCGAGATCCAGCCCGTGCCGCGACCGCTTTCGCGGACGACGCAGCCAAACTGATTCAACGCGCCGAGACCGCGATTCAGGATCCTGCGGCGCCGATTCAAGCCGCTGTCGGCCTGATTCAATATTGCTGTCCAACCTGCTGGAAACAGAGGACGTTCGTGCTGACGCGGCTCAGCCTTGCCCGGCGAGCCCGCGATAATGCGCCAGAGCGTGAAGCCGGAGCGCCGCGGACAGATTGACCGCGCCGCGGCGCTGGTCGACCTCGCCGACCAGCGCCGCGACCGGGCGTCCTTCGCCGGCGGCGATCTCGCGCAAGGCCTCCCAGAACGGCTCTTCCAGCGAGACGCTGGTGCTGTGGCCGGCGATCACCAGAGAGCGCTTGCGCTCCGTGCTCATGCGTCGATGCTCATGGGGATTCCGGCTTCAGCCGGTGACCGTCGAGATCGCGCGCCGCCTTGTCGCGTTCGGCTTCGGCGAGTTGCCGTTCGGCCTTGGTCCGGCCGAAGGCGATGCGGTTCTGCTGCGCCTGCGCCTCGGCGTCCTGCCTGGCGCGCTGCTTGCGGGCGCGGCGCAGATTGACGATCTCGGTCATCCTTCGCTCCTGGCTCAGCCGGCTCCCAGCATCCGCTCGGGCTTCACAGTGTTGTCGAAGAGATCGGCGTCGACGCCGGCCGACAGGGCCTCCTCGCGCAGCGTCGTGCCGTTGTGATGCGCCGCCTTGGCGATGGCCGCCGCCCGGTCGTAGCCGATGGCGGGCGCCAGCGCCGTGACCAGCATCAGCGAGCGGGAGAGCAGGTCGGTGAGCCGCTCCTCATTGGCGACGATCCCCTCGACGCAATGGACGCGGAAGCTCTCGGCGGCGTCGGTCAGAAGCCGGACCGAGCGCAGGAAGGCCGCCGCGATCACCGGCTTGAAGACGTTCAGCTCGAAATGGCCCTGGCTCGCGGCGAAGCCGATCGTCGCCTGGTTGCCGTGGACCTGCGTCGCGACCATGGTCAGCGCCTCGGCCTGGGTCGGGTTGACCTTGCCGGGCATGATCGAGGAGCCCGGCTCGTTCTCCGGCAGGCTGATCTCGCCCAGCCCCGACCGCGGGCCCGACCCCATCAGCCGGATGTCGCTGGCGATCTTGAACAGGTCGGAGGCCAGCGCGGCGAGCGCGCCATGGCTGCCGGCAAGCGCGCCATGGCTCGCCAAGGCCTCGAACAGGTTTCCGGCCGGGCGGAAGGGCCGGCCGGTCAGCGAGGTCAGTTCCTTGGCGAACATCGCGGAGAATCGGGGATGGGTGTTGAGCCCGGTCCCGACGGCGGTGCCGCCCTGCGCCAGCGCATGAAGCCCGTCGAGCGAGGCCTCGATGCGCACGATGCCAAGCCGGGTCTGCGCTGCGTAGCCCGAGAATTCCTGGCCGAGCGTCACCGGCGTCGCATCCTGGAGATGGGTGCGGCCGATCTTGATCAGATGCCTGAAGCTCTCGGCCTTTCTGGAGAACGCCTGCTCCAGCGCGCGCAGCGACGGCAGCAGCTTCTGCGAGAGTTCCAGCACGGCCGCGATGTGCATCGCGGTCGGAAAGCAGTCGTTCGAGGACTGGCCGCGATTGACGTGGTCGTTGGGATGGACCGGGCTCTTGGCGCCGAGGCCCGCGCCGAGGCGCTCATTGGCGCGGTTCGCCAGCACCTCGTTGACGTTCATGTTGGTCTGGGTGCCCGAGCCCGTCTGCCAGATCACGAGCGGGAAATGGCCGTCGAACCTGCCGGCGAGCGCCTCGTCTGCCGCGCTGCCGATCGCGCCGGCGACACGCTGGTCGATCAGCCCGAGGCGCGCGTTGACATGGGCGGCGGCCTTCTTGACCAGCACGAGCGCATGGATCAGCGGCAGCGGCATCCGCTCCGCCTCGCCGCCGATCCTGAAGTTCTCGAGCGAACGCTGCGTCTGCGCGCCCCAGTAGCGGTCGGCGGGCACGTCGATCGGCCCGAAGGAATCGGTTTCGGTGCGCGTCGTCGTCATGGGCCAGGCCGCTCGGGTTTCTGCGTTCAGGTCTTCTTGCGGAAGGAATCGAGGCTGACGACCTGGGCGCTGCCGCCATCCTCGGCCGCGTCGTCGTCGCTCTTGTGCGGCCCCTTCCTCGGGGCCGCCTCGACCGTGCGGTCCGGGTTCTTCGCCGAGATCGCCGGCACTGGCGCAGGGTTGGTCTTGGCCGGAAGCCTGGCCGGCAGGGCGGCCGGAGCGATCGCCGGCTCGGAGCCCGCGCCGCGCGGCGTCCTGTTGTGCGTCGCGTCCTTGTCAGTGGGCGCCGCCGCCTCGGCTGCTTCCTGCGTTTCGAACTTCAGGCCGAACTGGACCGACGGATCGAAGAAGGTTGTCACCGCGTCGAACGGGATCAGCAGCCGCTCGGGCACGCCGGAAAAGGACAGGCCGACCTCGAAGGCGTGCTCGCTGACGTTCAGATCCCAGAACTGGTGCTGCAGGACGATCGTCATCTCGTCGGGGTGCTTTTCGCGCAGCCGCTGCGAGACGCGCACGCCGGGCGCGGTCGTCCGGAAGGTGATGTAGAAATGGTGCTCGCCCGGCAATCCGTCGCGCCCGGCCTCGGTCAGAATCTTGCGCACGACCCCCTTCAGCGCGTCCTGCACCATGAGATCGTAGCGAAGAATATCCTGTGCCATAGAGCCTTGCGTTCCGTTTCACCCGCCCAAGGCTCCGGCAGGACTTCATGTCCCGATGCCGAAAACCGGGCTCAAAAAAGTGGAGGCTTCTGTTGCCAGGCGCCTCCGGGCCCCGCCTTACGTCGCTAAACGGAAGGACTTAGGTTTGGGAACCAGCACCGCTTACGCGGCGACGGCAACCCGAGCATCGTTGTCGTTGGCAACTATGCGTTAGCCCTGTAACGGCGGAACCATACCGAGCAAAAGAACGACCTTTACACCCTCGTCGATCCTATTTCGCCCCCGCCAAAGCCCTGCTGCCCAAAGGAGGCAGGATGCCCCAAAGCTCGCGCCGCAGGGCTTTGGTGGAGGCGCCGGGTACCGCCCCCGGGTCCGAAAGGCTTATTTCGACGCTCGTTTATCGCCATAGCCGATCTTGCGAACGGCACGGTCAATATAGGGGCTGTGCGCGTCGGGGGAAAGGGACGGTTTTCCCTTTCTCCGGCTCAATTTCATGGGGCTGGTTCGCGGGGTCCGTTCAGGCCGCGCGATGCCGGTCGATCAGGGACGAATGGCGGCCGAGGCCGGGCGGTCGCGCTCCATCTTGATCACGGCGCCGTCGCTGGCCTTCAGGTCGACCTCGATCTTCGCGCCGGCCGCATCCTGGCCCTCGATCTCCCATTTGCCGTCGTCGAGTCGGATCTTCTGGACGCGAACCACGCCGTTCTCGGCGGCGATGCGGCGCGCCTCGTCCATCGAGATCGCGGGCTCGCGCGGCTGGATCGGGGCCTGCGCCGCGGCCTGGACGCCGAGCGCCAGCAGCGCCGCGAACGCCAGAACCGGGCCGATGGTGCGAATTGACATGACGGATCTCCTCGAGCAGCGCCTGATGAAGCCAACAGCGCCGCGCCGGCTTTGTTCCAGGCGTCGGGTGGCCATCAGACTGGCGCGGGACGGTGGATGGCGACGCCCGCGCCGAGCAGCGCGATGCCGAGCATCTCGACCGGGCCAGGCCATTGCCGCAGCACCAGCGCGCCGACCACCGCCGCGACGACCGGCAGCAGGCAGAGCATCAAGGCGAAGGTCGCGCGCGGCAGCCGCGCCATCGCCAGTTGGTCGCAGACATAAGGAATGACCGACGAGAACAGCTCGACGCCGAAGGCGGCGGCGAGCAACGGCGGGTCGCCGAAGGCTGCCGTCGCTTCGCTGAAGCCGACCGGCTGGGCCGCAGCCTCGAATCCCGCTAGAAGCTAACGCTATGCGCCAGTATCACGACCTGCTCCAACGCGTGCTGACCGACGGCGTCCGCAAGGACGACCGCACGGGAACGGGCACGCTCGCCGTCTTCGGCCACCAGATGCGCTTCGACCTCGGGGAGGGCTTCCCGCTGGTCACGACCAAGAAGCTGCATCGGAAATCGATCATCCACGAGCTGATCTGGTTCCTGCGCGGCGACACCAATGTGCGCTACCTGCGGGAGAACGGCGTCACGATCTGGGACGAATGGGCCGACGCGGATGGCGATCTCGGCCCGGTCTATGGCCGGCAATGGCGTTCCTGGCCGGCGCCCGACGGTTCCACGATCGACCAGATCGCCTGGCTCGTGAACGAGATCAGGCGCAATCCGGATTCGCGCCGGCTGATCGTCTCGGCCTGGAACCCGGCCGATATCCCGAAGATGGCGCTGGCCCCGTGCCACTGCCTGTTCCAGTTCTTCGTGGCGGATGGAAAACTGTCCTGCCAGCTCTACCAGCGCTCGGCCGACGTCTTCCTCGGCGTGCCCTTCAACGTCGCGAGCTATGCGCTGCTGACCCATATGGTGGCGCAGGTGACGGGCCTTGGCGTCGGCGATTTCGTGCATTCCTTCGGCGACACGCATCTCTATGTGAACCATCTCGACCAGGCGAGGCTGCAGCTATCCCGCGAGCCGCGCCCGCTGCCGACGCTGAGGCTGAACCCGGCCGTGAAGCGGCTGGAGGATTTCTGCTTCGACGACGTGACGATCGAGGGCTACGAGCCCCATGCCGCGATCAAAGCCCCGATCGCGGTATGAGCCTGACGATCCGTCCCGCGCGGCCAGACGAGCCCGGCCTCGTCCTCGACTTCATCCGCGAGCTCGCGGTCTATGAGAGGCTTCCCGACGCGGTCGTCGCGACCGAGGCCGAGGTCGCGGCTTCGCTGTTCGCGGATCATCCGCGCGTCTTCTGCGACATCGCCGAATGGGACCGCGAGCCGGTCGGTTTCGCGGTCTGGTTCTACACCTATTCGACCTTCTCCGGCCGTCACGGCATCTGGCTGGAGGATCTGTTCGTGCGCGAGGCCGCGCGCGAACGTGGCATCGGCAAGGCGCTGATGGCCGGCCTCGCCCGGCGCTGCCTCGACGAGGGGCTGACGCGGCTCGCCTGGTGGGTGCTGAACTGGAACGAGCCCTCGCGCGCGTTCTACCGCTCGCTCGGCGCCAGGGCGCAGGACGAATGGACGGTGAAGCGGCTCGATGGTGACGCGCTGACGCGATTGGCGTGGCATTCGTCTGCGCGAGGCGCTTGAGGCCATGGCCGATCTGCCCATCGTCATCGTCGCCGCTATCGCCGACAACCGCGTCATCGGCGACGACAACAAGCTGATCTGGCGGCTGAAGACCGATCTCCGGCATTTTCGCGGGCTGACGCTCGGCCGTCCCATCCTGATGGGCCGCAAGACCTTCCTGTCGATCGGCAAGCCGCTGCCGGGTCGCGAGACCGTCGTGCTGACGCGCGATCCGGGTTTTGCCGTCGCGGGCGTCCATGTCGCGGCGTCGCTGGAAGACGCTCTCTCGCTCGGGCAGAGGCGCGGCGCGAAGCTCGGCGCCGATTCCGTCGTGGTGGCCGGCGGCGCAGAGGTCTATGCGCATGCGCTGCCGCTGGCCGAGCGGCTTGAGCTGACCTTCGTCCATGCCGAGCCGGCGGGCGATGCCCTGTTTCCCGAATGGGACAGGACCGCGTTCGAGACCGTCTCCCGCGAAAGCCATCCGCGCAGCGCCGACGACGATCACCCCTTCACCTTCGCGACGTTTCGCCGCCGTGCTCCGGGCTGAGTTCCCCTCGACGATGAAGAGGTTGCGCCGTTGACGAATCCGTGGCCCATGCCCAAGTCAGCGCCACGCGCATGCAAGGGCGCTGACAAACGGCCGCCTTTCGCCTATGGCTCGGCAGGTCAGAGATAAGGGGACGGCGCAAGTAATGCCTTGGAGCAACCAGAGCGGCGGTGGCAACAACGGGGGTGGACCCTGGGGCCAGCGCGGGGGAAGTGGCGGCGGCGGCCCGTGGGGCGGCGGCTCTGGCGGCGGCAGCGGCGGTGGCGGTGGTTCTCCACCCGATCTGGAAGAAATCCTCCGGCGCAGCCAGGACCGGCTGAAGAACCTGATGCCGGGCGGCAGCCTCGGCGGCCGCGGGCTGATCTTCGGCGCGCTGATCATGATCGTGATCTGGCTCCTGACCGGCTGGTATATCGTCCGCCCGAACGAGGTCGGCCTCAATCTCCGCTTCGGCAAGTTCATCGGCAAGACCGGCGAGGGCCTGAACTACAACTGGCCCTATCCGATCGGCAGCGTGATCAAGCCGCAGGTCACCAACATCATCACCACCGAGGTCGGCTTCCGCACCGTCGAATCCGTGCGCGCCTCGCGCCAGAGCGACGTGACGGAAGAGAGCCTGATGCTGACCGGCGACGAGAACATCGTCGACATCGACGTGATCGTGCAATGGCAGGTCGATCCGGCCCAGCCCGAGAACTACGTCTTCAACATCCAGGATCCGCCGGGCACCGTGAAGGCCGTGGCCGAAAGCGCGATGCGCGAGATCATCGGCCGGCGCAACATCCAGCCCGTGCTGACGACCGATCGCGCCGCGATCGAGGCCGAGGTGCGCCAGCTCATGCAGGACACGCTCAACACCTACAATGCCGGCGTCCAGATCCGCCTCGTCCAGCTTCAGAAGGTCGATCCGCCGCAGCAGGTGATCGACGCCTTCCGCGACGTCCAGGCGGCCCGCGCCGACCAGGAGCGCCTGCGCAACGAGGCGCAGACCTACGCCAACCGCGTCGTGCCTGAGGCGCGCGGCCGCGCCGCGCAGCTCGTGCAGGGGGCAGAGGCCTACAAGGACCAGACCGTCGCCGAGGCGCTCGGCCAGGCCAGCCGATTCAACGCCGTCTATGCGCAATACAAGAACGCGCCGGCCGTGACCCGCGAGCGTCTCTTCCTGGAGACGATGGAACGGGTGATGGGGGGGACCGACAAGATCATCCTCGACCAGAACAGCAATGGCGGCCAGGGCGTTGTGCCTTATCTGCCCCTGAACGAACTCCAGCAACAGCGCCGCCCGGCCCCGGGCGCGCAGCAGGGGGGAGCGATCCGATGAACGGCTCGATCATCCGCATCGGCCTGCTCGCCGTCCTCGCGATCGCGGCCGTGGTCTTCTACGCCATGACCTTCGTGGTGCAGCAGACCCAGTCCGCCCTCGTCCTGCGCTTCGGCGCGGTTCGCAGCGTCGTCACCGAGCCCGGCCTGTATTTCAAGCTGCCGGCGCCGTTCGAGCAGGTCACCCTGCTCGACAACCGCATCCTCGACCTCGACCTGCCGGCCCAGGAAATCATCGCCTCGGACCAGAAGCGTCTCGTGGTCGACGCGTTCACGCGCTACCGCATCTCCGATCCGCTGCGCTTCTATCAGGCGGTCAACAACATCCCCCGCGCCAACTCGCAGCTCGCCTCGATCGTCAACGGCAATGTCCGCAGCGTGCTGGCCGAGGCGAGCTTCACCGCGATGGTCCGCACCGACCGCTCGCGGCTGATGAACCGCATCCGCGACGACGTGAACCGCGAAGCGGCCCGTTTCGGAATGACGGTGGTCGACGTGCGTCTGCGCCGGGTCGATCTGCCGGCCGCCAACTCGCAGGCCGTGTTCCAGCGCATGCAGACCGAGCGCCAGCGCGAGGCGGCGGAAGCGCGCGCGCTCGGCGGCCAGCAGGCCCAGGAGATCCGGGCGCGGGCGGAACGCGATTCGACCGTGATCGTCGCCGAGGCGCAGCGCCGCTCCGACGAGATCCGCGGCGAGGGCGAAGGCGAGCGCAACCGCGTCTTCGCCGAGGCCTTCGGCAAGGATCCGGAGTTCTTCTCGTTCTACCGCTCGATGCAGGCCTACGAGGCCAGCATCAAATCGGGCGATACGCGAATGGTGCTGTCGCCGGATTCACCGTTCTTCCGCTTCTTCAACGGGCCCAACGCGCAGCGGCCGGCGACGTCGCCGGCGGGCGCGGCGGCTCCGGCGCAACCCTGATGAACGCCTGAGCGCCGCGCATGCTGGATTTCATCGCGGCGCTCGGGCTGGTCTTCGCCATCGAGGGCATCCTCTTCGCGGCGGTGCCCAATCTCGCCAAGGATGCGCTGCGCAGCGCCGCAGAAACGCCTGTCGACCGGATGCGCCTGATCGGAATCGGCTCTGCCGTGCTCGGCGTGTTTCTTGTATGGTTGGCGCGGAGCGGCTGAGTCCCCGTGCTCCGACGGCTGCGTGATGACATGATCGTGCGTCGCCCTTCCGCCGCATTTTGAGGTTCACTCTCCGCCAGCGTTCCGCGCTCCAGCGGCTTCGACAGATCTTTCAGCGAGGACCAGAGATGGCACTGAAATCCGCTTCCGCCTCCCGGCCCGTTCGGTTCGCGCTCGCAGCCGGCGTCGCAGCCCTCGCCCTGGGCGCGGCCCCCATGCTGGCTCCCGTTCAGGCCAACACGCCGCTGCTGACCGGGCAGGCTTCGCTCGCCGATCTCGTCGACCGGGTGATGCCGGCGGTCGTGAACATCTCGGCCGTGACCACCGCCGACACGCGCAACCGCACCTTGCCGCAACTGCCGCAACTCGGCCCCGACACGCCATTCGGCGACCTGTTCGAGGAATTCTTCAACCGGCGCGGCCAAGGCCAGCAGGGGCAGGGCCAGCAGGGCGAGCGCCAGTCGCCGCAGCAGCGCCGCTCGCAATCGGCGGGCTCGGGCTTCGTCATCGACGCCTCGGGCATCGTCGTCACAAACAACCACGTCATCGGCGACGCCAACGAGATCACCGTGATCTTCGGCAACGGCCTGCGCCTCAAGGCCGAGGTCGTCGGCAAGGACGCCAAGGTCGATCTCGCCGTGCTGCGGGTGAAGCACGACAAGCCGCTGCCGGCGGTGAAGTTCGGCGATTCCGACGCGATGCGGATCGGCGATCCCGTCATGGCGATCGGCAATCCGTTCGGGCTCGGCGGCTCGGTCTCGTCCGGCATCGTCTCGGCCCGCAACCGCGACATCAGCCAGGGTCCCTACGACACCTATATCCAGACCGACGCCGCCATCAACAAGGGCAATTCGGGTGGGCCGCTGTTCAACATGGCGGGTGAGGTGATCGGCATCAACACCGCGATCCTGTCGCCGACCGGCGGCTCGGTCGGCATCGGCTTCGCCGTGCCGTCCTCGCTCGCGACCAACATCATCGACCAGCTCAAGGAGTTCGGCGAGACGCGGCGCGGCTGGCTCGGCGTGCGCATCCAGAGCGTCGACGACGCCACCGCCGAGGCGCTCGGCCTGGGCACGGCGCGCGGAGCGCTCGTCGCAGGCATCGACGACAAGGGCCCCGGCAAGCCGGCCGGCCTCGAGATCGGCGACGTCGTCGTCAGGTTCGACGGCAAGGAGGTCAAGGATTCGCGCGACCTGCCGCGCATCGTCGCGGCGACGCCGGTCGGCAAGGACGTGCCGGTCACCGTGATGCGCAAGGGCAAGGAACTGGTCAAGACGGTCAAGCTCGGCCGCCTCGAGGATGGCGAGAAGGTTCAGCCGGCCTCGGCCCGCACGCCGGCCGAACCGCCCAAGCCCGCCGTCACCACCGCGCTCGGCCTCGAATTCTCGCCGCAGACCGAGGATCTGAAGAAGCGCTACTCGATCAAGGACGGCGCCAAGGGCGTCGTCATCACCAAGGTCGATCCCAACTCCAACGCCGCCGACAAGCGCATCTCCGTCGGCGAACTGATCGTCGAGATCGGCCAGGAGGCGGTGAACAGCCCCGAGGACGTGACCAAGCGCCTCGACGCGCTGAAGAAGGAGGGCAAGAAGTCTGCACTGCTGCTGGTCTCGAACGCCCAGGGCGAGGTCCGCTTCGTCGCAGTGTCGATGAACTGAGGCGCTTCATCCCGTTGCAATCAGGGCGGCCCTTCGCGGCCGCCCGTTTTCGTTCTGGTCGCCGCACGGACGGTGGAGCAGGTCAGCCTCTCGCAATCTCGTCGCCGCGATAGCCCTGCGCATAAAGCAGCGCCGTCAGATCGGCATGGTCGAGCCGGGCATGGGCGGCTGCCGCCACCGCCGGCTTGGCGCGGAAGGCGACGCCGAGGCCGGCTTCTCCCAGCATGGCGAGGTCGTTGGCGCCGTCGCCGATGGCGAGCGTCATCGACTGGTCGAGTCCGCGCTCGGAGCGCAGCTCGATCAGCGCATCGAGCTTGGCCTGCTTGCCGAGGATCGGCTCGGCGACCTCGCCGGTAAGGACGCCATCCCTTGCCAACAGCGTGTTGGAGCGATGTTCGTCGAAGCCGATCGTCGCGCCGATCGGCCCGGTGAAGACGGTGAAGCCGCCCGAGACCAGGGCCGTGTAGCCGCCATGGGCGCGCATGGTCGCCACCAGCGCTTTGCCGCCTGGCGTCAGGGTGATGCGCTCGCGGATGATCTCGTCGACGACGGCCAGCTTCACGCCCTTCAGCAGCGAGACGCGCTCGCGCAGGGCCGGCTCGAAGGCGATCTCGCCGCGCATGGCGCGTTCGGTGATGCCGGCGACGAGGTCCTTCAGTCCGACACAGGCCGCGAGCTCGTCGATGCATTCCTGCCCGATCATGGTCGAATCCATGTCGGCGAGGAACAGCGCCTTGCGGCGGGTCGCTGCCGGCTGGACGATGATGTCGACGGCCGCGTCCGCCAGCGCCGCACGGATGTCGGCTTCCAGCATGCGGTCGTCGGCGGTTTCGCAGAACAGGTCTGCGGCGATCTCGCCGTCGAGGCGCTGGGAGCGCGTCGCCCGCGCGGCTTGCGCGACGCTCGCGAGCAGGGCATCGCTCAGCAGGGCCTGACCATGGGCGGAAACCAGCGTGGCGACGCGTGTCATCGGAACCTGAGCAGAAGAACGGGGAAGGGGCCGTCAGGGCGGTGCTCATCGCAGGTCCGACCGCGAGCGGCAAGTCCGCCCTGGCCACCGCGATCGCGCGGCGTTGCGGCGGAACCGTGATCAACGCCGATTCGATGCAGGTCTATCGCGATCTGCGTGTGCTCAGCGCGCGGCCGGATGCCGCCGAGGAGGCTGCCGCGCCGCATCGTCTCTACGGCCATGTCGACGGGGCGGTGAACCATTCGGCGGCGCGCTATGCGCAGGACGTCGCGCCGCTGCTGGGCGAACTGGAACGGACCGGGTCGTTGCCCGTGCTGGTCGGTGGCACGGGGCTCTATTTCAAGGCGCTGACCGAAGGCTTGTCGCCGATGCCGCCGGTTCCGGACGATGTGCGGTCCGGGTTTCGCGCTCGCGTCGAGGGTCGGGATACCGGCTTGCTGCATGCCGAGCTTGTGGAGCGCGACCCGGAAATGGCGGAGCGTCTGCGGCCGGGCGACCGGCTCAGGATCATGCGGGCGCTGGAGATCGTGCTGGCGACGGGCCGTTCGCTTGCCAGTTTCCAGGGCCAGCGCGAGCCGGGCCCGCTTGCCGAAGGCCGGCTGCTGCGGCTGTTCGTGATGCCGGCGCGCGAGGAAGTGCGGGCGCGCATCGACCTGCGTTTCGAGGCGATGATGGCGCGGGGCGCGCTCGACGAGGTGGCGGCCTTGCGCGAGCGCGAACTCGATCCGCTGCTGCCGGTGATGCGGGCGCACGGTGTGCCGGGGCTGGTCGCCCATCTCGATGGCAAGCTCAGCCTTGCGGAGGCCGTGACGCGCGGGCAGGCCGATACGCGCACCTATGCGAAGCGGCAGGTCACCTGGTTTCGCCATCAGATGGCGGGCTGGCAGGCGGTGGCGCCGGAGGCGGCGCTTGCCGTCGCGCTGGCAGGGCTGGAGCCTTAGGCGGCGACAAAGATGGCATCGGCCTCGGCGAGGCAGATGCGGTCGCGGCCCTCGTTCTTGGCGCGATAAAGGGCGCGATCCGCCCGCTCGATGAAGGCGGTCAGCGCCTCGCCCCGCCGACCGGCGGCGACCCCGAGGCTGGCCGAGACCTTCAGGGCCAGCGTTTCCGAAACAGGCAGCTTGCGCCGCGCCAGTTCGTCCTGGATACGACGCGCCGTTCGCAGCGCCATCGCGGTGCCGGCACGGGGGATGAAGACCGCGAACTCCTCGCCGCCGAAGCGGCCGACGAGGTCGCGACCCGGCCGCGCGATGCCAAGCAGCAGATCGGCGAAGGCGCGGATCACGGCATCGCCGGCGGAATGGCCATGGCTGTCGTTGACACTCTTGAAATGGTCGAGATCGACGATGATCAGCGCGGTGTCCTCGCCGGCCGCGGCGCAGTCGGCGATCGCGGCATTGGCCTTCTCGATGAAGGAGCGCCGGTTCAGGAGCGCGGTCAGCGGGTCGGTCTCGGCGAGGCGACGCAGTTCCTGCTCGCGCTCCTCGCGCTGACCGATCTCCTGCGAGAGCGCCCGGCGGGTGGCGCGCTCGCGGCCGATCTCGAGCGCCAACGTCGCGGCGCGGCTCTGCAGGGTCTGGTTGGCGACCATCAGGTCGGTGATATCGGTCATCGTCATGACCAGCCCGTCGCCGAGCGGCGCGAGCGCGAGCTGCAGCCAGGTCAGCTTGCCGTCATGGATGAACGAGGTTTCGATCATGTCGGGGCGGCGCAGTTCGATGGCGTAGAGACAGCGCCGCCAGATCGAGTCGTCGGCCAGGAAGGGCAGGGTCTCGCGCGCGTCGCGGTCGAGCAGGCTTTCCTCGGGCCGCCCTGCCATGGCCGAGGCCCGGCGATTGGCGGTGATGATCAGGGTGCGCTCGATGTCGCCGTCCTGGGTGCGGATCGCGTGCAGCGCGACGATGCCCGAGGGCGAGGTGTCGAGAACGGTCATCAGCAACTCCTCGCGGAATTGCAGCGGACGGCTGAAGACCACGAGGAAACGCTCGCCATTGGCCGCCGTCGTCGGCATCAGCAGCCGCTCCCAGAGGCAGACCCTGACCGTCTTCAACGAGCGATGGACGGTATAGGCCGGCTTTCCGTCGGCCAGCGCCTGGTCGAAGGTCGCGATGCTGAAACGGGCGACCTGCGGCGACATCCCCGAGATGCGCTCGCCGAGCTGGTCGTCGCCGACATAGCGCATGATCTCGCGGCCGTAATGGACATAGGCGTAGTCGCCGTCGCCGGTCGGCCTGACGATCATCAGATCCTGCCCGAAGCCTGCGAAAATCTCGTCGAGAAAGGCCTCGTGCGGCGCGCCCGCTTCCGAGCCCTGTCCATGCCGCACGAACCGGCCGAGCAGTCCTGCGATCTCCGGCGCATGCGCGCGCGCCGTGATGTTCTCGGTATGCACTTCCTGGTACATCGACGCTCCCGGGCGAGACAGGTGATCCTATCCAGCCCGTCTTGAAAAAGTGTTCCCTAGACTCGCGGTTTTCGGCGGCTGACGCAAAGGAGGCTTCAGGACTGTTTCCGGTCCGCCATCGAGGTCTGTCGGCTCTTGACCGGACCACGATGCTCGTCTAGCGTCCCGCAACATCTCGGAAAGGGCGTCTGGCGCGATGCGCGAGCTTATTATCGTACGGGTGCGCTGGTAGGGGCCGGGTCCGCAGAGGAGCCGCGCGTCCCCGACGCCAGCGCACGTCCAGGCCCCTCGCAGGGCCTTTTTTATTGCCCGTTTTCCGCCGATCCCGACCGATCCAACCGAACGAACCGCGCAGGAGACCGTTATGAGCGAGATGATGACCGGCGCCGAGATGGTCGTCCGCGCGCTTCAGGACCAGGGCGTCGAACATCTGTTCGGCTATCCCGGCGGCGCCGTGCTGCCGATCTATGACGCGCTGTTCCAGCAGGACAAGGTCAAGCACGTCCTCGTCCGCCACGAGCAGGGCGCGGTCCACGCGGCCGAGGGGTATGCACGCTCCAGCGCCGGCAAGGTCGGCTGCGTCCTCGTCACCTCCGGGCCGGGCGCGACCAACGCCGTCACCGGCCTGACCGACGCGCTGCTCGATTCGATTCCGATCGTCGTCATCACCGGCCAGGTTCCGACGCATCTGATCGGCTCCGACGCCTTCCAGGAATGCGACACGGTCGGCATCACGCGCTCCTGCACCAAGCACAACTACCTGGTGAAGAGCATCGCCGACCTGCCGCGCATCCTGCACGAGGCGTTCTTCGTCGCCGCCAACGGCCGGCCGGGTCCGGTCGTCGTCGACATCCCGAAGGACATCCAGTTCGCCACGGGCCTCTACAGCCGCCCGCGCGACAACCAGCACAAGACCTACCGCCCGACGGTCAAGGGCGACCTGAACAAGATCAGGGCCGCGGTCGAGCTGATGGCGAAGGCGCGCAAGCCCGTGTTCTACACCGGCGGGGGCGTGATCAATTCGGGTCCGCACGCCTCGGCGCTGCTGCGCGAACTGGCGCGGCTGACCGGCTACCCCGTCACCTCGACGCTGATGGGATTGGGAGCTTTTCCGGCAGCCGACAGGCAATGGCTCGGCATGCTGGGGATGCACGGCACCTACGAGGCGAACCTCGCGATGCATGACTGCGACGTCATGATCAACATCGGCGCGCGCTTCGACGACCGCATAACGGGGAGGCTCGACGCCTTCTCGCCGCACTCGAGGAAGATCCATGTCGACATCGACCCGTCCTCGATCAACAAGAACGTCAAGGTCGACATCGGCATCATCGGCGATTGCGCCCACGTGCTGGAGGACATGGTCCGGATCTGGCGCGAGACGAGTCCGCAGGTCGACAAGGCGGCGCTGACCGCCTGGTGGACGCAGATCGAGGGCTGGCGCGGCAGGAACAGCCTCGGCTACAAGAACGCGACCGACATCATCAAGCCGCAATACGCCGTCCAGCGGCTCTACGAGCTGACCAAGGGTCGCAATACCTATGTCACCACCGAGGTTGGCCAGCACCAGATGTGGGCGGCGCAGTATTTCCATTTCCAGGAGCCCAATCGCTGGATGACCTCCGGCGGCCTCGGCACCATGGGCTACGGCCTGCCGGCCGCCATCGGCGTTCAGATGAGGCATCCCAAGGCGCTGGTCATCGACATCGCCGGCGAGGCCTCGATCCTGATGAACATGCAGGAGATGTCGACGGCGGTGCAGTATCGGCTGCCGGTCAAGATCTTCATCCTGAACAACGAGTACATGGGCATGGTGCGGCAGTGGCAGGAACTGCTGCATGGCGGGCGCTATTCCGAAAGCTATTCGGAATCGCTGCCGGACTTCGTCAAGCTGGCGGAGGCCTATGGCGGTCACGGCATCCGCTGCTCGGATCCGGCCAAGCTAGACGATGCGATCATGGAGATGATCGAGACGCCAAAGCCGGTGATCTTCGACTGCCTCGTCGCCAAGCAGGAGAACTGCTTCCCGATGATCCCGTCGGGCAAGGCCCATAACGAGATGATCCTGCCCGATTTCGAGGGCGATACCGGCGACATCATCGACGCCAGGGGCAAGCAACTGGTTTGAGGTCTTCCGTCATTGCGAGCGCGGCGAAGCAATCCGGGGGGGTGCGTGGGGCCTCTGGATTGCTTCGTCGGCCGCGCCTTCTCGCAATGACGGGCCGCGCCCGACAAAGAGGATGACATGACGACCATCGGCCTGATCGGCGGGATGAGCTGGGAATCGACGGCGGTCTATTACCGCATGCTCAACGAGGGCGTGCGCGCCCGCCGCGGCGGGCTGCACTCGGCCGACGTGCTGCTGCATTCGCTCGATTTTTCACCGATCGCCGAGATGCAGGCGAAAGGCGACTGGGACGCCGCCGGCGATGTGCTTGCCGAGAGCGCGCGCCGGCTGGAGCGGGCCGGCGCCGGCTGCATCGTGCTCTGCACCAACACCATGCATAAAATCGCCGACAGCATCACAGGCGCGGTGCGCGTGCCGTTCCTCCATCTGGCCGACGTGACCGCCCGCGCGATCAGAACCAGCGCCGCGCGCAAGCCGCTGCTGCTGGCGACTCGCTTTACCATGGAGCAGGCGTTCTACCGCGACAGGCTGGCCGCGCATGGCGTCGAGGCGGTCGTTCCGGGCGAGGCCGAACGCGCCGAGGTGCATCGCATCATCTACGAGGAGTTGTGCCGGGGCGTGATCAGGCCCGCTTCCAAGGCGCGCTATCTTGCGATCATCGCGGACGCCGTCGCCAATCATGGCGCTGACGGCGTCATCCTGGGCTGCACCGAGATCGGGCTGCTGATCTCGCAGGCCGATACCGTGCATCCGGTGTTCGACACGACGGCGCTGCATGTCGAGGCTGCGCTGGATTTCGCGCTCGATGCGGAGCAGGCAGCGCCATGAAACTCGTCATCGCCAACAAGAACCACTCGTCCTGGTCGCTGCGGCCCTGGCTGCTGCTGACCGAGTTCGGCATCCCGTTCGAGGAGGTGCTGATCCCGTTCGCACGGGCGTTCGACGATCCGGAATGGAAACGCGCCGTTTCGGTCTTCACGCCCGGCGGCAAGGTTCCGGCGCTCGTGGATGGCGAGATCCAGGTCTGGGAATCGCTGGCGATCATGGATCATGTCGCCGACACGCATCCCGATCTCGCGATCTGGCCGCGCGATCCGGCGGCGCGGGCGATGGCGCGCTCGGTCGCGGCCGAGATGCATGCGGGTTTCGCGGCGCTGCGCGGGGCCTGCCCGATGAACCTCGCCTGGATCCATCCGGCCAGGGATCGCGGGCCCAGGGTCGCGGCCGATGTCGCCCGCATCCGCACGATCTGGCGTGACGCGAGGGAGCGCTTCGGCGCCGGCGGTCCGTTCCTGTTCGGCGCGTTCGGCGCGGCCGATGCGATGTTCGCGCCGGTGGTCTGCCGCTTCGTATCCTACTCGATCGCGCTCGACCCTGTCTGCGCCGCCTATGCCGAGGCCGTTCAAGCAACGAGAGGCTTCCAGTCCTGGCGCATGGCGGCTTTCGCCGAGCCCTGGATCATCGCCGAGGACGAAGCGCCCGAACCCGTCCTGACCGATTTCCGCCCTCATCTCAGCCGAAGCCGAGCCCTGTCATGAACACCTCCTCGCATTACCCGACCGCCCCGACCTCGCAGCCGATCGCCCGCCACACGCTTGCCGTCACGGTCGACAACGAGCCGGGCGTGCTGGCGCGCATCGCGGGACTGTTCTCGGGACGCGGCTACAATATCGAGAGCCTGACGGTCTCCGAGACCGAGCACGAGAAGCACATCTCGCGCATCACCGTGGTGACCTCGGGCACGGAAAACGTGATCGACCAGATCAAGGCCCATCTCGACCGGCTGGTGCCGGTGCACCGCGTCGTCGACCTTACCCTTCAAGGTGAGGCGCTGGAGCGCGAGCTGGCGCTGGTCAAGGTCGTCGGCAAGGGCGAGCACCGGGTCGAGGCGATGCGGCTCGCGGCGGCGTTCGGCGCGCGCACGCTCGACGCCTCGCTGACTTCCTTCGTCTTCGAGCTCACCGGCTCGACCGACGAGATCGAGCGCTTCATCAAGCTGATGACGGTGGTGGGGCTGACGGAGGTCTCCCGCACCGGCATCGCCGCGATGAGCCGGGGACCGGAGGCGATGTGAACTCTTTGGATATCCAAGCGATCGTAGTAAGGATATCCGGAAAAGAGCTTTGCGTTATGAAGGTGCAAGTCGCGAAATGGGGTAACAGCACGGCTGTGCGGTTGCCGAAAGCAGTGGTGAAGCAGCTCAAACTTCACCCGGGCATGACGATGGAAGTTTCGGTTGGGGAGGAGGCGATCCTTCTGACGGTTGCCTCTGCGGATGATGACGCACGCCCCTTGCAGGGACGACCCAACCCTACCCTGTGACGTTGGAGTGGATGATAGAGGAGGCGGAGCGCCTTGGCGGCATTGAGAACGCCCCGCGAGACGATGTCGACTGGCGCCCGATGTCGGCTCCGAGGTGATCTATGACGACTACAACCCGCGCAAGCGGGCATCCTGAGCCCGGCGAAGTCTACTGGGTCGATCTCGACCCGGTGCTCGGATCGGAGCAAGGCCGACGACCTGTCATCGTTTTGTCTGACGATTCGCTGCACGGCATCTCGTCACGAATACTGATCTGCCCGATCACAGCGAATTCCCAGCCTTGGCCCACGAAGGTTGCGATTCCAGCGGGTTGCGTGGTGCGCGGCTTCGTGCTGACTGACCAGGCGCGCATGATCGATCGTGACGCGCGAAAGCTTCGCCTGATAGGGCGGCTGCCCGAGGCGGTAACGCTGCGCGTCAAGCACCGTGTTGCGGCATACGTGACCATCATACCCATTACCGATTCATCACAGTTGTCATGACGCTCAACCAACTCGCGCTCGCACTCGGCATCCTCGGGTTCGGCTGCTTCGCCTGGCCGATCCTGCAACGGCTGTCCGGACGCGCCGAGCCCGAAGCGCCCGGCAGCGGCAAGAGCCTGCGCTCGCCGATCTGGTGGGCGGGTTTCATCCTGACGATCGCGGCGATCTTCCTGCAACGCATGGCGAGCCAGCAGGCCGGCGGCTGACGGCCGGGATCAGCCCCTGAAGCCGCCCTCGTCGAGAAACTCCTGCTCCTGCGTCGTGGTCTCGCGGCCGAGCACCGGATTACGGTGCGGGAAGCGGCCGAAATCGCGGATGATGTCGCGGTGGAGCACGGCATATTTCACGCCGTCGCGATCGTCCGAGGCGTCGCAGAGCGCGATGCAGCGTTCCTGGGCAGCCAAATCCTCCGCATGCATGAAGGGCAGGTAGAAGAAGCGGCTTTCCGGCGGCTGGAATGCCCTGTCGAAGCCCTTGGCGATGGCGCGTTCGGCGATCACCAGCGCCGATGCGTCGGTGGCGAAGGCGCGCGGGCTGCCGCGGAAAAGGTTGCGCGGAAACTGGTCGAGCAGGAGCAGCAGCGCGTAGACGCCCTCGGGCGCGCCTTCCCATTCCGAAAGCGCGCCGGCGGCCGCGGCTTCGTGCATCGGCAGAAAGCGCTCGCGGATGGCGTCGTCGAAGGCCGCGTCCTTGGCGAACCACTTTTCGGGGCCGGCCTCGCGCCAGAAGGCGAGGATGTCTTCGATCGTAGCGGTTTCGGGCACCGACGGTCCTTCATCGCGAATGTTGCGGACAACCGGCGAAATGTGGTCGCCGCGCGACATGCGCAAGGCCTCTTGCGTTCCGGCCGGCGACGCGCTAGTGAGCCGAACCGTAACGTACGGTACACTTAAATTCCGCGGCGGAAGAGACGATGGCGGCGACGGCCAGGCCCCCAGACAGCGAGCCGGAAGAGCCCACGGCCCGCCAGCAGGCCGTGCTGGACGCCGTGCTGTCGCTGATGGTGGAGGAGGGCGACCGGCTCACCATGAACGCCGTCGCACGCCGGGCGAGCTGCTCCAAGGAGACGCTCTACAAATGGTTCGGCGACCGCGACGGGCTTTTGACCGCGACGGTGCGATGGCAGGCGGCGCGGGTCCGGGCCGGGGCCTATGATCGCCAGACACTCGACATCGCGACCCTGCGCGACAGCCTCAGGGACTTCGCCGCCAACTGGCTGAGCGTGATCTCATCCCCGACCTCGATCGCGCTCAACCGCCTCGCCATCGGCCACGCGGCTTCGCGGAAGGGCAATCTCGGCGGCATCGTGCTGGCCAATGGCCGCTTCGCCATCGGCGAGCGGCTGCGGCCGGTGCTCGAAGCCGGGCGGGAGGCCGGGCTGCTCGCCTTCGACGACGCCGAGACGGCGTTCCGCACCTTTTTCGGCCTGGTCGGCCGCGACGTGCAGATCCGGCTGCTGCTCGGCGACGCGCTCGTGCCGACGCCGGCCGAGATCACGCGCGACGCAGGCCGCGCCACCGACCAGTTCCTCGCACTTCACGGCGCGGTCAGGTTCTCGAAAGACGACCTGGCCGCGCCGAAAGCCTGAAGAAACCAGCCAGAATCCAAGGAAGGACCATCGAAATGCGCGTCTATTACGATCGTGATGCCGACATCAACCTGATCAAGGGCAAGAAGGTCTGCATCGTCGGCTATGGCTCGCAGGGCCATGCCCACGCGCTCAACCTACGCGATTCCGGCGTCAAGGATGTCGTCATCGCCCTGAAGGCCGGCTCGCCGACGCGCAAGAAGGCCGAAGAGGCCGGCTTCACCGTGATGACGCCGAGCGAGGCCGCAAAGGTCTCCGACGTGATGATGATGCTGACGCCGGACGAGCTGCAGGCCGACATCTATCGCGACGAACTCGCGGCCAACATGAAGGAGGGCGCCGCGCTCCTGTTCGCGCACGGCCTCAACGTGCATTTCAACCTGATCGAGCCGCGCAAGGACCTCGACGTGCTGATGGTCGCCCCCAAGGGCCCCGGCCACACGGTCCGCTCGGAATATCAGCGCGGCGGCGGCGTGCCGACCCTGATCGCGATCCATCAGGACGCGACCGGCAACGCGCACGATCTCGGCCTGTCCTATGCGTCGGCGAATGGCGGCGGTCGCGCCGGCATCATCGAGACCAACTTCAAGGAAGAGTGCGAGACCGACCTGTTCGGCGAGCAGGTCGTGCTCTGCGGCGGCCTGGTCGAGCTGATCAAGGCCGGTTACGAGACGTTGGTCGAGGCCGGATACGCGCCGGAGATGGCCTATTTCGAGTGCCTGCACGAGGTGAAGCTGATCGTCGACCTGATCTACGAGGGCGGCATCGCCAACATGAACTACTCGATCTCGAACACGGCCGAGTTCGGCGAGTACGTCACCGGCCCGCGCATCATCACCGCCGAGACCAAGGCCGAGATGAAGCGCGTGCTGGCCGACATCCAGTCGGGCAAGTTCACCCGCGACTGGATGCTGGAGAACAAGGTCAACCAGACCTCGTTCAAGGCGACGCGCGCGCGCATGGCCGCCCACCCGATCGAGGAGGTCGGCGCCAAGCTGCGCGACATGATGCCCTGGATCAAGGCCAAGGCGCTCGTGGACAAGACCAGGAACTGAGCCCGCCGCTTCAAGGCGTGTGGCACGGCAAGGCGGGCGCCGCGAGGCGCCCGCTTTTTCCGGTCGTCAGCCTGCATGGAACACTTGGTTAATCGAGGCGTTCTCATGGCCAGACAGGAATTCGGCCAGCCAGGATCATGCGGAGGCGATCATGAATCGGGAGCAGGAATTGACGGTCAGGGAACGGGCGGCGCGGGAAGCCTGGTCCAGCCATGTCCAGGACGATGCGCAGCGCGTCACCGTCCTGCAGGACGACGGCGAGGACTGGCCGCTCCTGACCTTCCTCTTCGGTGGTCTCGCTCTCGCGCTGGTCGT
Organism: Allobosea sp. GW821-FHT12C12; assembly: GCF_058807355.1. Lineage (NCBI taxonomy): Bacteria > Pseudomonadati > Pseudomonadota > Alphaproteobacteria > Hyphomicrobiales > Alloboseaceae > Allobosea > Allobosea sp. GW821-FHT12C12. The sequence continues at coordinate 170,826 of NZ_JBXAQP010000007.1, forward strand.
CAATACGTTCATCGGCCTGATCTGAGCCTTTGAAAATCCATATCGGGCCAGCAGCGGACGGCAGCGGCGCGTTCGATCAACCGGAAGATGGAGGTCGATCATGATCGATCACGAACAGCGTCCGGCCCGATCGACACAGGACTCGGACAGGACGGAGCCGGCGACGCAGCGGTCCCGCGTCGAACCGAGCCAGCTCAACCAGGTCGATGACGGCCCGACCGTCGAGACGCCGGTCGAGGCTCGAGGCGGCCTGCTCGGCAGGCCGGTGGCAATGGTCTTGCTGATCAGTCTCGTGCTGGCCGTGCTCGCCGGCGTGTTTCTCGGCGCGGTTCCGCTCTGACGAAAGGATTTCCATATCTGCAACTTGAGGAGGGTGTCATGCATCATCTCAAACTGCTCGACGCACAGGCGGTCGCCTGGCTCGCCATGGGTTCGTCCTTCGCGCTGACGGCCGCCGTCGTCGCCGGACTGATCCGCTTCTGAGGTCGCACGGACCTTCGATATCGCCATCATTACAAAAGAGGGCCCGGCGGAGCGATCCGCCGGGCCCTTGCCTTGATGGCGCCCTGGCGGGCGACATCCCGATCAGAAGCTGATTTTGTCCTTGATCTCGGCCTCGACATTGGCCGGCAGGACATTGCGCTTCACCAGATCGTCGAAGTTCTTGAACTTCGCCTTGGCGCGCTCCTCGATGATCTTCTTGGCGCGGGCGTCGCCGATGCCCTTCAGCGTATCGAGTTCGGCGGCGGTTGCGGTGTTGATGTTGATCTTCTTGACGACCGCGGCAGGCTGGGCGGCGGCCGGAGCCGGAGCCGTCGCGGGAGCCGCGGGGCGAGCCGGCGTCGCGGGAGCCGTCGCCTGGGCGAAGGCGGGGCCGGACGCGATGGCGAGCATGACGATGCTGGTGACGAGACGCGAGATCATGATGAAATCCTCAAGGTCCGTCCCGGATGATGGCTATCGGTCGGGCGCCGGGCACGCCTGCCGACCCGGCCTGCCGGGTCATCCGGCCGCCGATCGCGCCAGGTTGCCGCTGGAATGCGACATCGTCCCGAGGCGATGGAGCGACCATCGGCGGTTGCGGCTGAACGGCGTCTGAAGCCGCCATTCAGCCAATCGTCATGGGCCTTTCAGCGCGCCATGAACTCGGCAAGGCGGCCCGCGCCATAGAGCAGGCTGAAGCCCCACGCGGCCGACGCCACCCAGTTGGCCAACTGGAACGGCCAGAACGGCATCTTCACGATGCCGGCGACGATGGCGATGACGGCTCGCAGCGGCCCGAAGAAATGGCCGATCAGGATGCTGAGCACGCCCCATTTCTCGAAGAAGGCGTGGCCCCGTTCGAGCAGTTGCGGATTCTTGTTGAGCGGCCAGTAGTCGCCGACGCGCGGCCCCAGGATCAGCCCGGCCCAGTAGGAAAGCCAGAAGCCCAGGCCCGCGCCGGCGGTCGCCGCGAAAGCCAGCGGGATCAGGTTCAGCCCGGAGGCGCCCGCGACCGCGCCGAAGGCGGTGAAGAACACCGTGGCCGGCACCAGCCAGGACAGCACCGCGACGCATTCGGCGAAGGCGACGAGGAAGACGATCGGGATCGCCCATTGCTGGTTCGCGCGCATGAACTCGACGAGCCACTGCATCCAGAGTTCGAGTTGCTGCATCGATCGGGAATCCTCGCGGGCGGGCGAAGGCTTATCGCTGCGTCCGTGCCGTCGCGCAATCGCCCGCATGCGGCAGCCGCAACGAAATTGCGGTTCCCACTTTCCCGCGCATTGCTTTATCGTGCCGCGCAACCAGGAATTCGGAAAGAGTGGCCGACGCGGCGGACGCCCGGACGCCGCCATCGGGGAAACAGGTTTCATGACGTTGCAGGACAACCCGCGTCAGGCGGCGGGGGCGGGTAGCGCGTCCATCGATCCCCCGGCGGTGGCGCTTGGCGGGCTCGACATCACCTTCCACATCGAGGGCGGCCAGCGCTACAAGGCGGTGACGGGGATCGACCTTTCGGTCGCGGCCGGCGAGTTCGTCTCGGTGGTGGGGCCGACCGGCTGCGGCAAGTCGACCTTGCTCAACGCGGCCGCCGGCCTGCTGACGCCCTCGGCCGGAACGGTCGGCATCTTCGGCAAGCCGCTCGCCGGGCTCAACCGCCGCGCCGGCTATCTCTTCCAGGCCGATGCGCTGATGCCGTGGAAGACCGCGCTCGACAACGTCAAGGTCGCGCTGGAGCCGATGGGCGTCTCCGATACGGAAGCGGACAGGCGCGCCCGCGACTGGCTTGCCCGCGTCGGCCTGCGCGCCTTCGTCGACCGCTATCCGCACATGCTCTCGGGCGGGCAGCGCAAGCGCGTCTCGCTCGCGCAGATGCTGATCCGCGACCCCGAGATCCTGCTGATGGACGAGCCTTTCGGGCCGCTCGACGCGCAGACCCGCCAGATCATGGGCAATCTCCTGCTCGATCTCTGGTCGAAGGACCGCAAGGCGCTGATCTTCGTGACGCATGATCTGGAAGAGGCGATCTCGCTCTCGGACCGGGTCGTGGTGATGTCGGCCGGGCCGGCCGCCGGCATCGTCGCCGACTACAAGGTGCCGCTGCCGCGCCCGCGCGACATCGCCGAGATCAGGCTGGAAAAGGCCTTCCACGAGATCCACCGCGACATCTGGGCCTCGCTGCGCGTCGAGGTGCAGAAGGCCTATGCGATGGGCGACGGGCGCGATCTGGTCGAGGGAGAGCCGTCATGAACCGCGCCAGACTGCTCGGCCTGCAAGTGCTGGTGATGGTCGTCTTCCTGCTGGCCTGGCACGTCGTCACGGCCTATCCGATCATGGGCGACGTCAAGACGATCCAGTTCTTCTTCTCGACTCCGGGCGCGGTGCTCGCCCGCACCTGGAAGACGCTCGCCGGCGCCGAGATCTACTGGCATCTCGGCATCACCCTGACCGAGACCGTGCTCGCCTTCGCCATCGGCTCGGCGGCCGGCATCTTCTTCGGCTTCACCTTCGCAAGGCGCGAATTGCTGGCGGCGGTGTTCGACCCCTACATCAAGGCGGCCAACGCCCTGCCGCGCGTCGTGCTGGCGCCGATCTTCGCGCTCTGGTTCGGGCTCGGCATCTGGTCGAAGGTCGCGCTCGGCTTCACCCTGGTCTTCTTCATCGTCTTCTTCAACGTCTACCAGGGCGTGCGCGAGGTCTCGCCGACGGTGCTGGCGAACGCCCGCATGCTCGGCATGAACGAACGGCAGCTCTTCCGGCACGTTTACTGGCCCTCGGCGCTGACCTGGATGTTCTCCTCGCTGCACACCTCGGTCGGCTTCGCGCTCGTCGGCGCGGTGGTGGGCGAATATCTCGGCTCCTCGGCCGGGCTCGGCTACAAGATCCAGGAGGCGGAAAGCGTCTTCGACGTCACCGGCGTGTTCTCGGGCATGCTGATCCTGACGATCGTCGTCATCGGCATCGACGCCCTGGTGACGCTGGTCGAGAAGCGCCTGCTGGTCTGGCGGCCGGGACACAGCTCGACCACGACGGTCTGAGGCCTGCGCGGCCAGCGGCAGGGAATACGGAAATGGACAGAACGGAGCGCCATACCGCGTTTTGCCGCCGCTTCGGGCTGCAGGTCCCGATCCTGCTCGCGCCGATGGCCGGGGTGCCCGCGCCGGACCTGTCGGTCGCGGTCGCCAATGCCGGCGGCATGGGCGGTTGCGGCGCGCTGCTGATGAAGCCCGACGACATCCTCGCCTGGCAGGAACGCTTCCATACGGCGAGCAACGGCGCGAGCCTGATCAATCTCTGGATTCCCGATCCCCCGCCGGCACGCGATGCCGCGCACGAGGCGCGGCTGCGCGACTTTCTCGGCGAGTTCGGCCCCGCCGTTGCGCCCGAGGCCGGGGATGCGCCGCTGCAATCCTTCGAGGCGCAGTGCGAAGCGCTCATCGCGGCGCATCCCGCGGCCGCATCCTCGATCATGGGGCTGTTTCCGCCCGAGGTCGTGGCGCGGCTGAAAGACGCCGGCATCGCCTGGTTCGCAACAGTGACGACCGTGGCCGAGGCGCGCGAGGCAGAGGCCGCCGGCGCCGATGTCCTGGTCGCGCAAGGCGCGGAAGCCGGCGGTCATCGCGGCGCGTTCGACGCAGGCCTGGCCGAGCGCCAGGCGGTCGGCCTGATGGCCCTGCTGCCGTCCGTCGTCGATGCGGTCGCGTTACCTGTCGTGGCCGCGGGAGGCATCGGCGATGGCCGCGGCGTTGCGGCGGCGCTGGCGCTGGGCGCCAGCGCGGTGCAGATCGGCAGCGCCCTGCTGCGCGCGCCCGAGGCGAGGATCAACCCGGCCTGGGCGCAGGCGCTGGGCGCGACCCCGCCGGAGGGCACGGTGGTCTCGCGCGCCTTCAGCGGTCGTGCCGGGCGCAGCATCGCCACGCGCTACGCGCTCGCCGCGCTCTCGCCCGATGCGCCGTCGCCCGCGCCCTATCCGGTGCAGCGCGGGCTGACGGCCGCGATGCGCGACGCGGCCGCCGCCGTTGGCGATGTCCAGCGCATGCAGGCCTGGGCCGGTCAGTCTGCGGCGCTGGGACGCGCCGAGCCCGCGGCCGACGCGGTCACGCGGATCTGGCGTGAGGCCGCCGCGATCCTGGCCGTGCCGGAGCGGATCGGCTGAGCTTGCGGACGGGCCGCCTTGCCCTGCCGCGTCGATCTCGCCTATCGTCGCGTCAACGGCGCTCCCGGAAGGCGCCGATCCAGTCAACCGGAGGAATTCCCATGACGTTCTCACGCCGCGCGGCGCTGGCCGCGCTCGCCCTCACCACCGCGCTTGGCTTCAGCGCATCAAGCGCGCTCGCCCAGAACGCCGAGAAGCCCAAGCTGACGCTCGGCGTCGGCGGCAAGCAGCTGCTGTATTATCTCCCGCTGACGATCGCGGAGAAGAAGGGCTTCTTCAAGGAGCAGGGGCTCGATGTCGAGATCAACGATTTCGGCGGCGGCGCGAAGTCGCTGCAGGCGCTGGTCGGCGGCTCGGTCGACGTCGTGACCGGGGCCTATGAGCACACCATCCGCATGCAGGCCAAGGGCCAGGACGTGCGCGCCGTGGTCGAGCTCGGGCGCTTCCCGGCGATCACCATAGCGGTGCGCAAGGACTTGGCCTCCAAGGTCAAGTCGGCGGCCGACTTCAAGGGTCTGAAGATCGGCGTCACCGCGCCCGGCTCCTCGACCGCGCTGACGGTGCAATACGCCATGGTCAAGGCCGGGCTGAAGGCGACCGACGCCCCGATCATCGGCGTCGGCGCGGGCGCATCGGCGGTCGCTGCGATCAAGCAGGGCCAGGTCGACATCATCTCGCATCTCGACCCGGTCACCTCGAAGCTCGAGGCCGATGGCGACATCGTCCCGCTGATCGACACGCGCACCGAGGCCGGCACGCGCGCGCTGTTCGGCGGATCGAACCCGGCCGCCGTGCTCTATCTCAAGGGCGATTTCGCCGAGAAGAACCCGGTGACGACGCAGAAGCTCGTCAACGCCTTCGTCAAGTCGCTGAAATGGCTGGAGACGGCCAAACCCGAGGATGTCGCCGACCTCGTGCCGGCCGAGTATCATCTCGGCGACAAGCCGCTCTATCTCGCCGCCGTCAAGAACTCGCTGGAGAGCTATTCGCGCACCGGCATCTCGACGCCCGAGGCGCAGCAGAGCGTCTACGACGCGCTGAAGCTGCTCGATCCGGAGCTGGCGACATCGAAGGTCGATCTCAAGACGACCTTCATCGACACCTTCGCCAAGAAGGCGGCGGCGGGCTCCTGATCGATCCCGTCAAGACTTTCAATTGGTCACGCGGAGGGCGTCCGGCCTAGGCTGCGGCGCCCTTTCCCATTCGCGAGGCCGCCATGCTGAAAGCCCATGATCCCGCCACGATGTTCGCGCCGGTCGGCCCCTATTGCCATGGCGTCGAGGTTGTCCAGCCGACCCGGTTCCTGTTCAGCAGCGGCACCATGGGTCTCGACAAGGCGGGCCGCGCGCCGGACGGCGTCGAGGCGCAGCTGGAGACCGCCTGGGATAATCTGAAGGCGATCCTGACCGAGGCCGGCATGGATGTCGGCAACATCGTCAAGGTGACGACCTATCTCGCCGACCGTTCCCTGCGCGGGCCGGCGACCGCCTATCGACAAGCCGTGCTTGGCGAGCATAAGCCTGCCGTGACGACGATGGTCGCCGGGCTCCTGCAGGACGACTGGCTCGTCGAGATCGAGATCGTGGTCGCGGCCTGAGACCGAGCATGAACATCCTCTCCATCCAGTCGCATGTCGCCTATGGCCATGTCGGCAACGCCTCGGCCGTGTTTCCGATGCAGCGGCTCGGCGTCGAGGTCTGGCCGATCCATACGGTGCAGTTCTCCAACCACACCGGCTATGGCGCATGGAAGGGCCGCGTCTTCGACGGCGGCATGATCGACGAGGTGATGGAGGGCATCGCGGAGCGCGGCGTGCTGCCTTCCTGCGACGGCGTGCTGTCGGGCTATATGGGCTCGGCCGATATCGGCCACGCCATCCTCTCGGCGGTCGGGCGCGTGCGCGCCGCCAATCCCAAGGCGGTCTATTGCTGCGATCCCGTCATCGGCGATGTCGGGCGCGGCGTCTTCGTGCGGCCGGGCATCCCGGAGTTCATGCGCGAGCAGGCGGTGCCGGCGGCCGACATCGTGACGCCGAACCAGTTCGAGCTCGAACTGCTGACCGATATCGAGATCAGGACGATCGCCGACGCCCATCGCGCCGTCGAGACATTGCGCGACGCCGGGCCGAAGACCGTGCTGGTGACCTCGCTCGTCACCGAGGAGACGCCGGACGACGCGATCGACCTGATGGCCGCCGATGCGCGGGGAGCGTGGCGGGTGCGCACGCCGAAGCTCGACGTCAGCGTCAACGGCGCGGGCGACGCGATCGCGGCGCTGTTCTTCGTGCATCATCTGCGCGAACAGTCGGCGGCGAGCGCGCTCGCCAAGGCCGCGGCCTCGATCCACGGCCTGCTGAAGCGCACGAAGGAGGCGGGTTCGCGCGAGATCCTGACGGTGGCGGCGCAGGACGAATTCGTCACGCCGTCGCAGCGGTTCACCCCGGAACCGATCTGACGCGGATGAAGCCGCGCATCGGCGCCTTCAACGGCGAGAACCTGCTGACTCGCCATCGCTTCCAGCCAAGCGGGCGGCTCGCGACCAACGGCGACCGTTACCCGCGCGCCGGCCGGGACCGGCCGAAGGCCTCCGACCACTGCCCGCTGACGATCGACCTGATGATCGCGGAAGGATCACGCTCATGACGCGCCGCTTCGTCACGCTCGACGTCTTCACGACGCGGCGCCATGCCGGCAATCCGCTGGCCGTGGTGCTCGACAGCGAAGGCCTGGACACCGCCGCGATGCAGGCGATCGCGCGCGAGTTCAACCTGTCGGAGACGGTGTTCGTCGCGGGCCCGACCAATCCGGCCAACCGCGCCGCGATCCGCATCTTCACGCCGGCGCAGGAGCTGCCCTTCGCCGGCCATCCGACCGTGGGCACGGCGGTGCTGCTGGCGCTGCGCGACCATGCCGGGGGGCGCGGCGCGGACATTCTGACGCTGGAGGAGAAGGTCGGGCTCGTGCCCTGCGCCGTCATGGTGTCGGACGCGGTCTCGGGCAGCGCCGTGTTCACGCTGCCGAAGCTGCCCGAGCGCCTGGAGCAGGCCATTCCGCTTGCCGATCTCGCCGGGGCGCTCGGGCTCGACGCAGCCGCGATCGGCTTCGAGGGGCATGAGCCCGGCGCCTTTTCGGCCGGCGTCGCCTATACGCTCGTGCCGGTCGCGGACCGGGACGCCGTGGCGCGCTCGCGCCCGGCCGGCGAGGCGTTCGAGCGCGCCTTCGCCGCCGCGCCGAATCCGAACGCCTTCGTCTATTGCCGCGACACCGCCGAGGCCGGCCATCACTACCACGCCCGGATGTTCTGGCCCGGCGCCGGCGTGCTGGAAGATCCGGCGACGGGCTCGGCGGTCGCGGCCTTCGCCGGGGCGGTCATGGCCTTCGACAAACCGGGCGACGGCGAGCATCGGTTCGTGATCGAGCAGGGCTACGAGATGGGCAGGCCCTCGCGGATCGCGCTCGAGCTCGGCGTCTCGGGCGGCGCGCTGGTCTCGGCCCGTATCGGCGGCTCGGCCGTCCTGGTCAGCGAAGGCACGCTGCTGTGAGCGGCGTCGTCGATGGCGAGATCGTCGCCCTGTCCAGGGTCGAGGCGCGGATCGAGCCCTATGACTGGGTCTTCGCCCGCGAGCGCGCCGGCTACATCGCGGCGCATTGGGCCAGAATCAGCGCGGGCAAGCCGGCGATGTTCAACGGCCGCATCATGCTGCAGCACCGCGGCGCGATCGAGGACGGCGTTTTCCACGCCGGCTATTTCGAGACCGACTATGCGAGCTTCATGGCCTGGCGCGACCTCGGCCATCCCGGCCCGGTCGTGCGCAACGGCTACGCCATGGCGGCGCTGCGGGCGAGCGACGGCGGCTTTCTCTGCGGCGTGATGGGCGAGCACACCGCCAATGCCGGAAAGGTCTATTTCGCCGCCGGCACGCCGGACCGCGAGGACCTGCGCCCCGACGGCTCGCTCGATCTCGCCGGCAGCGTGACCCGCGAACTCCGCGAGGAGACCGGGCTGGCGCTGGACGAGATCGCGGTCGAGGAGAGCTGGACGGCGGTGATCCTGACCGGGCGGGTCGCCTTCATGCGGCCAGTGTCCGTGCCGCTGCCTGCCGAGGCGGCGCGCGAGCTGATGCTGGCGCGGATCAGGCAGCAGGACGAGCCCGAGCTTTCCGGCATCGTGATCGTCCGCAGCCTCGGCGATTGCGAGCGCTACGACATGCCGCCTTTCATGCGGCGCTATCTGGCCCATATCTACGGGCAGGATTGAAGACTTGCGCCTCCCTCGGCCCTTCATCCCGAGGAGCCGAGGCACGCGGCGTCTCGAAGGATGTTCCAGGAGGCTCCTGCTTGAGCTGGAGCATCCTTCGAGACGCGCTTCCGCCGAGCGCTCCTCGGGATGAGGGGGCGGCGCGGCCAGGCGTAGGCGAAGGGATTGGCGCCGAAGACGGGGGCGTGTCCACCGGAGGGCGCGACCCAGGCATGGCTCGGCGTCAACGCGATCGCGGCCAGGCCTTGCTTCGCCACGGGCTCGACCTCGGCCCAGAGCGCCGAGAAGTGATGACAGTTGTTGATAGCCAGCGCGGCAAGGCCTTGCCTGCGGGATTTCTCGATCGCAAGGCCGATGCCGGCATATAGGCGGGCGGGGAAAAGCCACGGTCAGCATCGACCTTGACGGTGCCGGGAGCGAGGTCCGTCACCGTCGGCGTCGCAGCCTTGTTGACGCGTCCCGCGTTGACGGAGTGGGCGCAACCGATCAGGCGATAGAGGCCATGCGATTGGCACTCGTCGCGCTGCGCCCGCATGATGACATCGGCGACAGCCTCGGACTGTTCCGCCCCGAGCCCCGTCCGGCGCAGGATCGCCAGGCCAAGCTCCTCGGCCTCGATGACGCTGATGGTGACCTTCTCCGTCATCGCCCTCTTTCGTCCCCCCGGCGTCGACCGATCCGCGGCAGGCCGGGGCGGCCTGCGGCGGATGGCTATGGTCTCAGGAAAGCGATACCCAGATCGTCTTTAGCTGCGTGTACTGGTCGAAGGCTTCGATGCCCTTGTCGTAGCCACCGAATCCCGAGGTCTTGTAGCCTCCGAACGGCGTCGAGATATCGCCTTCGCCATAACCGTTGACGGCGACCGTCCCCGCCTGGACCTTGCGCGCCATGCGAATGGCGACGTTGATGTCGTTCGAGAACACCGTCGCTGCCAGGCCATAGGCCGTATCGTTGGCCAAGCTGACGGCGTCCTCTTCGGTATCGAAGCCCATCACCGCGACGACGGGGCCGAAGATCTCGTCACGCGCGATCTTCATGGTCGGCGTGACGTCGTCCATGACGGTCGCCTCGACGAACCAGCCCCCCGTTTCCTGAAAGACCCGGTTGCCGCCGGCGGCGATCTTCGCCCCTTCCTGCGTCGCGGTCTCGATCGCGCCGAGCACGCGCGTCAAGGCCGCGGCCTCGACCAAGGGGCCGAGCTTCGTCGAGCGATCGGTCGGTGGGCCGACCTTCCATTGTTCGGACGCCTTCACGAGCGCCCGCACGAAGGCGTCCTTGATCGATGTCTGCACCAGGATACGGGAGCCGCAGGTGCAGTTCTGGCCCATGTTCCAGAACGCCGCACCGGCAAGGTTTTCCGCGATCGTCTCCAGCCGATCGCCGACGTCGGCCATCACGATCTGCGGGCTTTTGCCGCCGCATTCGAGCACGATCTTCTTGAGGTTGCTGTCCGCCGAGTAACGCAGGAACTGGCGTCCGATTTCGGTGGAACCCGTGAAGGTGAGCATATCGATGTCGGGATGAAGGCCGAGCGCCTTGCCGGTCACATGGCCAAGGCCGGGCACCACGTTGAAGACGCCCGCCGGCACGCCGGCTTCGAAGGCGAGCTCGGCGATGCGCAGCGTCGAAAGAGAGGCGAGCTCCGCCGGCTTGACGACGATCGAGTTGCCGGAGGCGAGCGCGGGCCCGATCTTCCAGGACAGGGTTCCCGCCGGGAAATTCCACGGCAGCACCATGCCGACGACGCCGACCGCCTCGCGTACGATCAGGCCGAGATTGCCTTCCCCCGTCGGCGAGATCTTCCCGAAGACCTTGTCGATCGCCTCCGCATACCAGCGGATGTTGTTGACGACGTCGGGAAGGTCGAGATTTTCGCAGTCCCACAGCGGCTTTCCGGCGTCGATCGAATCCAGGTGCGCCAGTTCAGCGGCATTCGCCTCGACGAGCGAGGCGAAGTTCAGGAGGATGCGCTTGCGCTCCCTCGGCTCCAGGGCACTCCACACGCCGGTCCGAAAGACCGAGCGGGCTGCCTTGACCGCCGTGTCGACATCCTTGGCGGAACAGGCCGATATCCTGTTCAGCAGCTTTCCCGTGGCGGGATCGAGATTGTCGAAGACCGCACCGTTTTCAGCGTCGGTCCAGGCCCCGTCGATGAAGGCCTTTGTTCTCACCGTATCCGGAAGGCAGGTCATGAACACTCCGTGGATCTGAAACGAAATTCCGGCTTGCCAACCGCTTTTGCCGATTGCATGCCGCGACTGGGATCGGCGACGCGTGTCGCACCCTGCCGAATGGCGGCAGCTAGAGAACCTTGCCGAGGAAGGCCTTGGCGCGCACCGTCCTGGTGTTGCCGAAGAGTTCGCCGGGGCTGCCCTCTTCGACCACGACGCCCTCATCCATGAACACGACCTTGTCGCAGACCTCCCGGGCGAAGCCGAGCTCGTGCGTGACGACGATCATGGTCATGCCCTCCGCGGCGAGCCGGCGCATCACCTGCAGGACCTCGCCGACGAGCTCGGGGTCGAGCGCACTGGTCGGCTCGTCGAAGAGCATGAGCTTGGGCTTCATCGCGAGCGCCCTGGCGATCGCGACGCGCTGCTGCTGCCCGCCAGAAAGCGTCCGCGGATAGGCGTCGGCCTTGGCGCTGAGCCCGACCTTGGACAGCAGGTCGCGCGCATGACCGATCGCCTCGGCCTTCGGCGCCTTGCGCACATGCATGGGCGCCTCGACGATGTTCTGCAGCACGGTCATGTGCGGGAACAGGTTGAAGCTCTGGAAGACCATGCCGATGTCGGCGCGCTGGCGCGCGACTTCCGCCTTGTTCATCTCGTAGAGTTTGCCGGCGTGCTGGCGGTAGCCCACGAGTTCGCCGCCAACCTGAAGCAGGCCCCCGCTCAGCTTCTCGAGATGATTCATGCAGCGCAGGAACGTGCTCTTGCCCGATCCGGACGGGCCCAGGATGCAGCACACCTTCCCGTAGTCGACCGTCAGATCGACGCCGTTCAGGACCTGGTGGCTGCCAAAGGCCTTTTTCACACCGCGCGCGACGACGGCATGCTCACCAAGGGACGATTTTGGCAATTCCGACATGTCAGGCCTTTTTCCCGCTCTCGACGTCGTCCGAAGCGTCAAGAGCGTCCACGCTGGCCCGCCGATCACTCTTTCCGAAATGACGTTCCAGGAAGTGCTGGCCGATCGACAGAACGGTGGTCAGCACGAGGTACCAGATCGAGGCGACGATCAACAGCGGTATGGTCTGGAAGTTGGCGGTGTAGACGAGCTGGGCCGAATAGAGCAGTTCCTGCAGTGCGATCACGCTCACGAGCGAAGTCGTCTTCAGCATGCCGATCAACTGGTTTCCGGTCGGCGGAATGATCACCCGCATGGCCTGAGGCAAGATGATGCGCGCCATGACGCGGTAGCTCGACATGCCGAGCGCTTCGGCCGCCTCGCGCTGCCCGGGCGGCACGGAGTTCAGCCCCGAGCGCACGATTTCGGACATATAGGCGCCCTCGTTGAGCCCGAGGCCCAGGAGCGCCGCGACATAAACGGTGATGTAGACGTTCGCGTCGAACGATCCGAGCGAGGGTCCGAACGGGAAGCCGATGGTGATCATCGGATAAAGCGCCGAAAGATTGTACCAGAAGATCAGCTGCACGAGCAGAGGGGTGCCGCGGAAGACCCAGAGATACCCTGAGGCGATGGCGCCGAGCACGGCATTGTTCGAGATGCGCATCAGCGCGATGACGGTGCCAAGCACGACGCCGATCACCATGGCGGCGATGGTCAGCAGGATCGTCGCGACGAGCCCGGCGATGATGACCTTGTCGAGCAGAAATTCCGCGACGACGTTCCACTGAAAGCGCGGGTTGGTCACCATCGAGGTGATCAGGCCTGCGAGCAGGACGGCGAGCACCCCGGCCGCAACCCAGCGACCATAATATCTGAGCGGAACGACCGGCATCGTCTCGACGTCCGGCCTTTTCGGACTACCCACTCTATTCGTCACGCGGCGTACCCCTGAACGTCATTCGAATGCAGGTAGCGCTCTCAGCACCGCCATGGTAATCGGTAACCGATAGCCGTTTAGATAGACCTTGGTGATGGCTGTCGTCAAGCTGGGTTCGGTGGACGGATGAGGAACAGTGACATGCGCGGGGCGATCTGGACGAACTGGGGCCGCAACCAGACCTTCGAGGCCGGCCATGTCGCGACGCCTGAGACAGAAGACGAAGCCATATCGCTCATTCGCGACGCGGTGCTCGACGGGAAGAACGTCCGTGTCGCCGGCGGCGGCCATTCCTTCACGCCGATCGTCGAGACCTCCGGCCTGCTCATCGATCTGCGTCGGCTCACAGGCGTCATCTCAACCAGCGCCGAAGACCGGCACGCGGAAGTCCGGGCCGGCTCGACGCTTGCGGCACTCGGGGAACCACTCTGGAACGCACGGCTAGCGCTCGCCAATCAGGGCGACATCGACGTCCAGTCGATCGCCGGCGCGGCGGCGACCGGCACGAAAGGCTCGGGTTCGAACTTCGGCTCCATCTCGTCGATGGTGAGAAGCATGCGGGTCGTCGACGGCCTCGGCGAGGTCGTGGATATCGACCAGACCGACATCGAGGCGCTGAGAGCGGCGCAGGTCTCGCTCGGCCTGCTGGGGCCGGCGCTCAGAATCGGACTGGAACTCGTCCCCGCCTATCGTCTGAAGGAGGAAAACATCGTTCTGCCCATGTCGGAAGTCTTTCGGCAGTGGGATCACCTGACGTCGGAATTCCGGCATTTCTCGTTCTGGTGGATGCCCACCGATCGCTCGGCGCATCTTTACAAGCTCGGAGAGGTTCCGGCCGATCACTGCTTCGTCAAGCTGCTCCGCGAACTGCCCTATGTCGATCACGACATGCCGGCCGGCGAGGTCAACAGCCGGACAGACCGCGCCTACCGCATCTACCCCGACGGAACCACCGTGGCCGAGTTCCACGAGCTGGAATACATGATCGACGCCGCCGATGGCCGCCAGGCGGTCGAGACCATGCAGACGCTGATGCTGAAGCGGTTTCCCGCGGAAATCTCGCCTTTGCAGATTCGCTGGCAGAAGGCCGACGAAGGCTTTCTCTCGCCTCAGTCGGGCCGGCAAACCATGTCCGTCTCCGTGTCCGGCGAGATCGGTCGCGACTACTTCCCCTTCCTGCGGGCGGTGGATGCCGAGCTGCGCCAGTTCAAGGCCCGCCCGCATTGGGGCAAGCTGCATTTTCTCGATCGCGAGCGCGTCCGGGACCTTTATCCCGACTACGAGCGTTTCGAGGCCGTCCGGCGCCGGCTGGACCCGCATGACCTCTTCCTCAACGCGCATCTTGCCAGCCTCTTCGGCTGAGCTTCCGGCCCGGCTCGATTGCCTCCTGTCGAAGCGGAGGGCTCGCGCCGATCGTTCGTCTCCTGGCGAACGATCGGCTCCCGAATGAGCATGCCGGACGCTCTTCAGAAACGCCGCGACGGCCCGCGCCATCGTCAGCGCTTGCATTGACAAAGACATGGTGACGGGTAATATGTTACCTATTACCAATCACTCTTGAGATACAAATGCACATCGCCGCAATCGAAGTTTACGGCTACGAGCTGACCTATGCGCATGGCGAGTACGTCATGTCGGGAGGGCGCGCGGCGCAAAGCCAGGCCTCGACCCTCGTGCGGATCATGACCGACGGGGGTCTCGAGGGCTGGGGCGAAAGCAGCACGCTTGGCGGCACCTATCTTCCGGCTTTCGCCGAAGGAACGCGCGCGGGCATCCGGGCGATGGCGCCGTTTCTGATCGGCCTCGACCCCACGAACCTCAACCTGGTCAGTCGGGCGATGGATGCCCAGCTCCTCGACCAGAACAGCTCCAAGAGCGCCATCGACATCGCCTGCTGGGATCTTGTCGGCAAGGCTGCGGGCCTTCCGATCGCCACGCTTCTCGGCGGCGTCGCCCAGCCTGATTTCCCGCTTTACGAAGCGGTGCCGCTCGCTTCGCCGGAAGAGATGGCGGCCTTCGTGCGCATGCGCGGTGCGGTCGGCATCAACCGCTTCCAGGTGAAGGTCGGCAACGATCCTTATGAGGATGCCGCGCGCACGAGGAGCGTCGTCGCAGCCTGCCCCGGCGATGCGGTGATCGTCGCGGATTCGAACGGCGGCTGGAATCTCCAGGCGGCCATCGTCGCCGTTCGCGAGCTGGCAGGCCTCGACATCTATGTGGAGCAGCCCTGCCGCGACACCGCCGACTGCGCCATCGTCCAGAAGATGAGCACACTGCCGCTGGTGATGGACGAGTCGGTGCTCAACTCGGCCGAGCTCTACCGCGCGAAATACGAGGCCGGCGCCGGCTCGGTCAACATCAAGCTCGCACGCGTCGGTGGAATCACGGGGGCCCAGCGCATGCGGGCGCTGGCCCAGGATCTCGGCATGACGATCTGCATCGAGGATGTCTGGGGCGGAGACGTCACGACCGCGGCCGTCTCGCATGTCGCGGCGAGCACCCGGCCCGACGCCCTGCTGCACGCCTCCTTCTTCAACGACTGGACCAAGGAGCATGTCGCGGGATACGCCCCGCGCTCCCAAAACGGCCGCGGCAAGGCCCCCACCGCCCCCGGCCTGGGCATCACCGTCGATGCCGCCTCCCTGGGCAAGCCTCTCTTCGCGGTGACCAGATGACGACATCCTCGCGCTTTCTGCCGAGCTCCGCCATCGCATGGCTCGACCGCGCCGAACGTCAGGAGGTCCTGGCGGTCGATTCCCATACCGGCGGCAATCCGACCCGCATCGTCCTGTCGGGCATCGACCTGCCCGATGACGTCGCGACCGTGGATGCGGCCCGCGCCTGGCTGCGCGACCATGCCGACCATTGGCGGCGCCGGCTCGTGCACGAGCCGCGCGGCGGCGGGCTGACCTGCGCGGTCCTGCCCATCGCCTCGCAGGAGGATGGCTGCGACATCGGCGCGGTGATCCTGGAGCCCGGCTCCTACCCGCCGATGTGCGGCCACTGCATGATCGGCTTCGCATCCGTCATCATCGAGATGAACCTTCTGCCCGATCTCTGGCAGGACGATGCGTTGGCCACCCGATTCGCGATCCGCACCCCGGCGGGTCCGGTGGGCGTGACCGCGCGCCGGGAGAGCGGCACGTTCACGACCGTCACCCTGACGAACGTGGAGTCCTTCACGGTCAAGCGCGACGACATCGAGGTCGATGGCCGCACCATGCCCGCCGAGCTGCTCTATGGCGGGGATTACTACATATCCGTCGATGCGAAGAGGATCGGTCTCCCGCTCGACAGCGCCAATGCGACCGAGATCGTGCGCCTGGCCAGGCTCCTGCGTGAAGCCTATACAGCGGGCCCGGTCGTCGACCCGGTTTCGGGCGCGGAACTCGACGTCTATCAGGTGCTCTTCTACGAGCATGATCCGGCCATGCCCGACCGCGCCAGGATCGTCGTGGTGGCGCCGCCCGGCGTCATCGACCGCTCGCCCTGCGGAACCGGCACCAGCGCGCTCTTCGCCAAGCTCGTGACCGAAGGCAAGCTGGCGGCCGAGGATATCTTGACCACCGAAAGCATCATCGGCTCCACCTTCACGGTCACTGCCGCGAAGGTCCGGCCGACCTCCGCCCGCCGCTTCATCACGCCCGCCCTCACCGGACGTGCCTATATCAACGGCTTCCTGCTAATCGCTTCGGATGCCGGGGATGCGCTGGCCGACGGCTTTGCTCCCCTTTGACACTCAGATTCTGGAGATTTCCGGCATGACCCTCAAGGGCGTACTGTCCGCCATCGTGACCCCCTTCACCGCCGATGGCGAGCGGATCGACGAGAAGGCGCTGCGAAGGCTCGTCGACCAGAACATTGCGGACGGTGTGGATGGCTTCGTGCCGGCCGGCGGAACCGGCGAATTCTCGGTGCTCTCGCAGCAGGAGCGGTTGCGGCTGGTCGAGATCGTGGTCGAACAGACGGCCGGGCGCGCGACCGTTCTCGCCCATACCGGCGCCACCTCCTCGCGCGAGGCGGTCGAATTGTCGAAACATGCCGAACGCGCCGGCGCCACCGCGCTGATGCTCGCGACGCCCTATTACGAGCCGATCGGCTTCGACGAGGCCTTCGCCTACTACGCCGCGGTCGCGGATGCGACCACGCTGCCGATCTGCGCCTACAACTTCCCGCCGGCGACCAGCCTGCATCTCGACGTGGATTTCACGCTGCGCCTCGCCCGTGAAATCCCGCAGGTCAGGTACATCAAGGACTCGTCCGCCAACATCGCCCAGATGACGACCTTCCTCTGCGACCACAGGGACGAGATCGGATTCTTCAATGGTGAGGACGTGCTGATGCTGCCGGCACTCGTCATGAAGGCGCCCGGCATGGTGATGGGCATCGCCAATTTCATGGGCCCCGCACTTGCCAAGCTCCAAAAGGCGAGCGACGAAGGCGACGATGCGACCGTCCTTTCCGTCTGGCGCGAAATCCTGCCCGTCATCCGCTATGTCGGTTCGCGCCGGTACAACAGCGGCGTCAAGGCAGGCTGCGAGTTGCTCGGCCTACAGGTGGGACCCGTCCGCGCGCCGATCCCGCAATACGCGCCCGAGGAAGTCGCCGGCCTTAGAAGCCTGCTGTCGGCGATCGATTCTTCACTGCTGACGAAGGCCGCGCAATAGTCCTCACGGCGACGACGATGTGCCGTCGGTATCATCAAGAACAAGCAATTCGAGGATGTTCCTATGCAATCCCAGATCTTCTCGGGCGTGATCCCCGCACTGATGACGCCCTGCAAGGCTGATCGGACCCCCGACTTCGATGCGCTGGTGCGCAAGGCGAAGCAGTTGATCGCTGAGGGCATGTCGGCCGTGGTTTATTGCGGCTCGATGGGCGATTGGCCGCTGCTCAGCGACGCGCAGCGGATGGAAGGCGTCCAGCGGCTGGTCGAGGCCGGCGTTCCGGTCATCGTCGGCACCGGCGCGGTCAACACCGCCTCGGCCGTCGCCCACGCGGCTCATGCGCGGAAAGTCGGCGCCAAGGGGCTGATGGTGATTCCGCGGGTGCTCTCGCGCGGCTCCGTGATCGCCGCCCAGAAGGCGCATTTCAAGGCGATTCTCGCCGCCGCGCCGGACCTGCCGGCCGTCATCTACAACAGTCCCTATTACGGCTTCGCCACGCGCGCCGACCTGTTCTTCGCGCTGCGCGCCGAGCACCCCAACCTTGTCGGCTTCAAGGAATTCGGCGGGCCGGCCGACATGCGCTACGCCGCGGAGAACATCACCAGCCGCGACGACGACGTTTCCCTGATGATCGGCGTCGATACGGCAGTCTTCCACGGCTATGTGAACTGCGGCGCGACAGGCGCGATCACCGGCATCGGCAACGTCCTGCCGAAAGAGGTCATCCGTCTCTGCAAGCTCTCAGAAGCTGCGGCCAAGGGCAACGCCGACGCCTGCCGGCTGGCCCTGGAACTCGAACAGGCGCTCGGCGTGCTGTCCTCCTTCGACGAGGGTCCCGATCTGGTTCTCTATTTCAAGCACATGATGGTGCTGAAGGGCGACGCGGAATACGCGCTGCACTTCAACGAGGCCGATGCCTTGTCAGAAAGCCAGCGTGGCTATGCAAAGACGCAGCTCCGGCTCTTCGATAGATGGTATGCCGACTGGTCGCGGCAGTTTATCTCCGAAGATAGGGCGGCCTGAGAGAATATGAAACGTCGGCCGGTAAAGCTGAGACCCGGCTAAGGTTAAAGCGTTTCCGGCCTTATGCGAAGCAGTTCAAACGGGCGAACCGGGCGCTGCGCTCGCTTCGAATCATGCCGGCCCATGTCGTCCGCGACATCGGCCGCGGGATCGCGGATCGCCAGCTATGGTTGAGGCTTTTGCGTGCCGCTGTCGCTCATTCGTCAGGTGCGGCATCAGCGGCAACGCGAGCGCGGCTGGAAAATCTCTGCACGCGCCCGAGGTGGAGCGCATTGGCAAAGGAAAGGCTCACAAGCCCTACGAGTTCGGCGTGAAGGTCTCGGTCGCGACGCCGCTCAACCGCTGCCGTTGCGGCCAGTTTTGTCGCCCATGTGAAGGCGATGCCGGGCAATCCGTATGACGGGCGCACGCTCGCGACCGTCATCCCCGAGATCGAGACCAGCGTCGGCGTCAGCCTGACGAAGATCATTGCCGACGCCGGCTGTCGCGGCCACAACGCGCCGCAGGACAAGGCGCTCACGGTCTATGTCGCGGGCCGGAAACGCGGCCTCAACCCGCTATCAAGCGCGCCTTCAAACGATGCTCGGCCGTCGAGACCGTCATCGGGTGGACGATGTCCAGCATCCGGCGCGTGCGCGCCTCCGTCTCGGCCCGCGCCATGCCGGCCATGCGCAGGCCGAAGGCGACGTTCTGCCCGACCGTCATGTGCGGGAACAGGCTGTAGTTCTGGAAGACCATACCAAGCTTGCGCCGCTGCGGCGGGTCGAAGGTCCTGTCTTCGCCGCGGATCAGAACCTGTCCGGCATCGGGCAGCTCGAAACCGGCCACGATGCGCAGCGTCGTCGTCTTGCCGCAGCCGGAAGGGCCGAGCAGGGCGCACATCTTGCCGGCAGGCACGTCGATCGAGGTGGGCTGGAGAGCGACGACACTGCCGAAGGATTTCCGCACACCAAGGAGACGCAGGCCTGGCTCGGCCTGCGGTGCGAATGACTGCGCCCTCGGCGTCGATTGCGTCATTTTCCTCTTGTGCGGAGGCTAGGCCAAGATTTTTATCACCAGCAACAGAAAAATTCTGAAACGACAAAATTTTTCTAAAAGGACAAATTAGGCGGATAGGTGCATCGAGCCTTGCCTCCCCAACCTCAGGGGAGGCGCGGGCGCTCCACTTTGCGGCGTCAGAGATCGACGAGGACCCAGAGGACAACTGCGTTGGTTGGCCCCTTCGATGTCCAGGTATGTTCGGTGGTGGCGTCGTAATAGACCGAGTCGCCCTTGTGCAACTCCAGCGGCTCGTAAAGGCGGCTGTGTACGATCAGCGCGCCCTCCATCACCATCACGAAAATCTCGGCGTCGGATTTCGCCCAAGCCGCGTATTCGTCCGGCGAGCGCGCCGTCACCGTCGTCAGGATCGGCGTCGCACGCTTGTTCTTGAGATCGGCGCAAAGCAGGACGTTGTTGCAGGTTCCGGTGGTATGCTTGCTGCCGCTTCCGGCCCGGCTGATGCTGCGGCGTCCCGGGAAGCTGATGGCGCTGCCGTCCTGGTCGTTTGACAGCAGCATCACCAGCTCGACATCCAGCCCATGGGCGATGCGCTGCATCGTCGAGATGGTCGGCGAAAGCTCGTTGCGTTCGATCTTCGAGAAGGCCGAGGCGGATACGCCCGTCATCGCGCTGACGTCCTGAAGCGTCAGGCGGCGGCTCTTGCGCAGCTTGAGCAGGCGCGCGCCGACATTGACGGCGCGAAGCTCCTCGCTTTCCGGAGGTTCGACCGTATCACCCCGCTCCGCCAATGAAATTTCCGGCATGCCGCTTCTCCGTTCGGGTTCCTCCCGCACCCTTCGTCATAAGCACCGGCGGTGGGGATGAAAAGGGAGAGGATATCTCTTCCTCTAGCAATTTTCGTATTAGACATTTTATGTATTTTCATATTGACAGCCTCTCGCATCTGGACGAGCCTCCGTTTCCGAGGATGCGCCGGCAATGAAACCGGTCGCGCCGGCGAGAGGCCGATGCGCGACGGCGGCGGCATCGTGCCAGGGATGCTTCGGATGAAACTCACGCACGACACACTCAGCGGTCTCTACACCGCGATCGTCACGCCTCTCGATGTGGGTGGCGCCGTCGACATCAAGGGTCTTCGGGATCTCGTCCGCTTCCAGCTTCGCGCCGGCGCCGCCGGCATCGTGCCGATCGGCGGGACGGGCGAGTACCCGGCCTTCTCTCGGGCGGAGCGTCGCGACATTGTCGCCGCCTGTGTCGATGCCGCTGACGGCAAGCCGGTGATCCCGGGCGTGCTCTCGACCGGCTTCGAGGACGCGCTCGAAGCGGGCCGCGACTTCGCGGCCGCCGGCGCGGCCGCCGTCATGACGGTCACCCCCTATTACGCTCCGGGCTCCCAGGACGGCATGCGCGCCTATTTCCGGAACTATCGCGACGCGCTCGACCTGCCGGTGATGCTCTACCAGATCCCGCGCCGCACGACCGTCGCGGCCTTCGCCGACACCGTCCAGGCGATGGCCGAGGACGGCTCGATCATTGGCATGAAGTATTCGTCCTACGACATGCCGGACTTCATCCGCACGGTAAAATATGCCGGCGACAAGATCGCGATCCTCTCGGGCGAGGAGCCGCTTTTCGCCACCCATGTCGCGCTCGGCGCCCGTGGCGGCGTGCTCGCCTCCGCCACCATCTACCCGAGGATCTGGATTGAGATCTTCGAGCTCGCCCGTCAGGGCAAGCTCCAGGAGGCGCTGAAGCTGCAGGACAAGATCGATCCGGTCGTCGACTCGATCTATGCCGAGACCAATCCCGGGCCTCTCAAGCAATACATGGCGCTCGCCGGCATGCCGGTGGGCGGCGTGCGTCTGCCGCTGCTGGGGCCGAGCGTCGAGACGCTAGCCAAGCTCAAGGTCGCCGCCGCACAGGCCAAGGCCACCAGCCTCGCATGAGCGGAGACCGGGTCGTGATCGAGAAGCTTCGCAGGATCGTCGGCGAGAAGGGGCTGATCACCGATCCGGCGGAGATGGAGCCCTGGCTCACCGACTGGCGCCAGCGGCGGCGCGGGCGGGCGCTCGCCATCGTCCAGCCGGCCTCGACCGAGGAGGTTTCCGCGGTCGTCGCGCTCTGCGCGGCGGAGGGACAGCCGGTCTTTCCGGTGGGCGGCAATACCGGGCTCTGTTTCGGCGCGGTGCCCGAAAGCGACCGCAGCGACAAGCCCGGCATCATGCTGTCGCTACGCCGCATGAACCGCATCCGTGCCGTCGATCGGGCGACGGCAATCGCCACAGTCGATGCCGGCGTAGTGCTCGGCGATCTGCACGATGCCGCCGCCGCGGCAGGACGCCAGTTCCCGCTCCATCTCGGCAGCGAGGGTAGCGCCCAGATCGGCGGGCTGATCTCGACCAATGCCGGCGGCACCGGCGTCGTCCGCTATGGGCCGATGCGAGATCTCGTCGCCGGGCTGGAAGTGGTGCTGCCGGACGGGCGCGTGCTCGCGGACCTGGTGGCGCTACGCAAGGACAACACCGGCTATGTGTTGCGCCATCTCTTCATCGGCGCGGAAGGCACGCTCGGCATCATCACCGGCGCGGCGCTCCGGCTGCATCCGCAGACGCCCAACACCGCCCATGCCTGGGTTGCCGCGGCCAATCCCGCAGCCGCCGTCGCCCTGCTGGCCTCCCTGGAGGATCGCGCCGGCTCATATATCCAGGCCTTCGAGCTGGTCTCCGCCTCGCAGTTCGAGCTGGTGCGCAAGCATGCCGAGCGCGCGCGCTTCCCCTTCACCGCAATTCCAGCCTGGTCGGTCCTGATTGAGCTCGGCAGTGAGGACGGAACCACGGATCTCCAGACCATCCTCGAGGAGGTTATCGGCGCCTCGCTGGAAAACGGCGAGGCGGCCGATGCCGTTGTCGCCACTTCCGAGCAGCAGGCTGCCGAGTTCTGGCACATCCGCCACTCGGTCTCCGAGGCCAACAAGAAGGAAGGCATCAGCATCACCCACGACGTCGCCGTACGGTCCTCGGATGTCGCCTCCTTTATCGCAGCAGCGGACAAGGTCGCAGCCGAACGCTATCCGCAGGCACTGACAGAAATCGTCTGCCATCTCGGCGACGGCAATGTGCATTTCATTTTGATGTTCCAGCGCGAATTCTGGGAGTCGCTGCCGGACGAGGAGGCATTTGCCCTCGAGGTCGAGCGCGCGATCCACGACGTCGCGGCCCGCTTCGGCGGCACCTTCAGCGCCGAGCACGGCGTCGGCCGCAAGCTGACCGAGGAGCTGGAGCGCCTGGCCGATCCGCTGCGCTACGAGCTGATGAACAAGCTCAAGACACTGTTCGATCCGCAGAACCTGATGAATCCGGGCGTCTTGCTGGCGTCGAAGACCGCCTGAGGACGACGAGATTGCGCTGCCGCCCGCGGTGAGGGGTTGCAGCTCACGAAAGCCCGCCGGGGAAGCGGGGCCTGCTCACCGACAAGACGAGGTTGCACCTCATAACAACGGGAGAAAGACCATGACGACGCGCAGGGATTTGGCAGGGCTCATCGGCGCCGGCGCAGTTGCCGCCACCGCCCTCACACTGGCCGCCAGCCGGGCGGAAGCGCAGGCGGCGGCCAAGAATACGTTCGACCGCGTGGTCGCCAACAAGAAGCTGCGCCTCGGCGCCGTCACCTCCTCGGCGCCCTGGTTCATCAAGGACCCGGCCAGCGGCAAATGGGGTGGCCATTTCTATACCATCGGCGCGGCGCTCGCCGCCGACATGGAAGTCGAGCTCGAGCTCGTCGAGACGACCTGGGGCAATGCGGTGCTCGATCTCCAGGCCGACAAGATCGACATCATGTTCGGCCTCAACCCGACGCCGAAACGCGCCATGGCGGTCGATTTCTCCACCACCGTCTACGACAGCGCACTCGTGGTGATCGCCAAGTCTGGCTTCGAGCCGAAGAGCTGGGCCGACATGAACAAGCCCGAGGTGAAGATCTCGGTGGACGTCGGCTCGGCGCATGACCAGATCGCCAGCAAGCTCTGCCCCAAGGCACAGATCACGCGGTTCAAGACCATCAACGAAGCCATGCTGGCGCTGCGCAGCGGGCGCGTCGATGCACAGTGCATCTTCTGGATGGGCGGCGTGCGCGCAGTGAAGGCCGATCCGGCGCTCGGCAAGGTGATCGTGCCGCAGCCCTTCTTCGGCTCGACCTCGAATGCCGCCTTCCGCCGCGAGACGGACAAGACCTGGCGCGATTTCGTCAACACCTGGATCGTCTATGCCCGCGGCCTCGGGCTGGTGCGCGAGGCCGTGATCACGAGCCTCGACCAGGTCGGTGTCACGGCCGAGGATCTGCCGCCCGGCATCACACTCTGAGTTCTTCTCGGCGTCCCGCCGTTGGCGCGGGACGCCCTCTGATCGCATTCCTGCTAACGGCCTCGCGCACGGGGCCGCGAGCCGCGTGCCAACGGGGTGGGCATGGAATACACTTGGAACTTCGACATCGTCTGGAATTATCGCTGGATCTTCCTGACCGGAACCGGCGTGACGATCGGCATCACCATCGCGGTTGTGGTGCTCGGGCTGATCGCCGGACTCGTCGCCGGCATCGCCCAGCTCTCGCGCTCGCCGGTGCTGCGCTGGCTGTCCTGGGCCTATATCGAGATGTTCCGGCTCACGCCGCTGCTCGTGCTGCTGCTGTGGTTCTACTACGCGCTGCCGATCATGACCGGCATCAAGCTCGACGCGGTGACCGCTTCGATCGTCACCCTGACCCTCTATGGCGGGTCGTTCTACGCCGAGATCATCCGCGGTGGCATCGTCTCGATCGATACCGGCCAATCGGAAGCCGGGCTGGCGCTGGGCATGACACCGGCCCGCGTGATGCGCCGCATCGTGCTGCCGCAGGCCGTCAAGCGGATGATTCCGCCGCTGATGAACCAGTCGATCATCCAGTTCAAGAACACCTCGCTCGTCTCGGTGCTCGCGGTGCCGGACCTGCTCTACCAAGGGCAGGTCGCGGCGATGGACACCTATCGCGCCCTCGAGGTCTACACCGTGATCGCCGCGATCTACGTCATCGTGCTGCTGCCGCTGACGGCGATCGTCAAACGGGCCGAAAAGCGGCTCGCCCAGAGCAATTGAGGCGATGGCGATGAGCTACAAGATCGAGGTCTCCGGCCTGCGCAAGAGCTTCGGCTCGCTGACGGTCCTGCGCGACATCAACCTCAAGGTCGAGTCCGGCCAGGTCGTGGCGCTGATCGGCCCGTCCGGCTCCGGCAAGTCGACCCTGCTTCGCTGCCTCAACCTGCTCGTCATGCCCGAAGGCGGCAATGTCCGGATAGGCAAGGACAGCTTCGCCTTCGGCGAAGGCTCTAAGCTGCCGGCGGTCCGCGAGCAGGCACGCTTCCGCTCCAGCACCGGGATGGTCTTCCAGCACTTCAACCTCTTCCCGCACATGACGGTCGTCCAGAACGTCATGGAGGGGCCGGTCTCGGTCAAGGCGATGCCGAAAGCGCAGGCCGAGGAGCTCGCACGCAAACTGCTCGCCAAGGTCGGGCTCAGCGACAAGATCGACGTCTTCCCCAACAAGCTCTCGGGCGGCCAGAAGCAGCGCGTCGCCATCGCCCGCGCGCTCGCCATGGAACCGGAGGTCATGCTCTTCGACGAGGCGACCTCGGCGCTCGATCCGGAGCTCGTCGGCGAGGTGCTCGGCGTGATGCGCGATCTTGCCGCCGAGGGCATGACCATGATCATCGTCACTCATGAGATCGGCTTCGCCCGCGAGGTCGCCGACCGCGTCGTCTTCATGCGCGACGGCGTCATCGTCGAGGAGGGGCCGGCGCGCGAGGTGATCGGGGAGCCCAAGGAGGAGGTGACCAAGGCCTTCCTCAGCCACTTCCACAATCGCGGCTGAGACAGGTCATGCCGAAGGACGCGCCGCTGACCGTCGCCATGATCGGCGCCGGCATCGTCGGCTTGTGCGCGGCGCTGGAGCTCCTGCGCGCCGGCCATCATCTCCTGCTGGTCGAGCCGGGCGAGCCCGGCGGCCGGCAGGCGGCCTCCTACGGCAATGCGACCTGGATCAACCCCGCCGCGGCGATCGTGCCGGTTTTCCTGTCGGGGCTCTGGCGCAAGGTGCCCGGCTTTCTCTTCGATCGAACCGGGCCTTTCACGCTGCGCTGGCGCGACCTGCCCCGGCATGCCGGCTGGCTCGCCCGCTGCGTCGCCGCCTGCGCGCGCCAGCGCTATCCGTTTTGCCGCGACACCGTGACCGAGCGCAAGGCTTACGCGGATGAGGCCGGCGTCGGGCACCTGACCCGGCAGGAAAGCCTGATCTATGTCTATCCGGACCGCGCCGCCTTCGCCGCGGAAAGCCGGATCTGGGCGATGCGCCGCGATCCCGGCGTCCGCTTCAGCGAGATCGAGGAGGCGGAGCTGCGCCGTCTTCTGCCGGAGCTGTCGCCGGCTTACCGCTTCGGCGCCCGGCTCGACGCCGCCGGGATCGACCGCTGGATGGGCAACCGCCCCTCGACGCCGGACGGCCTGCCCTGCATCGGCATCGCTTCCGGCTCGGCCGATATCGTGCATGCTTTCGGCCATGCCCACACCGGACTGACCCAGGCGCCGGCGCCGGGCAAGCTCGCCTCCGCCCTGATCGGCGGGCGCAAGCCGCCCTTCGATCCCGGCCCCTATTCCGCCCGGAGATTTTCCCGATGAGCGAGCGCCTGCTCTATCTCTCGCGCAGCGATGTGAAGGCGCTGGCCATCGCGACCGGTGCGGCGCGCGAATCCGCGCTCCAGGCTTTTCGCGATCATGCCGCGGGGCTGAACCGCAGCCTGCCCAAGAGCGCGCTCATGCTTGGGCGGGGCCATGGCTTCCAGGCGATGACGGCGGCCTCGCGGGCGGACCGGATCGCGACCCTGAAATGGGTTTCGATGACGCCGGTCGGCCCCGGCAGCCCGAGCCTGCCGCGATGAGCGCCAAGTCGCCCTTCGCCGATATTCTCAATGTCGCGGATGCGCGCCGCGCCGCCAGGCGCCGCCTGCCGCACGGCCTGTTCGAGTATATCGACCGCGGGAGCGAGGACGAGATCTCGATCAGGACCAACCGGAGCCGGCTCGATGCGATTCGGCTTTCGGCCGCCGTGCTGGTCGATGTCTCGCGGCGCTCGACCGAAGCGCTGGTCCTGGGCCAGCGCCAGCCTCTCCCCCTGGTGATCGCCCCCACCGCCGTCGCCGGACTGATCTGGCACGATGGCGAGATCGCGATCGCCAAGGCCGCGGCGACGGCCGGCATCCCCTTCTGCGTCTCGACGCAATCGATCACGCCAATCGAGCGCATCGCGGCCGAGTCCGGCGCGCAGCTCTGGTTCCAGCTCTATGTCTGGAAGAACCGGCAGCGCATGCTGGCGCTCCTCGACAGGGCCTGGGCGGCCGGAGCGCAAACGCTGGTCCTGACCGTCGACACGGCTCTCGGCCCCAACCGCGAATACAACCAGCGCAACGGCTTCGGCATTCCCCTCAAGGCATCGCTGCGCGCCGCCATCGACTTGATGCTGCATCCGCGCTGGACGGCCAGCGTAATGCTGCGCTCGCTCGCCGCCTCCGGCGTGCCGACCTATGCGCATTATCCGGACGAGTTCCGCACCCGCCTCGGCAGGGTCGCGCTCTCCGATGAGATCGACCTCGCCCAGGATGTGACCTGGGACGACGTCCGACTGCTGCGTCAGCGCTGGCAGGGCAAGCTCATCCTGAAGGGCATCCTGCGCACTGAGGACGCTCGCATGGCGCTCTCCCATGGCGTCGATGCCGTCGTCGTCTCGAACCATGGCGCGCGCAATCTCGACTGCGTGCCCGGGCCGGCCGAGGTCCTGCCGGGCATCGTCGAGGCCGTCGGCGGCCGCATGGAGGTTCTCGCCGACAGCGGCGTACGGCGCGGCGCCGATGTCGCACGTTTCGTCGCGCTTGGCGCCAGCGGCGTCCTGATCGGACGGGCGCCGCTTTACGGCGTGGCGATAGGCGGCACGGCCGGTGCCGGCCGCGTGCTCGATCTGCTGGCGCGCGAGCTCGGCATCGCCATGGCGCTGCTCGGGGCCCGCAACCTCGCCGAGCTGCGTGTCTACGAAGCCGGAAAAGCTCTGGAAGAGGCCTAGGTGTTTGATCCCGGTTTTGATGGCGCAGTCTTTTCGCGCGAGTGGAAGGATGCGCTATGGGCCAGGTTCATCACGGGAGCGCCACGACGACAGCGGCGGTCCGTCGGGCGATACGGCATGGTCAGGCGAGCCCGAGACACCTCGCGACGCGCTACGGCATCAACCCGGAGACGGTCGCGAAGTGGAGGAAGCGGGTCTCGGTCGCCGATCCGCCGACGGGGCCGAAGACCTCGACCTCGACGGTGCTGTCGATCGAGGAAGAGGCGGTGATCGTCGCCTTCCGGCGGCACGCGCCGCTGCCGCTGGATGACTGTCTCTAGGCGCTTCAGGCGACGATCCCGACGCTGACGCGGTCATCCCTGCATCGCCGCCTGCGGCGCCACGGGATCAGCCGGCTGGCGGAGCCCATCGGCAACATCCCGCCGGCCGAGGCCGAGGCACGCTACCACGCCATACCGGAGAAACCAGCCATGGCGGCGTGACTCAAACGAAACGGCCTCCGGCAAACCCGGCGCAGTCAGTAATCTACAGCTCGATAACCTTCAAGTCCGTGACGCCATCAGTTCGCGTAAGAGGGCGGCTGATCGCCTTTGCGGTAGATTGTCGGATTGTCGATCATTCCGTACTCGGTTCCCCAGCGCTTGTGAATCCTCTCATAGGCGCCGTTTTTGATCAGGTGCAGATATGCCGCCTGAATGGCCTTCAGCAACCCATCACTGTCATCGGTCCGCGCAACCGCCGTGGCCGTCGGGCCGCCGCCAACCTTGCCTGTCGCCAGGAAGGGCTGGCCCTGCGCGATCATGGTGAGACCGACTTCCCGGCCAGTCAGAACGGCATCGACGCGACGGCTGGAGAGAGCGAGCACCGCATCGGACATCGCCGGAAAGTTGCTGACTTCAGGCGCCGGCTTTCCGGCGTCCTCGCAGCGCTTTTTGCCCGCGTCCATTGCCGGCACGCCCGACGAGCCGGCGAGGATTGCGACCTTGCGTCCGCAAACGTCCGCAAGCCCTTCGGGCTTGAACGTGCTGTCCTTGTTCACCAGGAAAGCGTTGAAATTGCTCCATTCGGTGACGAAATCGGCCACTTCGAGGCGATCTTGCCGCACGAAATATTCGCCCATGCCGATATCGTACCTCTTGGCCTGAAGGCCGAGGAGAATCGCCGGGAAATCCATCGTGGCGATCACCGGCTTCAGGCCCATGGTTTGGGACACCGCGGTGACCATCTCGGGGATCATCCCGACCTGCTTGCCGTCGACGGTGAAGGAATAGGGCTGGTATTTCGTCATCGTCGCGATGTTGAGGGTGCCTCGCGCCTTGATGCTTGCCGGCACCAACGCCACGACGGCCGGATCGGGTTGGACCGCAGGCACTTCGCCAGGCGGCAAGGACTGGCCATGAACGACCGACGTCACAAGCAATGATCCAACGAGAGCGGTGAGGATGGTCTTGAACGGCTTCATGATGGCTCCCGACGTTTGGTTATTGGTGACATATCAACGATAACCCATAACCAAGCCAAGTCAACTTGATATGTGATCGATTACCGGCTATTGGTATTTCGAACGCCTTCCGGAGGGCCGATGCGGTCTCGATCTCACTTTTCCGTCGTCGACATGCATTCTGCAGGCGCTCAGGCACGTGTCGTCATCGGTGGCGCACCGCAAGCGGCCGGAAAGACCATCGCCGAAAAGCGGCTGTATCTGCAGCGGAACTTCGATCATGTCCGCAAGCTCCTGATGTATGAGCCGCGCGGCGGGCCGCAGATGAGCGGAAGCCTGATCGTGGAGCCCTGCGATCCGCGCGCCGATGTCGGCATCATCTTCATCGAAAGCGGCGGCTGGCTCACCATGTGCGGCGCCGGCACGATCGGCGCGGCGACCGCGCTCGTCGAGACCGGGATGTTTCGACCGACCGGGCCGCAGACGACGATCGTGTTCGACACGCCGGCGGGTCTGGTCAAAGCGCTGGTCGATGTCGAGGACGGCAGCGTGAAAGGCGTTTCGCTTGAAACCGTTCCGTCCTATCTCGCCGTCCGGGATCATGCGATCGAGATGCCTGACTACGGCCGCGTGGAGGTCGATATCGCGTATGGTGGCAATTTCTACGTGATTGTCCCCGCCGATCGCTTCGGGGTCGAGATAAGGCCGGAGAACGCCGAGCGCCTCGTGAGCGTAGGCCGGGAGGTACGTGCGCTCGCCAATGCCGGCATCTCGGTCAAGCATCCTCTGGAAACATCGAGCGCGGCCATCCCAAACCTGATTTTTACCGGGCCGGGGCTGCGGGCAGGTGCGCACCGCAATCTCGTCCTGTTCGGGGAGGCCGGCGTCGATCGCTCACCGGGAGGAACTGGCACCTCCGCACGCATGGCGCAGCTTTACGGACGAGGCGAACTCGGTCTCGAAGAGACGTTCATCCATGAGAGCATCATCGGTTCGGTCTTCGAGGGTCGGCTGATCGGCACGCAGGATGTTGTCGGGGTCTCCATGGTGCTGCCCTGTTTCAAGGGACGTGCCTTCGTCATCGGGATGCGCGATTTCTATCTCGACCCCGAGGATCCGTTCCAGGAAGGTTTCGGCGTGGGTTACGCAGCCGATGCCAAGCGTCCCGACACATCGATCAGCGAGGACTTCGCGTGAAATCGGTCGTTCAATACCCGGTCGTCGACGCGCATAGCGCAGGCGCCCCCGCACGGGTGGTGGTGGGCGGAGTTCCTCCGGTTCCCGGCAGCACGATCGCCGAGAAGCGCGAACACCTCATGCAGAACCACGACCAGATCCGCAAGCTCCTGATGTACGAGCCGCGCGGCAGCTCGGAAATGTGCGGCAGCATCCTGATGCGGCCCTGCAACGACGCGGCGGATATCGGGATCGTCTTCATCGAGACGGGCGGCTGGCCGACGATGTGCGGAGCAGGCACCATCGGCGCCGCCACCGTCATGGTCGAGAACGGCTATGTGGACGCGGCCGAACCGCTCACCCGCATTATCTTCGACACACCCGCAGGGCTGGTGACGGCAGAAGTCGAAGTGGTCGCAGGCGCCGTGAAGGGCGTCACCATCGAGAACGTCGCCTCCTACATGATCAAGCCGGATCAAGAACTCGATGTGCCCGGCTTCGGCACCGTATCGGTCGATATCGTTTTCGGCGGCAACTACTATGCGCTCGTCCCGGCTGCGTCGCTGGACCTGAGGGTCGAGCCCGGCCATGCCGAACGGCTGGTCGTCGCCGGCCGGGCCATCCGCGACGCAGTCAACCGCGATCTCGTCCTGACCGACACGGTCGCAGGGCGCGATTTCCGCGTTCCGATGGTCATCTTCACCGAAGAGCGGAACGAGGGCGGCACCTACCGCAATCTGGTGTTCTTCGGCGAATCCGGGGTCGATCGTTCTCCCGGCGGCACGGGAACGTCGGCCCGGATGGCACAGCGCCATTTCCGCGGCGAGCAGGCGGTGGGCGAACACTTCCCCCATGAAAGCATCATCGGCTCGGTCTTCGAAGGAACGATCGCCGAAACGAAGATGCTCGGCAACGTCCCGGCGATTGTGCCGAAGATCCGCGGGCGCGCCCATATCATCGCCCAATCCACCTTTCTGCTCGATCCGGAGGATCCCTTCGCGGAAGGTTTCGGCGTCGGTTATGCGAGCGATGCGGCAGGCCCGCCCATCTGAGCGGGGGAACGCAAAGCGCGGGACATTTGCCCCGCTCTCGATCCCCTGACGTGGAGCAGCAGCTGGCTTACCCGGCCCAATCGCCCAGGAGATGGCCGAGGTGGTCGGTCATCAGCTTGGCCGTCAGCTTCTTGTCGCCAGCGAGGATCGCATTCAGGATCGGATGGTGCTCTTCGGCGGATTGCACAAGCTGCCCGCGTTCGGACAGCGCCTTCAGCCCGTATTGGCGGGTCTGCTCGCGCAGGTTGGCGACGATCGACACGAGATGGTCGTTGTCGAGCAGTTCGAGCAGGCCGATGTGGAACTGGCGGTCGAAATCGAGGTATCCGACGACGTCTCCGGCTTTGGCGCAGTCCACCATATCCGATGCGATCTTGCCGAATTCGGCCTTTCGCGCCGCGACCTTCTCATTCGTCGCCGCAAGGCGTGTCATCGAGGGAATTTCGAGAAGCAGCCTCAGATCGTAGACGTTACGCCGCTCCTTGTCGCTCAGGGGGACGATCCGGAAGCCGCGGTTCCTGACCGTTTCCATCAGCCCCTGATTGACGAGCGTCAGCATCGCCTCCCGAACCGGGCTGTTCGAGACGCCTAGCTCGGTCGCCAAGGCCGCGGCCGAGTAAATCTGTCCGGGAGCCAGGTCGCCTGAAACCAGTCGCAGCTTCAGGATCGCGAGAGCCTGCTCGCGGAGATTGTTCTGCTGCAATTGAATTTCCATAGCCGATCCGCAATATCGCTTATCGATAACATGCAATAGCAGCGGACCTTGGCATTTGCACTAGCCAATATCAATTGGGGACCATGCCGACGCGCGGAGGCGCAAAGCTTCGATGAGTTCGGCGATCGGGTGCAGAAGCATACCGCCGCCGACCGGCAGCCGCGCATCGACCGAAGCCGGTATCGTCAGGCAAGATTCTGGATCGGAACGGGTTTGGCCGTCTCCCTGCCAGCCAGAGCCAGCAATTCGCAATACAGGTCTCGGGCGATGCCAATGCCGTGACGCGCCGTCCGCTCGCGCGCTTCGTATCGTCGCTGCGAGGGCAATCGCGCGCCCTGCCCGGTAATGGGCAGCGAAAAGGCTTTCGGCACGTGCGAGAGCGCGATCGAGGTCGCGTCCGAGGAACATGGTCGGATCGAGCACGATGATCAGCTCGCCATGAAACGGCGAAGCGTCGATACCATGATCGGCCCGTCTGGATTCGAGGCTCAGGAGGTCGCCGATCATCGCCCGCCAGCAACTCGACCATCGCCGCGAGCACGCACCCCTTGTGGCCGCCGAAAGTCAACATGGCTACATTCAAGGCCTCAGCGGCATCGCTGGTCGGTGCGCCCGGCTGTCGACTGCATGGACTGCCGGAATCGGCAGGCCAGCTCGTCGATGAAGTTCGGTCTCGCCGCGTGCCGTGGCGCTGGTCGCGAAGTCGAAGACCAAGGGATGAGCCTCTCGACCAGCACCGCGATCGCGTCGCCGTCACGCTTGACGAAGAACGCTTCCCCGCCCGGCCGCACATACATGCACGTCCAGACGCTCCTTCGACACGTCGATCCCAACAAACACGGTGGCGTCCATCCCGTCCCATCCTTGCGCAAGCGGGCTTCGTCTCATACGGCCCAAGCGACTGTTCGGGGTCGATGGATCGGAAGGCGAAGACCCAGGCTCATCCACGGGCTTGAAAACCCTCAGGGGCGTCGGCCCTTCGCCTGCCACCGCAACCGCAAGTGTAGCAGAAGAGGCGCAGTGAGAGTTACAAGGGGGGCTGGTTGAGACCAATGAGCAGGACCGGGACCGACATGACGGATAATTCGCTTGCCCTCGAGGCGCTGCCGCTGCCGGCCGACAATCCCTTCGCCGCGCGCTGGGAGACGCCGTTCGGCCTGCCGCCTTTCACCGCGATCACGCCCGAACATATCCGCGCGGCCTTCGAGGCTGGCTTCGCGCGGCACCGGCAGGAGATCGACGCGATCGGCGCGGACTCGGCCACGCCTGACTTCGCGAACACGATCGAGGCGCTGGAGCGGGCCGGGCGGGGCCTCAGCCGCATCGGCGGGGTGTTCTACAACCTGACCGGAGCCGACACGAACCCGGCGCTGCAGGCGATCGAGCGCGAGATGTCGCCGGTCGCCTCGCGCCACTGGTCGGCGATCATGATGGATCCGGGTCTGTTCGCGCGGGTCGATGCGGTCTTCGCACAGCGCGATGCGCTCGGCCTCGACGCCGAGCAGTTGCGGCTGCTGGAGCGGACGCATCGCGGCTTCATACGCTCGGGCGCGCAACTCGATGCGACGGCCAAGGCGCGGCTGGCGGCGATCAACGAGCGGCTGGCCGAACTCGGCACCAATTTCGGCCAGAACCTGCTCAAGGACGAGGCCGATTATGCGCTGGTGATCGCAGACGAGAGCGGGCTTTCTGGCCTGCCGGAGTTCCTCAAGGCGGCGATGGCGCGGGCGGCCGCCGATCGCGGCCATGAGGGCAAGCATGCGGTGACGCTGTCGCGCTCGATCATCGAGCCGTTCCTGACCTTCTCGACACGTCGCGATCTGCGCGAGGAGGCCTTCGCCGCCTGGAGCAGGCGCGGCGAGACGGGCGGCGCCAGCGACAACCGCGCCCTCGTCGCCGAGATGGTGAAGCTGAGGGCCGAGAAGGCGAAGCTGCTGGGCTTTCCCACCTTCGCCCATTTCAAGCTCGACGACACCATGGCCAAGACGCCCGCAAACGTCCGCGAGCTGCTCGAACTGGTCTGGACGCCGGCCAAGGCGCGCGCGGCGCAGGAGGCCGCCGACCTCGCGGCACTGGCGCAGAGCGAGGGCGAGAACGGCCCGATCCGCCCGTCCGACTGGCGTCACTACGCCGAGAAGGTGCGCCAGCGGACCTATGCGCTCGACGAGGCGGTGCTGAAGCCCTATCTCCAGCTCGACCGCATCATCCAGGCTGCTTTCGACGTCGCCGGCAAGCTCTTCGGGCTCGCCTTCGCGGAGCGGCGCGATCTCGCCGGCTACCACCCGGACGTCCGCATCTTCGAGGTGACGGAGGCGGCGAGCGGCCGGCATATCGGCCTTTTTCTCGGCGACTATTTCGCGCGTCCGTCGAAGCGTTCCGGCGCCTGGATGAGCGCCTTCCGCGGCCAGCGCAAGTTCGACGGCGAGACCCGGCCGATCATCGTCAACGTCTGCAACTTCGCCAAGCCGGCGGAGGGCAAGCCGGCGCTGCTCTCGATCGACGACGCCCGGACGCTGTTCCACGAATTCGGCCATGCCCTGCACGGGCTGCTTTCCGATGTGCGCTACGGCTCGCTCGCCGGCACCTCGGTCTCGCGCGATTTCGTCGAACTGCCCTCGCAGCTCTACGAGCACTGGTTCCTGACGAAAGAGGTGATGCAGGAGTATTGCCGGCATGCCGAGACCGGCGAGCCGATCCCCGACGCGCTGATCGAGAAGATCAAGCAGGCGCAGACCTTCAACCAGGGTTTCGCGACGATCGAATATACTTCTTCCGCGCTGGTCGATCTCGCCTTCCACTCGCTGGAAAACCCCGGCGAGATCGATCCGCTCGCCTTCGAGGCGCAGGAACTTGCCCGCATCGGCATGCCGGCCGAGATCACGATGCGCCACCGCACGCCGCATTTCGCCCATGTCTTCTCGGGCGACGGCTATTCGGCCGGCTATTACAGCTATCTCTGGTCGGAGGTGATGGACGCCGACGCCTTCAACGCCTTCCAGGAGGCGGGCGACGTGTTCGCGCCGGATCTCGCGGCGAAGCTGAAGCGCTACATCTATTCGGCCGGCGACACGCGCGACGCGGCCGAGGCCTACACGCTGTTTCGCGGCCGGATGCCGACGCCGGACGCGCTGCTGGAAAAGCGCGGGCTGGCGGCGTAGCCCGGTCGCTCCGAAGAGGGAAGGGCCTAGCCCGGATATCCGAACTTAGACTTCGTCGATCTGATCTGGCGGATCGCGCCGCCCTCGTTGCCGGCGGCGCAGCTTTTCCGCGCGGTCTCGATCTCGGCGCTGACGCGCGTATGAACGCCCTTCGTCGTGTGGCCGGTGGCGAGATCGTTGTCCATCACCGCCTGGAAGCGCTCGACCTCGCCGGAGCAGCCCGAGCCGGTCGGCATGCGGAAGGTGTTGGGCGTCACGCCGGTCGCGGCCTGCTCGGGCGAAGGGGCAGGGGGCGGGCCGGACGGCGTCTGGCAGGCGGCGAGCGTAAGTCCGCAGGCGATGAGGGTGGCTGTAGCGCGCATGGCGGACTCCGGATCGACATTCGCAGACAAGACTGCCTGGTAGCCGAGCATGTCCGATTCCCGGCGCCAGGCAAACGGCGCGCGCGTCGGCACAGTGCGGTCGATCAAAGGACCCGGAATGGACCGATACAGAGCGCGGACACGCCGACGCCGTCGGTCTTCGCCGACTATTTCCAGTTCTACCTGCTGGACGAATCCGTCGACGAGGATTTCGGCGCGCTCTGGGACGACGAGGCGGTCGAGCGGCTGCTCGCGGTCGGGCGCTCCAGCATCGGCGAATGCCCGCTTTCATCCGCAAGGCGCGCACCGGGGCCAGCTGATGACCGGGCAGCCAGCCGTTCAGTCGATTTCGTGCGGCAGCGAGAGCGAACCCAGCGCCAGCACGAAGCTGAAGGCGGCCGAGAGCCAGATCGCGGCGCTGCCGAATGCGCCATAGGCCAGAGCGCCGGCGACCGAACCGACGGCAAGGCCTAGCCAGAGCGTGAAATTGCGCAGCCAAGCCAGTTTCGGGCCGCCGGTCAGCGCATTGGCGATCTGCTGGCCCATCTTGACCAACGTGCCCGTCATATAGGTCACGCCGATCGTGACCTCGCCATTGCGCTGGAAGACGCAGTTGGAGGCGGCCATCGCCAACACCAGAGCGAGAGTGCTGGCCGGCTGGTTGCCGA
This sequence comes from Allobosea sp. GW821-FHT12C12, assembly GCF_058807355.1. NCBI lineage: Bacteria > Pseudomonadati > Pseudomonadota > Alphaproteobacteria > Hyphomicrobiales > Alloboseaceae > Allobosea > Allobosea sp. GW821-FHT12C12. The sequence continues at coordinate 207,131 of NZ_JBXAQP010000007.1, forward strand.
TGGTCTCGCAAACAGCAGCCGCGGCCAGACACAGCGTGACCCAGGCCAGTACGGCGACGCGCCGCCAGCGTCCCGCGGCCTTCGCCAGGAGGGCGCCGATCACCACGCCGCCGACGAAGGCTGCAAGCAGGCCGCCGGCGATGGCGATACCGGTCGAATCGAGGCGGGCGACATCGACCCCGAAGCGCGTCGTGTTACCGGTCATGAACGAGACGAAGAAGCCGCCGAGGCTGATGAAGCCGATGGCGTCGATGTAGCCGGCCAGCGCCGAGAGCGCCGAGGCCAGGCCGATGGTGCGGCGTCGATACTCTGCCAAGATGGCCCTCCAAGTATGCGGGCTTGCCGCCTTGCAGGGTCGCGAGCGCTTTGCAAGGCGCAGCTTGCGTCGCCCCCCTGCAATCAGTTATGCAAGATTCAGTCGAAGAGGAACGCTCGTGGCCGCATCCGCCACCCATGCCGAGAGCCTTGACCGCGCCGTCGCGCGGGTGGCCCGCATGTGCGTCCCGGATCTGCGCGCCTCCGGTCTTGGCCTGCTTCTTCTCCTTAGCCGCCCCTGAGGGCCGGCCGGGCATGCATGCCTGGGCGCTCAGGGGAGTGACGAGAACCGCCTTCAGACAATCTTGGCGCCAGCCTCACATCGCAGCGCGGCGCACCCTCTCCAGGATGACGACCATGACCGACCAGACCAATCCCGCCGCATCGCCCGCACCCGCCTTTCCCAAGGACCGGGTGCTGATCTTCGACACCACCTTGCGCGACGGCGAGCAGTGCCCCGGCGCGACCATGACCTTCGAGGAGAAGCTCGAGGTCGCCGATTTCCTCGACGCGATGGGCGTCGACATCATCGAGGCCGGCTTCCCGATCGCCTCGGACGGCGATTTCGAGGCCGTCTCCGCGATCGCCAGGCGGATCAAGCGCGCGACCGTCGCGGGGCTGGCCCGCGCCGGGCAGAAGGACATCGACCGCGCCGGCGAGGCGGTGAAGGGGGCGGTCAAGCCGCGCATCCACACCTTCCTGTCCACCTCGCCGGTGCACATGAAATACAAGCTGCAGAAGTCGCCCGAGGAGGTGCTGGAGCTGGTCCGGTCCTCGGTGACGCGGGCGCGCAACTGGGTCGAGGACGTCGAGTGGTCGGCCGAGGACGGCACCCGCACCGAGATGGATTTCCTCTGCGCCTGCGTCGAGACCGCGATCAAGGCCGGCGCGACCACGATCAACATCCCCGACACGGTCGGCTACACCACGCCGGACGAGTACCGCGCCCTGTTCAAGACCGTGCGCGAGCGCGTTCCGAACTCCGACAAGGCGATCTTCTCGGTGCATTGCCACAACGATCTCGGCATGGCGGTCGCCAATACGCTGGCCGGGCTGGAGGGCGGCGCGCGCCAGATCGAATGCACCATCAACGGCATCGGCGAGCGCGCCGGCAACGCCGCGCTGGAAGAGATCGTGATGGCGATCCGCACCCGCTCGGACGTGCTGCCCTACGAGACCGGCATCGAGGCCCATCTGCTCAACCGCGCGTCGAAGCTGGTCGCGACCGCGACCTCCTTCCCGGTGCAGTACAACAAGGCGATCGTCGGCCGGAACGCCTTCGCCCATGAGAGCGGCATCCACCAGGACGGCATGCTCAAGCACACCCAGACCTACGAGATCATGACGCCGGAATCGGTCGGGGTGTCGAAGACCTCGCTGGTGATGGGCAAGCATTCCGGCCGCGCCGCCTTCCGCTCCAAGCTGAAGGAGATGGGCTACGAGCTCGGCGACAACCAGCTGGAGGACGCCTTCACCCGCTTCAAGACGCTGACCGACCGCAAGAAGCATGTCTATGACGAGGACATCGAGGCGCTGGTCGACGAGAACATCGCCTCGGCGCATGACCGGGTGCGGCTGGTTTCGCTGACGGTGATCGCCGGCACGCGCGGGCCGCAGCGCGCGACGATGAAGCTCGAGGTCGAGGGCCGCATCGTCACCGAGGAGGCCGAGGGCAACGGCCCGGTCGACGCCGTCTTCAACGCGATCAAGGCGATCGTGCCGCACGAGGCGGCGCTGGAGCTCTATCAGGTCCATGCGGTGACCGAGGGCACGGACGCGCAGGCCGAGGTCTCGGTCAGGCTGTCGCAGGAGGGCTCGCTGGTGACAGGGCGCGGCGCCGATCCCGACACGCTGGTCTCGTCGGCCAAGGCCTATCTGGTGGCGCTGAACAAGCTCGTCGCCCGGGGCGCCCGGGTGCATTCGCAGGTGGCCGCGGAGTAGCGGCCTCCGTTCGCGCGTTCCGACCGGCTGGCCCGTTCACACGGGCCAGCCGCGATCCGGCTTGATTTCCGACAGCACGAAGGACGAGCGCATGTCGGCGATGCCGGGCAGCGTCAGCAGGCGCTGCATCGCGAACTCGCCATAGGCCTCGATGTCGCGCGCGACGATGTGGACCAGAAGGTCGCATTCGCCGGTCATGGCGTGGCAGGACACCACCTCCTCGAAGGCCTTGAGCTTCTCGACCAGACGCGTGCGCCAGTCCGGGTCGGATTGAGCGAGCTTGACGAAGGCATAGGCCTCGACGCCATGGCCGAGCGAGCGCCGGTCGATCCGAGCGCGATAGCCGGCGACGATCCCGGCGTCCTCCAGCGCCTTGAGCCGGCGCAGGCAGGGCGAGGCCGCCATCCCGATCTCTTCGGCGAGCGCCGCATTGGTGATGCGCCCGTCGCGCTGGAGCGCGCGCAGGATGCGCCTGTCCGTCCCGTCCAGCTTCACGGGGTCGATGGGCGCTCTTGGCATGATATGACCCTGTTCTGCGAGTTCAGGTCATATATTGCCGATATTATGTGTGCCCGACAAGATTTTGTCAGGACATGACGCTTGGGCGGCGCGATCATCGGGTAGGAAACCGAGGGCTTCGCCATGTCATCCGACCCGTTCCTCCGCGCCGGCCTGCGCGCCGATCAGGTTCCGGCCGATTTCGTCGTCGACCAGCGTCACGATGCCTATTCGCCAATCGATCACGAGACCTGGTCGCGGCTGCACCGACGCCAGGCCGAGCTGCTGCGCGGCCGCGTCTGCAACGAATTCTTCGCCGGGCTCGATGCGCTCGGCATCGCGGCCGATGGCATTCCCGATTTCAAGGCGATGAACCGCGTGCTGAAAGCGGTGACCGGCTGGGAGGTCGTGGCGGTGCCGGGGCTGGTCCCGGACGAGGTCTTCTTCGGCCATCTCGCGGCGCGGCGTTTCCCGGCCGGGTTCTGGATCAGGCGGCCCGAGGAGTTCGACTATATCGAGGAGCCCGACATCTTCCACGACGTCTTCGGGCATGTGCCGCTGCTGATGAACCGCGCCTATGCCGATTTCGTCGCGGCCTATGGCGAAGCAGGGCTTCGGCTGAGCGACCCCGCCGATCTGGCGCGGCTCGCCCGGCTGTACTGGTACAGCGTCGAGTTCGGGCTGATCGAGACGGCGGCGGGACTGCGCATCTTCGGGGCCGGGATCGCCTCCTCGCCCGGCGAGACCCTGTTTGCGCTGGAAAGCGCCTCGCCGCACCGGATCGGTTTCGATCCCGTCAGGGTGATGCGCACACGCTACCGCATTGACGATTACCAGCAGAGCTATTTCGTGCTGCCGGGCTTCGAGGCAATGCCTGCGCTGGACGAGGCCCGCCTGCGCACGGCCATGGCGCAGGCCGCCGCCAAGGCCGAGATCGATCCGTCGGTCGTGCTGCCGCGCGACGCCGTGGTCAGCCGCGGCGACGGCAGTCGCCATGCCGCCGTGAAGATTGCATCGTGATCGCACGTCTGCCGAGGCGCTTCGCGCATGCGATCGTCGATTGGCGGCGGCCGATTTGGTGACGCAGCGTTAATCATGAGCTTCTATCGTCGCTGGCATGTCATCGCCCGACGACCAGACGCCGGATACGGCCGCCTCGTTGCGGTCAGGCTCGCCGCAGTCGCGCTTCCCGGTGATGGGAATCGATCCGGCGACGCTCCAGCTCGCGCGCAGTCTGTGCGACGTGGTGAAGCCCGCGCTTGCGCCGGGCGTCAAACTTCATTTCGACCGCCTGGGCCACCATGCGCAGATGGCAGAGGCGGCGCAGCGCTATGGCCAGAAGCTTCAGCAACCTCTGTCAAGTCACGGAGCGAGGGTTTTCGACGCGAAGTTCGACGAGGCCTATCTGCGCTCGCTCGGCGAGGTCGTCACGGCCGAGGCCGAGACGCCTTTCGGCGCCCGCGGCCATGCGGTCATGATCCTCTCGGCGGTGCGGTCGGCCTTTCCCGAGATCGGCCGCCGCCACCGTTTCTCCGGGCCAGCCACAGCCAAGGCCTGCGTGAAGATCGTCGAATTGCTGATGGTCGATCTTGCCTGCGCGATGGAGATCGTCGGGCAGAAGCAGGAAGCACAGGCCATCCGGCGCGGCGCCGAGATCGAGGCGCTGACGCAAGAGTTTCGTCAGAGGGTCGGCGAGGTCTCCGAGGCCGCGACGCAGGCCTCCGGCACCCTGGACAAGGTCGCGGTCAACTGCGCCCATGTCTCGCGCAGCGCCGGCCAGAGCATGACGGCCAGCCGCGAGAGCCTGGGCCGGGTCAGCCATGTCGTGTCGCAGACGGCGATCTCGACCGAGCAGCTCAGGCAGTCGATCGGCGAGATCGACCGGCGCACGCGCGAGGGCACGGGCATCGCGCGGGAAGCGGTCGCCGCCGCCGGCGAGGCGCAGGAGACGATCGAAAGCCTCGCCGGTCTCGTCGGCGAGATCGGCTCGGTCGTCAGCATGATCTCCGATATCGCGGCGCAGACCAACCTGCTCGCGCTCAACGCCACGATCGAGGCGGCCCGCGCCGGCGAGGCCGGGCGCGGCTTCGCCGTCGTCGCGTCCGAGGTGAAGGTCCTGTCCTCGCAGACGACCAGCGCGACCGGCACGATCGCGGCCCGCATCGACGCCATCCGGGCCGCGACGGAACGCTGCGTCGGCTCGATCGGCCGCATCGACGCGGCGGTGAAGGGCATGGCCGACGTGTCGTCCGCCATCGCCGGCGCGCTCGGCGAACAGCTCGCGGTGACACAAGGCATGGCGCGGGACGCGCAGGCGACCTCGGGCGAGGTCGAGATCGCGCTCGATCTCGTGGCGCAGACCTTCGGCGCCGTGCAGCGCGTCGGCGCGTCGGTCGAGGAGATGAACGCCCGCTCGGCCTCGGTCGGCAATGTCGCCGACGATCTGGCGCGCAGCCTGAACGACTTCGCGGCATCGGTGGCGCAGCGGCTCGCAAGCTGAGCCTGGGCGCGCGATTCCTGTGGACGCATAGCCCTCCCGGCTTGGCGCGGGCGTGATCCTTGCCTGTCATCGCTCCAGAGCGAGGCGCGCGGCATGTTGCCGTGCCGGCTGGAGACGATTGCGATGGGCTATTTCCCGAACTGGACCCTGAAGACCTCCGGCGCGGTGATGCCGGACGAAAGGCTGCCGGCTGCGCAAAGTTTCATCGCCGGGCTGCAGCATGTCGTCGCCATGTTCGGCGCGACCGCGCTGGCTCCGATCCTGATGGGATTTGATCCGAACGTCGCGATCTTCTTCTCAGGCGTCGCGACGCTGCTCTTCTTCGTTGTCACACGCGGGCGGTTGCCGAGCTATCTCGGCTCGTCCTTCGCCTTCATCGGCGTCGTCATCGCCGCGACCGGCTATGCCGGCCCCGGCCCCAACCCCAACATCGGGTTAGCGCTCGGCGGCATCATCGCCTGCGGCGCGCTCTATGCGCTGATCGGCGTGCTGGTGCAGGCGATCGGTACGGCCTGGATCGAGAAACTGCTGCCGCCGGTGGTAACCGGCGCGGTCGTCGCCGCGATCGGCCTCAATTTGACGGCGGTTGCGATGAACATGATCTCGGCCAGCGCCTACACCAAATGGATCGCGCTGTTCACAGTGGTCGCGGTCGCCCTGGTCGCGGTCTACGGCAAGGGACTGGCTCAACGGCTGCCGGTGCTGATCGGCGGCCTTGCCGCCTATCTGCTCTATGCCGTGTCGGCCGCGAGCTTCGGCGCGCCGTCGATCGATTTCGGCCGCGTCGCGGCGGCTGCGTGGTTCGGCCTGCCGAATTTCGTCGCGCCCGTGTTCGAGTTCAAGGCAATGGCGCTGATCGCGCCGGTCGCGATCATCCTGGTCGCCGAGAATCTCGGCCACATCAAGGGTATCGCCGTGATGACCGGCCGCAATATGGACCACCTTATCGGGCGCGGTTTCATCGCTGACGGCGTCGCGACGATGATCGCGGGCTCGGGCGGCGGCACGGGCGTCACCACCTATGCCGAGAATATGGGCGTGATGGCGGTGACGCGGGTCTATTCGACGCTGGTTTTCGTCGCGGCCGGCGTCATTGCGCTGCTTCTCGGCTTCTCCCCGAAATTCGGCGCGGTCATCGGCACGATCCCGGTCGCCGTGCTGGGCGGGCTCGCTGTCGTGGTCTTCGGACTGATCGCCGCGACCGCCGGTCGGATCTGGGTCGAGAACGAGGTCGACTTTTCCGATCCGAAGAACCTGCTGACGGTGGCGACCGCGCTGATCCTCGGCGCCGGCGATCTCAAGCTGCCGCTGTTCGGCTTCGAACTCGGCGGCATCGGCACGGCGACCTTCGGGGCGATCGCGCTCTATCACCTGCTGAACCGCAAGCCTGCCTGAACCGCAAGTCTGCGTGACGCCGGCACGGCTCGTCGAACCAGCCGCGGCCAGCCGCACAGTTTTATTGCGGGCATGGGTGGACAGGGCCGGGGGGCTTTGCTACACGGCCGGCCTGCCTGACGCGGCTTTCGCCACAGAGGGCCTGCGCGTCGTGGCGTATGGGTGATTAGCTCAGTTGGTAGAGCAGCTGACTCTTAATCAGCGGGTCGTAGGTTCGAGCCCTACATCACCCACCACGGATTTTCCGACATCGCCGATGATCGCCGCCTTCCGGGCCGGCTCGCCATGGCGCCGGCTGCCCCCGCGAGCAGCCGGCGCGCGACGGGCTCAGCGACGGAAGACGTTGCCGCGCTTCGTGCCGAAGCCGGGAATGTCGCATTTGCAGATCGCGTTGATCGGCGAATAGGTCGGGCAGTTGCCGCGCGAGGTCACACAGACCAGGGCGCCACCGCCGCCACCCGCACCGCGCCGCGGCCGAGAATCGAAGTCGCCGTCATAGCGCGGCCGACGCCGTTCCTCCTCGTAGCGCGGACGGCGGTAGCCATCGTCGAAATCGCGCCGGGGGCCGCGCTCGTAATAGTCGCCGCGCGGAGGGCCGCGATAGGGATCGTAATACTGCGCGCCGGCCGGCAACAGCGAGCCAAGGAGCGTGACGCTGGCAAGCGCGACGAGCGAAAGACGTTTGAGCATCGTAATCCCCTGGAGTCTATGGCGATGAATGTTTCACGCCGCGGATGAACGGCCAATGAGCGAAACGCGGCAGGATGCCGTCCGATCCATCGGCTCGATCAAAACCGCGGCTCCGCCGAACCTTGGCGACGGTAACGCGTTCAGGGAGAAGGAGGAACCCTCGCCATGACGCATTCCGCATCTCCAGAGCCCGGTTCGCCGACCAGTCCCAATCCCATGCCCGAGGCTCCACCGCCGCAGCCCGCGACCGTGCCGCCTTCACCGCCGGTCGAATCGCCGCCAGACGCCGAGCCGATCGGCATTCCCGCCGGTCCGCCGCCCGAGCAGCCGCCGAACGCACCGCCGGAAGCGCCGCCCACACCGCCGATCGAGCTGCCGCCGAATCCGCTGCGGCAGCCACCGACGACGGCGTGAAAGAAGAGACTCAAAGGGGCGGGCGGTCGCCCGCGCCGAGGTCCCAATAGAGCCCTGCCATCAACCCGAGCCCCTCGCGGGCGAGCGCCGTCGGGAGATGCTCGTCGGGGGCATGCTGCGAGCAGCCCGGATAGGAATGCGGCACCCAGATGGTGCGCAGCCCAAGAATGTCGGCGAAGATGTCGTTGGGCAGCGAGCCGCCGAGATTGGGCAGCAGCGCCGGCGTCTTGCCGGTCGAGCGTGCGATCGAGGCCACCGCCCATTTCACCCAGGCGTCGTCAGGATCGAGACGGGTCGCGTTGAAGATCTCGTCGCGTGCGAGCGTGACTTCGACCATGCCGAGGCCCTGGCGCCGGAGATGGCGGCGCAGCGCCGGGATGACCTCGACCGGATCGATGCCGACGACGAAGCGCAGCTGGCAGCGAGCCCAGGCGCTCGGCGGCACGGCGTTGACAGGTGTCTCCGGCACGCCCGACTTCATCGCCAGAACGTCGAAGGAGCACCAGCCGAAGACCTGCTCGGCCGGCGACAGGCCGGGCTCTCCCCAGTTCGGGTCGATGACGGGACCATCGGGTCCGCCATCGATCTCGCAATCGGCCAGCGCCCTGCGCACGGCCGGCGGCAGCTCCTCCGGCACCCATTCATGGATGCGGATCTGCCCGGTCGGCGAGGCGATCGAGGCGATGGCATGGGCGAGCTGGATCGCGGGGTCCGAGAGAATGCCGCCCCAATTGCCGGAGTGATGGCCGCCTTCGCGGGCCACGATCGAGAGATCGAAGGTGACGCCGCCGCGCGTGCCAAGGAAGACGGTCGGGCGTTCGGCGTTGAGGCGCGGACCGTCGGAGCCGATCAGCACGTCCGACCTGAACAGCGCCTTCTGCTCCTCGCAGAGTTCGCGCAGGCCGGGCGAGCCGCATTCCTCGCCCATCTCGATCAGATACTTCGCGTTGAAGCCGAGCTTGCCGCGCGAATCAAGAACCGCGCGCAAGGCGTTGATATTGATGAGGTGCTGACCCTTATTGTCGACGACGCCGCGGCCGTACCAGCGGTCGCCGCGCTCGGTCAGGGTCCAGGGCGAGAGGCCGTCGCTCCACTGCGCGTCCAACCCACGGATGACGTCGCCATGGCCGTAGCCGAAGATCGTCGGCAGGCCATCGCCCTCCATGCGCTGGGCGAACAGGAACGGCCCCTTGGCGCGCGGATAGTGCAGGATGCGGCAATCGAAGCCGAGGCTCTCCAGCAGCGGCCGCATCTCGGTTTCGAGATAGGCCGCCAGCACCGGGGCGCGCTCCGGGTTCTGGCTCTCGGTCGGCATGGCGACGAGCCGGGCGAGATCGCTCCTGAATCGGCCGGAGTCGAAATAGTCCTGCGCATGCGCGATGGCGGCGGCGCGTGTCATGGGCAATGTCTCCGGTGCGGCGAGCTGGGGCCGACTTTGCCCAGCCGGAGCGCCACCTGCCAGTGCAAAGATCGCTGGCGAAGCTGCGCGCCTCGCAATGCGGCGGGCGAGGCGATAGAGGTCTGCGATGCCCGATCCCACGCAGACGCGCGACAGCCAAAAGCTCTTCACTCCCCACCCGCACCAGCTGATAGCGCGCGACGCCATCCTCGCGGCGCGCGCGGCCGGCGCGGCGGGTTTTCTGCTCGGCGACCTGACCGGGCTCGGCAAGACTCTCTCGGCCTGGCTCGCGCTCTCGGCGATGCCTGAGGACGAGGTGCTGGTGATCTGCCCCAAGGGCGCGATCCCGCAATGGCGGCGGACCATGGCGCTGTCCGGGTTGCCGGCGAAGCGCGTCACGCTGATGAATTTCGAGAAGACAAAGTCGCTGCTGAGCGTCCCGGTCGACAGCAGAAAGCGCTCGACGCGGGCGAAGAACAACGAGCTCGCCAGGCTAGGCATCCCGAAGCGCATCTGGCCGCTGGTCGTGATCGACGAGGCCCACCGCATCCGCAACCCGAATTCGCAGCAGGGGCTGGTCTGCCGGCAGATGGCGGCGGCCGCCCGCTTCACGATCTATATGAGCGCGACAGCCGGCCAGTCGCCGCACGAGTTGTCCTATCTCGGACCGCTGCTGGCGCGCGCCGCCGAGATGCCGAGCGCCGATCTCGACGGGTTTCGCGCGCTGATGAAGGGGCTCAAGATCGGCCGGGCCAAGGGCCGCTGGAAGAACTGGAGCTGGCAGCCCAACGAGACCGACCGCAAGGCGATGGCGGATTTGCTCTATCGCGGCGCGAACGCGATCGGCCTGCGCCGCCGGCCCGAGGAGATCGCCGGCTGGCCCGAGGTCCAGCGCGAGCTTGCGCCGGTCGCGCTCGATGCCGCCGCGCGAAAACTCTACGACGCGACCTGGCGCGAATTCCGCAAGGAGTTGGGGCTCGCCGGAGGCTCGACCCGCAAGCCGCGGGGCTGGGCCGCCGATCTGCGTTTCCGCCAGAAGGCGAGCCTGCTGCGGATCCCCGGCACGGTCGACTTCTGCGACGACCTGCTCGGCAATGACGAGCAGGTCGCGGTTTCGGTCGCGTTTCTGGAAACCGGTGCGATGCTGGCGGACGCTTTGCGCGGGCGCGGCTGGCGCGTCGGCGAGATCAACGGCGAGCGTTCGGGCATCGTCAACGAGCAGACCCGCATCGTCTTCCAGACCGGCGGTCTGGACGCGGTGATCTTCACCGTGACCGAGTCGATCTCGCTGCATCGCGGCGAGATGACCGGCGGCGAGCGCGAGCGCTCGCTCGTCGTCCACGACATGCGCCATTCCGCGATCCAGCTCCAGCAGATCGAGGGGCGCTGCCACCGCGACGGCCAGCATGCGACGATCTTCTACGCCTATGCCGAGGACACGGTGGAGGAGGCGGTCGCCGCGACCGTGATCGCGCGCATGGCGGCGATGGAGGGGCTGGCCGGCGACGACACGCATCTGCTCGACGCGATCGCCGGCGTGGTCGAGGCGCGAGCCGCCGCCTGACGGGGAACAAGCGCGGGCGTCTCCGGTTCAGCTTGCGGCCCGCCTCGCGGCCGACAGCCTGAAAGCCCGACGATGCCGGATGCGCCGCAGCGCCCCTCGACCCCTGCCTCCTCCCTGCCGCGTGCGACCTACCGCCTGCAGTTTCACAAGGGCTTTCCGTTCTCGGCCGGGCGCGACCTCGCCGGCTATCTCGCCGAGCTTGGCATCAGCCATGTCTATTCCTCGCCGATCCTGACGGCGCGGGCCGGCTCGCAGCACGGCTACGACGTGGTGCGCTACGACGCCATCAATCCGGAACTCGGCGGCGAGGAGGGCTTTCGCGAGATGGCGGCGGCGCTGCGCGAGCATGGCATCGGCATCATCCTCGACATCGTGCCGAACCATGTCGCGGTCGGCGGAGCCGACAACCCGATGTGGCTCGACCTGCTCCAGCACGGTCGCGCCAGCGCCTATGCGAGCTGGTTCGACGTCGATTTCGACACGCCGGACAAGGAACTGGCCGGCAAGGTCCACGCTCCCTTCCTCGGCGAACCCTACCGCAACGTCCTGGCGGAAGGCGGGCTCGCGCTGATCACGCGCGAAGGGGGCGGCTATGCGATCGCCCATGGCGAGCACCTGTTCCCGATCCGGCCCGAGGACGAGGCCGGAATCGCGGCGGCCGGCATCGGCGCCTATGACGATGCGGCCAAGCTGGACGCGCTAATCGCGAAGCAGAACTTCCTGCTCGACTGGTGGCGCAACGCCGGCGACCGGATCAACTGGCGGCGCTTCTTCGACATCACCCAGCTCGCCGCGATCCGGATGGAGGAGCCCGCCGCCTTCGCCGCCAAGCACGCGCTGGCGCTCAGGCTCTACGCCGAGGGCGTGATCGACGGTCTGCGCATCGATCATGTCGACGGCCTCGGCGACCCGGCCGGCTATTGCCGCAAGCTCAGGAGCGAACTCGATGCGCGGCGGGGCGAGCGTCCGCCCGGAAGCGGGCAGGGCAGGGCCTGGCTCGTCGTCGAGAAGATACTCGCTTCGGGCGAGCATATCCCGGCGGACTGGAACGTCGACGGCTCGACCGGATACGACTTCATGGACCAGGTCTCGGCGTTCCAGCACAAGCCCGAGGCGCGCGCGCCGCTGTCGGCGCATTGGGCGGTGATCAGCGGGCGGCCGCGCGATTTCCACGGCGAGGAGGAGATCGCCCGCCACGAAATCCTGTCGCATGGCTTCGACGGGCAGCGCGAGCGCCTGATCGACGCGCTCGAACAGGCCGGCGCCGAGCATCGCGACGGCGAGGGCATCACGCGCGCCGCCCTGCGCCGGGCCGTCACCAGCCTGATCGTGCAGATGCGGGCCTATCGCAGCTACGCGACCGGACAGGATGACGGCGTCGGCGCGGGCGAGCGGCTGCAGGCCGCGCTCGACGCCGCGCTCGCCGCGCCGCTAAGCGATCCGCCGGCGCTGCGCTTCGTCGCCTCGGTGATGGCCGGGCAGGGCGAGGAGGGCCTGCGACCCTCGCGCGTCACCGCGATCCGGCGCTTCAACCAGCTCACCGCGCCGCTGGCCGCGAAGGCGGTCGAGGACACGGCCTTCTATCGCTATGGCCGGCTGCTCTCGCGCAACGATGTCGGGTTCGATGCCGGCGTGCTCGGGCTCGACGTCGAGGCGTTCCACGCGATGATGCAGGCGCGCGCGACTCATCTGCCGCGCTCGCAGCTCGCCACCGCGACCCATGACCACAAGCGCGGCGAGGATGTCCGGGCGCGGCTCGCCGTGATCAGCGAGATGCCGCGGGCCTGGATCGACGCGACCGAGCGCTGGAGCATTCTGAACGCGGGGATACGGCCGGACGGCTTCGACCGGGCCGACGAGTACATGCTCTACCAGATGATGGTCGGAGCCTGGCCGCTCGGCCTCGCGCCCGATGACGCCGCCGGGCTCGAGGCCTTCGCCACGCGCCTGGCGGCCTGGTCGCGGAAGGCGCTGCGCGAAGGCAAGCTGCGCTCGGGCTGGGCCGCGCCGAACGAGGCTTACGAGAACAAGGCGGAGCTCTTCATCCAGGCCGCTTTGATGCCGAGCCAGAGCGCGGACTTCCTCGCCGAGACGGGCGCCTTCGTCGCTCTTATCGCGCGTCCCGGCGCGCTGAACGGCCTGGTTCAGATGGCGCTGCGCTGCCTCGCGCCCGGCCTTCCGGACACCTATCAGGGCACGGAGTTCTGGGATTTCAGCCTGGTCGATCCCGACAATCGCCGGCCGGTCGATTTCGGCGCGCGCCGGATCGCGCTGGCGCAGCGCCTGACGCTCGACCTGCTGGCGGAAAGCTGGCGCGACGGCCGGATCAAGCAGACCATGCTGCGCAAGCTGCTCGCGCTGCGCCAAGGCGATCCGGAGTTGTTCGGCGAGGGCAGCCACGAGCCATTGGCGGTCACAGGCGAGCGCGCGGAAAACGCGATGGCGTTCCTGCGGCGCTCTGGCGATCGAGCCGCGCTCGTGGTCCTCGCCCGCTGCTGCGCCGGCGGCATGGCCGGCGGCGAGGCGATCGTGCCGGACCGGGCCTGGTGGGGGGATACGCGGGTCGTGCTTCGGGATGCGGAGGCCGCATGGGAGGCGGTCGTCGGCCCCGAACTCGCCGCTACGGGCGACCTGCTTCTAGCCGATGCGTTGCCCGTCGTGCCCGTCGGCGTCTGGTCGCTGCGCGGGAGCGGCTAGCTCCCGCTATCGCGCGGCGGACCGAGATGGCGCAGCCTCGCCTGCACCGCCCCGCCGTCGAGCAGCGCGCCGGCATCCCCGTCCAGCCTGTGCCGCCAGTTCGGTTTTTCCGTCGTGGTGCCCGGCACGTTGGGCTGGTCGCGCAGGCCGAGCGCGTCCTCGATCGCGAGCAGCTTCAGCGTGCAGGGCGTCTTTGCGACATAGCGGATCGCGGCGTCGACAACCGGGTCGGGGTCGTCGGGCGCGGGCCGCTCGCCCTGGACCAGTCCGGCGTTCTCGAAGGAGCCCCAGAGCAGCCCGCGATTCCAGGCGCGCAGATCCTGCGCATCCCGATCGTCGGCGGGTTCGATATCGGCTCCGGCCCACCAGCCGGCGGTGGCGATCAGGTCGTGCGTCGTGGTCAGGGCGGCGGCGGCGGGGTCCCAGTGCTCGGGCTGGATATAGCCATGGTCGTTCTTCTCGAAGCGCAGCACGCGCAGGCCCGCGACGCCCTGCTGGCGCAGATAGTCGCGAAAGCCGTCCGGCAGGGTGCCGAGATCCTCGCCGATGACGATCGCCCTATGCCGCCAGGATTCGAGCGCGATCAGCCTAAACAGCGTCTCGGACGGAAAGGTCACGTAAGCCCCGTCGAGCGCGCTCGTCCCCTCTGGCACGAGCCAGAGCCGGCTCATGCCCATGACGTGATCGATGCGGATGCCGCCGACATAGCGCAGGCTGGCGCGAAGCGTCTCGATGAAGGGCGCGTAGCCGGAGGTCGCGAGCCCGCGCGGCGAGAAAGTGGTCAGACCCCAGCTCTGGCCCTCGGCCGAGTAATAGTCAGGCGGCGCGCCGACGCTCAGGCCGCCGAGCACCTCGTGCTGGCGGCTCCAGGCGTGGCTGCCGGCCCCGTCCATCCCGATGGCGAGATCGGCGATCAGGCCGACGTTCATCCCGGCCTCGCGGCAGGCCTGCTGGGCCTGGCCATAGGAGCGGCCTGTCAGCCATTGCAGGAAGATCTGGTGGGCGATCTCGTCGGGACGCTCGGTCGCGAAGGCCGCGACCGCTTCGCCGTCCGGGTCGCGGTAGCCGGCCTCCCAGTCGCGCCAGCTCCAGGCGCCAGGGTCGCGCTCGAGCTGGGCGGCGTGCAGCACCTCGAAAGTCGCGTGCGCCCGCAGCAGCGGCGAGGCATCGGCGAGATAGCGCTCGAATTCATGACGCGCCGGCTCGGGCGCGCGATCGGGGTCGCGCAGCACCTCATAAAGCCCGCGCAGCAGGCGCTGGCGCAGCGGCGTCGCGGCGACCCAATCGACCTGGCGCAGGCCGGCGAGCCTCGCCATGTCCTCGCCGAGGCCTGACCGCTCGACGATCGCCTGGACGAGATCCTCCGGAAAGGCCGTCGTCGGATCGGCATGGAGCGGATTGAAGAACAGGCGGGTCGACGGCGAGTACGGGCTGAAATGGCCGGGCTCCGCGCCGTAGAGCGCATGGACCGGGCTGATCGCCAAAGCCTGCGCGCCGCGCGCCGCCGCGCTTCGTCCCAGCGCCGCGACGCCGCCGAAATGGCCGATGCCGCCGTCGCCGTCGCTCCGCAGCGAATAGATCTGCGCCGCCAGCCCGAAGCCGTTCCGGCCATTCAGGTCGGCGAAGGTGATGCAGCGCTCTGGCGCGGTCGCGACGGTGAAGTCGCCATCGGCCGTGCGGACGGTGTGATAGCCCGGTTCGTCGAAGGCCGGCAGCAGCAGCGAGCCGTCATAGCCTTCGCTGGTGGTGACGACGCGCTGCGCGCCGCCCTCCAGAAGGAGTTCGACGGAAGAGCCCGGCGCGCCGGCGATCGGCAGAGCCACGGGCTGGCCGACGCGCGCCGTGGTGAAGCGCGAGATCGCGACCGCGTTGACGCCGCCCTCGACCATCGAGAGCGAATTGCGCAGGGAGGCGTCGCTGTCGGCCGGCAGGCCGAGCGCGAACAGGATGGCGCGCAGGCTGTCGGGCGAGACGTCGCGCAATTCGCCGGACTGGTCGGTCCATTGCGGCGCGACGCCGGCCTTGGCTGCGAGCTGGCGCAGGGTTTCGTCGCTCATCGCGGGCTCCGGATCGGAAACGTCGAGGCAGGACTAGCGGCTGGCAGGATCATGCTCCAGCACGATCAGGCCGAGCGGCGGCAGCGTCAGCGCGAGGCTCTGCCTCTCGCCATGCGCCGCGACGGGATCGGTCTTTCGCTCGCCGCCATTGCCGATGCCGGCTCCGCCGTAGATGCCGGCGTCGCTGTTCAGGCGCTCGCGCCAGAGGCCGGGCTTCACCACGCCGATGCGATAGTCGTGGCGCGGGACCGGCGTCATGTTGGCGACGACGAGGATGTCGGGCGTGCCCGGCCCGCCCGAGCGGCCGAAGGCGAAGACCGAATTGGCGCCGTCGTCGCCGACGATCCAGGCGAAACCCTCGGGCGCATGGTCGAGCCGGTGGAGCGAGGGGGTGCCGCGATAAAGCGCATTCAGATCCCGCACCAGCCTGGAGACGCCCTGGCGGCGCTCGTCATAGGGGTGGGGCCAGGGGAAGGGCGCGTCGACGCTCCATTCGTGCTCCGCCCCGAACTCGCAGCCCATGAAGAGCAGCTTCTTGCCGGGATGGCTCCACATCATCGCGAGGAACAGGCGCAGGTTCGCGAAACGCTGCCAGTCGTCGCCCGGCATGCGCGAGAGCAGCGAGCCCTTCCCGTGCACGACCTCGTCATGCGAGATCGGCAGCACGAAATTCTCCGAGAACGCGTAGATCAGGCCGAAGGTGATGTCGTCGCCATGATGGCCGCGATGGATCGGATCGCGCGCGAAATAGCGCAGCGTGTCGTGCATCCAGCCCATGTTCCATTTGAAATGGAAGCCGAGGCCGCCATGATGGACCGGGCTGGTGACGCCGGGCCAGGCGGTCGATTCCTCGGCGATGGTGACCGCGCCGCGGCCCCGCGCGCCGACCAAAGTGTTGAGTTCCTGGAAGAACGAGATCGCCTCGAGGTTCTCGCGCCCGCCATACTCGTTCGGCACCCATTCGCCGGGCGGGCGGCTGTAGTCGCGGTAGAGCATCGAGGCGACGGCATCGACGCGCAGGCCGTCGAGATGGAAGGTCTCGACCCACCAGAGCGCCGAGGCGATCAGGAAGCCGCGCACCTCGCGCCGGCCGACATTGTAGATCAGCGTGTTCCAGTCGCGATGGAAGCCCTGACGCGGATCCTCATGCTCGTAGAGCGCCGTGCCGTCGAAGCGGGCAAGCCCGTGCTCATCCGAGGGAAAATGCGCCGGCACCCAGTCGAGGATCACGCCGATGCCGGCGGCATGGGCCTTGTCGACGAAGCGGGCGAAGTCCTCGGCCGCGCCGAGCCGCGCGGTCGGCGAAAACAGCGCCAGCGGCTGATAGCCCCATGAGCCGCCGAAGGGATGCTCGGTGATCGGCAGCAATTCGACATGGCTGAAACCCATGTGCCGAAGATAGGGGATCAGCCGGTCGCTGGCCTCGTTCCAGGAGCCCATCTGGCCCCATTCCGTGCGCAGCCAGGAGCCGACATGGACCTCGTAGGTCGACATCGGCTCGGCCATCGGGTGCGCGGCCTCGCGCGTCCTCAGCCAGTCCTCGTCGCTCCAATCGAAGGCAGGCGTCGCCGCCACGACGGAGCCGGTCGCCGGCGGCAGCTCGGTCCGGCGCGCCAGCGGATCGGCCTTCCAGGGCAGGCGCTCGCCGGACGGGGTGGTGATCGCATATTTGTAGATCGTGCCCTCGGTCAGGCCCGGCACGAAGATTTCCCATATGCCCGGTCCGAGCCGGCGGCGCATCGGCAGGCGGCGCTGGTCCCAGCCGTTGAACTCGCCGACGACGGAAACGCTGCCGGCATTGGGCGCCCAGACCGCGAAGAGCACGCCGTCGACGCCGTCGATCCTGCGCAGATTAGCGCCAAAGCGCGTCGACAGATCGAAATGCCGGCCCTCGGCGAAGAGATAGATGTCGTCCTCGGACAGCAGCAGGCCGAAGCTGTAGGGGTCGGCGCTCTCGCTGATGCCGCCGGGCCAGGCGGCGCGCAGGCGATAACGCTCGTCGGGCGGACAGAGCGCCTCGAACAGCCCGCCGCCATGATCGACCATCGCGGCGGTCCGGCGCGTTTCGCCTTCGCCGGTGACGAGTTCGACATAGGTCGCGCCGGGCAGGAAGGCGCGCACGAGGCAACGCTCGCCGACATGGTGCTTGCCGAGGACGGCGAATGGATCGGGGTGGGTTCCGGCTTCCAGCCGCTCGCGGTCGTGGATCGGCAGGCCGGGCAGGCGAAAGGGAATCGGGCGCGTCATCGTGTCTGGTCCTGCCGGTCGCGAAGCTCCGCGACGATGGCCGAGCCTATGATGGTGCAACGCAATGACGGCTGGTTCCGTTCCTGCATGCGGAGCTTGTTTCCTTCGGACAGGCGGCGCGGAACCATGGTTCGACCTCGCTGTTGTCCCACGGATGTCGACGCTTACGAAAGGGAGAATGCAGATGAGCCGGGAACAGATCGTCCGCGACACGGCCTATGCCATCTGGGAGGCGGAAGGGAAGCCGGCCGGTCGAGACATCGAACACTGGCGCCAGGCCGAGGCGCGGGTCGAAGGCAGCCTGAGCAGTCCGGCCGCGCAAAAGAGCGCGGGCGCACAGGCGAAGACACCGGCGAAAGGCAAGGTTTCCGCAACCCGGAAAAGCCCGGCCGAGGCCAAGCCGCCGGCGAAGGCCGGCGCGACCAAGGCCGCTCCGAGCAAAAAGAGCTGATGCGATGGCAGGAGGCGCTCAGGCGGCCAGCGCCCGGGCGTAGACATCGGCATAGCGATGCGTCGGGCGGCTCCAGTCGAAGCGCTTGGCCATCGCATGCTCGCGCATCTGCCTGAAGGCGCGCTTGGAGCGGTAGGCGGCAAGCGCCCGCGTGACGGCGGAGGTCAGGCCGGCGCCAGTCAGAGACGAGAACAGGAAGCCCGACAGACCGTCCTCGATCGTGTCGACCAGCCCGCCGGTGCGGTATGCGATCGGCAGGGCTCCGAAGCGCTGGGCGTACATCTGGCTGAGGCCGCAGGGTTCGAAGCGCGAGGGCATCAGCAGGAAATCGCTCGCGGCGAAGATGCGTCGCGCCTCGGCGTCGTCGAAGCCGATGCGGGCCGCGATGGAGTCGGGGTTCTGGCGCGCCAGCCGCTCGATCGCGTCCTCAAGCCTGGGCTCGCCGCGGCCCGTGACGACGAGCTGGCCGCCGCTGGCGACGATGGTCTCCGCCGCCTCGATCGAAAGGTCGATGCCCTTCTGATGCACCAGCCGCGAGATGATCGAGAACAGCGGGCCCTTCGTTTCCGGAAGCTCGAAGGTCTTGCGGATATCGGCGGCGCTCTGGCGCTTCCAGGCGCGCACGCGCTCGGCCATCGCCTTTTCGCCGACGGCCGGCGAGGTCCAGCTGTCGTCGATGCCGTTGACGATGCCGGTCAGGCGGCCCTCGTCCATGCGGGTCTTGAGCAGGCCTTCCAGTCCGCAGCCGTGCTCAGGCGTGGTGATCTCGCTGGCATAGGTCTCGCTCACGGTCGTGACGTGCGAGCCGTAGAAGATGCCGGCCTTGAGAAACGAGATCTTGCCGTGGAACTCGGCGCCGTTCACCGAGAAGGCGAGATCGGGGATTCCGAGCGCGCCCATGCGGGCCGGCTGGTAGAGGCCCTGATAGGCGAGGTTGTGGATCGTCAGGATCGAAGGCGTGTCGAGGCCCTTCCAGCGCAGATAGCCCGGCGCCATGCCTGACGGCCAGTCGTTGACGTGCAGGATGTCGGGCTTCCAGTTCGGATCGGCCTCGCCGGCCGCCAGCTCGGCGGCGGCGAGCGAAAGCCTGGCGAAGCGGATGTCGTTGTCGCTGAAATCGCCGCCGGCATAGGGGCCGTAGGGCGAGCCTTCGCGGTCGTAGAGTTCGTCGCACAGAACCGCGTAGATGACGAGGCCGTCTGCCGTGCTGAAGCGGCCGAGCGACCAGGGTGGCAGGCTCGCCGTGCGCGGCATCCTCCGGATCACGTCCATGGCGGGCCTGGCGGCGCGGACCTGACGATAACCCGGGATCAGGACACGGACGTCGCAGAGCGCGCGGAGCTGGCGAGGCAATGCGGACGAGACTTCGCCGAGCCCGCCGGCCTTGACGAAATCGCCCATTTCGGAGGTGACGAAAAGAAGTTTCGTGGTCGCGGCCAATCGCGACCCGAGTTCGGGGGGGCCGTCCTTTACGGCGGCGGCATAAGTCAGAGCATGGCCCGAAGTCGCGGAAACCGCGTCCGTCAAAGACTGCTTCGGATCGGCCATCGTCTCGTGCCTCGACGCGTTTGAACGACAACGGGGGGTGGGTGGTTAAAGTTCCATGCTGCGTTGCAAAATAAACATGCAATTCCGGGGCCGCGAGCCGGGAACCCGCCGGGCGCAGCCGGCGTTGCCTGCCCTGCGACGGTGAACCTGAATTGCGACGAAGTGATTGCGGCGGGCGCCGCGAGCTTGCGTCCCGCCCGATCGCGACGGGGCGACTATCATGGCTGGGCAGGGCGCGATCGAGATCAAGGCGGGTCATGGCGACGAACTCGGCGCGACGACCGATGCCGACGGCGCCAATTTCGCGCTGTTCTCGGCTTATGCCGAACGTGTCGAGCTTTGCCTCTATGACGAGAGCGGGCAGCACGAGACGGCGCGGATCACGCTGCCGGAATACACCGACGAGATCTGGCATGGCTATGTGCCCGGGGTGAAGCCGGGTCAGCGTTACGGATACCGGGTCCATGGCCGCTTCGCGCCGGAGGAAGGCCATCGCTTCAACGCCAACAAGCTGCTGCTCGATCCCTATGCGAAGGACTATGCCGGAGAGATCGCCTGGAACGACGCCCATTACGGCTACGATGTCGGGGCCGGGACGGATCCTGATCTGAGCTTCAGCGAACTCGACAGCGCGCCCTTCACGCCGAAATGCGTGGTCAGCGATCTTCGCGCGGATCGCGCGCGCCCCGCCGGGCCGTCGATACCATGGGACCGGACGATCTTCTACGAGACGCATGTGCGCGGCTTCACCAGGCTGCACAAGGGCGTGCCGGAAGCGATGCGCGGCACGGTCGACGGGCTCGGCGAGAGGCAGATCGTCGACTATATCGGGAGCCTCGGCGTCACCTCGGTCGAGCTCCTGCCGGTGCATGCCTATCTCGACGACCACCACCTCGTCGCGAAGAACCTGACGAACTACTGGGGCTACAACACGATCGGCTTCTTCGCGCCGATGAAGCGCTATCTCGGCTCAGGCGGCCTCGTCTCCTTCCGCGACATGGTGCGCAAGTACCACGATGCCGGCCTCGAGGTCATTCTGGACGTGGTCTACAACCACACCGCCGAGGGCAACGAGATGGGCCCGACGCTCTCCTTCAAGGGCATCGACAACTTTTCCTATTACCGGACGATGCCGGACGAGGCGCGCTTCTACATCAACGACACCGGCACGGGGAACACGGTCAACACCAGCCATCCGCAAGTGCTGCGGATGGTATTGGATTCGCTGCGCTACTGGGTCGAGGTGATGGAGGTCGACGGCTTCCGTTTCGATCTCGGCACCATCCTCGGGCGCGAGCCACACGGCTTCGACCAGCGCGGCGGCTTCTTCGATGCGATGGGGCAGGACCCTGTCCTGCGCAAGGTCAAGCTGATCGGCGAGCCCTGGGACATCGGGCCCGGCGGCTACCAGGTCGGCGGTTTTCCGCCGGGCTGGGCCGAGTGGAACGACAAGTACCGCGACACCGTGCGCGCCTACTGGAAGAGCGAGGAGGGGATCGTGCGCGACCTCGCCGCCCGCGTCACCGGATCGGGCGACGTCTACGACCAGCGTGGGCGCCGCCCCTGGGCCGGCGTCAACTTCATCACCGCCCATGACGGCTTCACGCTGAACGATCTCGTCTCCTACAACGAGAAGCACAACGAGGCCAACGGCGAGGACAACAAGGACGGCCACGGCCACAACCTGTCGTTCAATTTCGGCGTCGAGGGCCCGACCGACGACGAGGGCATCATCACCGCCAGGGAGCGCCAGAAGCGCAACCTGCTGGCGACGCTGCTGCTGTCGCACGGCACGCCGATGATCCTGGCCGGCGACGAGCTGGGCCACTCCAACGACGGCAACAACAACGTCTATTGCCAGGACAACGAACTCGGCTGGATCAAGTGGGACCGCATCACCGAGCGCGACAAGGCGCTGACCGGCTTCGTGCGGCGGGTGACGCAGTTGCGGGCCGAGCACGCGATCTTCCGCCGGGCCGGCTTCCGCGACGGCTGCGTGCTGCGCTGGGTCAATCCCGCCGGCGGCGACCAACAGGAGGAGCACTGGGACGACGAGGGCCTGCGCGCCATCGGACTGCTGCTGCACATGCCGGATGTCGAGGAGGGCGGCGACGAGGCGTTGATTCTTTTCAACGCCTTCGACGGAGACGTTGTCTT
Source organism: Allobosea sp. GW821-FHT12C12 (assembly GCF_058807355.1). NCBI lineage: Bacteria > Pseudomonadati > Pseudomonadota > Alphaproteobacteria > Hyphomicrobiales > Alloboseaceae > Allobosea > Allobosea sp. GW821-FHT12C12. The sequence goes on from NZ_JBXAQP010000007.1 coordinate 229,004, forward strand.
CAAGATTCCGGCGCGCGTGAAGGCGGGGTCATGGTCGGTCGTGCTCGACACCGAGACCGGGCCGGGCTCCGACGAGGGCCGCAAGGGGCTGAAGGCGGACAGCGAGATCACGCTCTCGCCGCGGTCGCTGATCGTGCTGATGTGAGGGGTATCGATAGCGAACCTGAAGCCCGTCGGTCATGCTCGCCCTCATGGCGAGCATCCGCGCTGATCATGGGGTTCGACGGCGGAAGACGTGGATGGTCGGGACAAGCCCGACCATGACGGGAGGGGGCACTAACGACGCCATAACGCAACACCGCGCGCCGGCAGGCTCGCCTCGCTGTCGCTGGCCGTCGATAACAGGAGTTTTCGCCAGCCGCCGTCCGGAAACGTAAACGAAGTCGGCTTCTCGCTGCGATTGACCGCGATCAGCAGCTGCTGCGTCTGGTCGGACAGCAGCAGCGCGAAAGCGTCGATCCCGTTCCAGTCGGCTTCGCCTATCGGCGTGCCGTCGACCTTCAGCCAGGCTGCGTCGGGCGGCAGGCCGTCTGCCGCCGCCCGTCCCGTGAGGAAGGCGTTCGAGCGGAGCAGAGGGTGTTCGCGGCGCAGGCGGGACAGCTCCGCCACGAAGCCGATCAGCGCCTCATCCGCACTCTCCCAATCCAGCCAGAACGCTGCGTTATCCTGGCAGTAGGCGTTGTTGTTGCCATGCTGGGTCCGGCCGAATTCGTCGCCCGCGGTCAGCATCGGCACGCCGCGCGAGAGGAAGAGCGTCGCCAGCAGGGCGCGCATGTCGCGGTCGCGGGCGGCCTTCACGGCGGGATCGTCGCTCCCTCCCTCGACGCCGTTGTTCCAGCCGTGGCTGTCGGCGTCGCCGTCGCGGTTGCCCTCGCCATTGGCCTCGTTGTGCCTGGTCGCGTAGCTGACGAGGTCGGCGAGGGTGAAGCCGTCATGGGCGCAGACGAAGTTGACCGAGGCGTTCGGGCCGCGATGGCGGCTCGCGAACAGGTCCGACGAGCCGGCGAGCCGCGTCGCCAGCGCGCCGGCCATGCCGGCGTCGCCGCGCCAGAAGCGGCGGACATCGTCGCGGTAGCGGCCGTTCCATTCGGCGAAGGGTGCTGGGAACTCGCCGAGCCGATAGCCGCCCGGGCCGATGTCCCAGGGCTCGGCGATGAGGATCGCCTGCGACAGGTCGGGATCCTGCAGGATGGCGGCGAAGAGGGCTGCGTCCTGAGAGTAGCCGATGTCGGAGCGACCCATCACCGTGCCGAGATCGAAGCGGAAGCCGGCGACGCCGAGCGCGCGCCAGCGCCTCAGGCTGTCCATCGCCATGCGGACGACGGGGGCGCGGTCGAGCGCCAGCGTATGGCCGCAGCCGGTGTCGTTGACGAGCCGGCCGGGATCGTCGGCCGCATGGCGGTAATAGACCGCGTTGTCGAGCCCGCGCAGGCAGATCGTCGCGCCATGCTCGTCGCTCTCGGCGGTGTGGTTTAAGACGATGTCGAGAATCACGCCGACGCCGGCTTCACGGTAGGCCTCGCAGAGCCGGGCGAGATCGGCGCTCCCGCCTGGGGCTAGGCGCGGATCGAGCGCGAAGAAATTCACCGGGTTGTAGCCCCAGGCATTGGCGAGGCCGAGCGGCGGCAGGTGGCGCTCGTCCATCCAGGCCGCCACCGGCATCAGCTCGACATGGCTGACGCCGAGCCGCTGGAGATGGGCGAGAATCGCCGGCTCTGTCAGCGCCGCGAGCGTGCCGCGCAGGGGCGGCGGCATGTCGGGATGGCGCATCGTGAAGGATTTGACCGCGAGCTCGTAGATGAGGGCGGGGGTCTGTTCGATCCCGGCCCGGTGCGGGACGAGGGCTTCCGTCACGACGCAGGCCGGCACGAGCGCACTGGTGTCTACGCCGCGCTGCGCCAGCCTCACATCCCAGCGGAACGGCCGGTCGACCAGCGTGGCATAAGGGTCGATCAGCAGCTTCGACGCATCGAAGCGGTGACCGCGCTCCGGCTGCCATGCACCGGATGCGCGCAGGCCATAGCGCAGCCCCGCCTTCGCGCCGGGCAGGAAACCGTGATGGATGTCGCCGCTGCGGCAGGGCAGCGGCGCGCGCGCCGTCTCGCGCTCTCCCGCCTCGTCGAGCACACAAAGCTCGATGCGCTCGCCATGGCGCGAGAAGACGGCGAAGGCGACGCCGTCTTCAGCGAGGGTCGCGCCCATCCGCGCGGGGAGCGGGCAGGGCGCGATCCGCCACGGCTTGCCCAAGCGCCTCAGCCCTGAAGCGCGCCGCCGGCCGGCACGCGCCAGATCCGCTGCGCGTATTCGCGGACGGCGCGGTCGGCGCTGAACCAGCCGCAATGGGCCGTGTTGGCGACCGACTTGGTCCACCAGACCGGCTGGTCGGCCCAGAGCGTATCGAGCCGGCGCTGCGCCAGCCGGTAGCTCTCGAAATCGTTCAGAACCATGAACCAGTCATTGGCCCTGAGCGCGTCGACGAGCCCGACATAGCGGTTGCGGTCGCCGGGCGAATAGGCGCCGCCGGCCACGGCATCGAGCACGCCTTCGAGATGAGGACAGGCGTCGATGACGTCGTCGGTCGGGCGGGGGGCGCGCTTGGCGGCCTCGACCTCGGCGGCGCTCATGCCGAAGATCACGATATTGTCGAGGCCGACGCGCTCGCTGATCTCGATATTGGCGCCGTCCATGGTGCCGATGGTCAGGGCGCCGTTCAGCGCGAACTTCATATTGCCGGTGCCGGACGCCTCCATGCCGGCGGTCGAGATCTGCTCGGAGACGTCGGCGGCCGGGATGATGATCTCGGCCGCGCTGACATTGTAGTTCGGCAGGAACACGACCTTGAGCCGGTCGCGCGTGGTGATGTCGTTGTTCACCACGGTCGCGACGTCGTTGATCAGGTTGATGATCGCCTTGGCCATGCCGTAGTTCGAAGCGGCCTTGCCCGCGAAAATCTTCACGCGCGGGGCCCAGTCGCGATAGGGTTCGGAGCGCATCGCGTCATAGAGCGCGATCGTCTCGAGGATGTTGAGGAGCTGGCGCTTGTATTCGTGGATGCGCTTGATCTGGACGTCGAACATCGCGTCTGGATCGATCACCACGCCGGTCTCGTGCTGGACGACCCTGGCGAGCCTCAGCTTGTTGTGGCGGCGTATCGCGGCGAGCTTTCCGTGCAGGGACGCATCGCCGGAATGGGCCGCGAGGCGGTCGATCTGCTCGATATCGTCGGTCAGCCCGTCGCCGCAGATATCGCTCAGCAGTTTCGTCAGGCCGGGATTGGCGCCATAGAGCCAGCGCCGCGGCGTGATCCCGTTGGTGACGTTGGTGATCCGCTTCGGGAAGATCGCGTGGAGCGGCGCGAATACGGTCTTCCGCATCAGGTCGGAATGCAGCGCCGAGACGCCGTTGACGGTGTGCGAACCGACGAAGGCGAGATGGGCCATGCGCACGCGCCGGCCGTGATGCTCGTCGATCAGCGAGATCGCGGCGAGATCGACGTTCTCGCCGCCCGCGGAGCGGCGCACCCCTTCGAGGAAGCGCGCATTGACGCCGAAGATGATCTGCATGTGGCGCGGCAGCAGCCGCTCCATCAACGCGACCGGCCAGGTCTCCAGCGCCTCGGGCAGAAGGGTATGGTTGGTGTAGGAGATGGTGGCGCTGGTCAGTTCCCACGCCCTCTCCCAGGCCATGCCGTGCTGGTCGATCAGCAGCCGCATCAGCTCGGCGACCGCGAGCGCCGGATGGGTGTCGTTGAGCTGGATCGCGACCTTGTCGGGCAGGGTTTCGAGCGTGCCGAACTGGCGATAGTGCCGCCGCACCAGATCCTGCAGCGACGCCGAGGTGAAGAAGAACTCCTGCCGCAGCCGCAACTCCTGCCCGGCCGGGGTCGAATCGTTCGGGTAGAGCACCTTGGAGATCGCCTCGGCGCGGTTGCGCTCGGCGACGGCGCCGACGAGGTCGCCCTGGTTGAAGGCGTCGAGCGAGAGCGGATGCAGCGCCCGCGCCCGCCAGAGCCGCAGGGTCGTCGCGTCGCGGCCGCGCCAGCCGATGATCGGCGTGTCGTAGGCGACGGCGAACACCGTCTCCTCGGGCGCCCAGGCGACCTCGCCCGGCTTGCCGGCCGGGGTCACGCCGCCGCCGAAGCCGATCTGGTAGGCGCTCTCGCGCCGCTCGAACTCCCAGGGATTGCGGAAGGATAGCCAGTCCTCGGGGATCTCGACCTGCCTGCCGCCCTCGATGCGCTGCTTGAACAGGCCGTGATCGTAGCGGATGCCGTAGCCAAGCGCCGGCACGCCGGTCGAGGCCATGGCTTCGAGATAGCAGGCGGCGAGACGGCCGAGACCGCCATTGCCGAGCGCTGCGTCGGGCTCGATCGTCTCGATCGCGGCGAGATCGACGCCAAGATCGGCCATCGCCTGCGCCATCGCGCCGGTCAGGCCTAGATTGTTGAGCGCGTCGGCGAGAGAGCGGCCGATCAGGAATTCGAGCGACAGGTAGTAGACCCGCTTGCGGCCGGTCCTGTAGCTCTCGCCGGTCGAGCGCTGCCATACGTCGACGACATGGTCCCGCGCCGCCAGGATGCCGGCCGTCAGCCAGTCGTGAGGTTGCGCGACCGACGGATTCTTGCCGAGCGAATAGGTCAGCTTCCTGACGATCTCGGCCTTCAACGTCTCGACCAGCATCGCGGAATCGGTGGCGGCGGCAAGCCCGGCCGGCATGGCTGTCTCGTTCAAGCGTCGAGCTCCCGGCTGTTTCGCTGGCAGCGAACATCGGAGTAACGCCGCGCCCTGTCCAGCCGAATTCGCTGCGATGCGGGATGTTTCGGGCCGGCGCTTCCCGACACGAAAAAAGCCGGCGGCAATGTCCTGCCGCCGGCTCGAAAATCCAGACCGCTCAGTTGATCTGGCTGCGGGTTTCCTCGCGCACGTCGCGGCCGAACTCGCGCGCGTTCTTGATCGCCGAATCGGTGACGCCGACCACGCGCGTCCAGGCGTTGCGGGTATAGGCGCCCTGATAAACGACCGAATCGTAGCCGATCGCCAGAACCGCGATGATGAGAAGAAGGCGGAACATCTGTCTCTCCTGTGTCGAACCTGCTGCGATAACGCGATCACGGGATGCCGGTTCCGCAACGTCGCCGGCAAACGACGCGATCGGCGTCACGCCGCGGCGAACGGTCACGACTGGCGGGACTGGCGGGCAACTCCGTCGCGCGCTAGAACAGAGCGGGAACATAAGGATCGCCCGTGGCACAGCCGACCGTGATGGAGAAACTGGAGATCCTCAGCGATGCGGCGAAATACGACGCCTCCTGCGCCTCCAGCAACACGACCAAGCGTGATTCCCTTGGCGGCAAGGGCATCGGTTCGACGACCGGCTCGGGCATCTGCCATTCCTATGCGCCGGACGGGCGCTGCATCTCGCTGCTGAAGATCCTGCTGACGAATTTCTGCAGCTATGACTGCGCCTTCTGCATCAACCGCTCGTCGAGCAATGTCCGGCGCGCGCGCTTCTCGGTCGAAGAGGTCGTCGATCTGACGCTGAACTTCTACAAGCGGAACTACATCGAAGGGCTGTTCCTGTCCTCCGGGATCATCCGTTCGCCGGACTACACCATGGCCGAGATGGTGCGGGTGGCGCAGAGCCTGCGCGAAATCCATCACTTCCGCGGCTACATCCATCTCAAGCTGATCCCGAGCGCCAGTCCCGACCTCGTGGCGCAGGCCGGGCTTCATGCCGACCGCGTCTCGGTCAATGTCGAACTGCCGAGCGAGGTTTCGCTGAAGCGCTTCGCTCCCGAAAAGCAGCCGCGCGACATCCGCGCCACGATGGGCGGGCTGAAGCTCAGGATCGCGGAGGGCAAGGCGGAGCGCGCGATCTCGCGCAAGGCGCCGAGCTTCGCGCCGGCGGGTCAGAGCACCCAGCTCATCGTCGGCGCGGACGGGGCCAGCGACGCCGCGATCCTGCAGCGCAGCGCGCAGCTTTATGGCAGCTTCGGCCTGCGCCGGGTCTACTATTCCGCCTTCAGCCCGATCCCGGATTCGTCCGCGCGACTGCCGCTCTCCGAGCCGCCGCTGATGCGCGAGCACCGGCTCTACCAGGCCGACTGGCTGACGCGCTTCTACGGCTTCGAGGTCGACGAAATCCTCGACGATGCGTCGGGCGGAATGCTCGATCTTACGGTCGATCCCAAGCTCGCCTGGGCGCTGCGCCACCGGGCGCGCTTTCCCGTCGATGTCAACCGGGCCGATCGCGAGTCGCTGCTGCGCGTTCCTGGCCTGGGCACGCGCAGCGTCAAGCGCATCCTGGAAATGCGGCGTTTCCGCTCCTTGCGACTCGACGATGTCGGGCGGTTGGCGCGCTCGCTGACGATCCTGCGCAACTTCATCGTGACGGTGGATTGGCGGCCGGGAAGCCTGCTCGACAGCGAGCGGCTGCGTCAGCATCTCGCGCCTCGGCCGCGGCAACTGGAGTTGCTGTGATGTTCGTCGCGCGGCTTGCCCATCCCGCCGATCTCGAGGGCTGGCGGCGGCAGGCGCGGGCGCTGGCGCGGCGCGGCGTCCTGCCCGGCGATATCGCCTGGATCGTGGGCGACGAGGCGGCGGGGCTGTTCGACGGCGAGGCGGTCGATGAAGCCGCGCCGGTCGCGGGGCCCGAACTCAAAGCGCCGCGCGATTTTGCCGATCTGGCCGGGCAGGTGGCGTGCCATCGCGATCCCGAGCGCTTCGCGCTGCTCTATCGCCTGCTGCTGCGCCTCCAGCAGGAGCCGCATCTGCTCAAGGTCGCGACCGATCCGGATGTCCACCGGGCGGAGGCGATGGCGCGGGCGGTCCGGCGCGACATGCACAAGATGACGGCCTTCGTGCGCTTTCGGGAGGTGCGGGATGCGGACGGAGGCGAGGCCTATGTCGCCTGGTTCGAGCCCGGGCATTTCATCGTCGAGCGTGTCTCGTCCTTCTTCGTCAAGCGCTTCCCGGCGATGCGCTGGTCGATCCTGACGCCGCTGCGCTCGCTGCATTGGGACGGCGCGACGCTGCACCTGGCCGAGGGCGCTACCAAGGCCGATGCGCCGGACGAAGATGCGATGGAGGCCTATTGGCGGACCTATTACGCCAATATCTTCAATCCCGCCCGGCTCAAGATCAAGGCGATGAAGGCCGAGATGCCGGAGAAGTACTGGCGAAACCTGCCCGAGGCCGAACTGATTGCTCCCCTGATCGCCGGCGCGTCCCGGCGCGCGCAGGAGATGGTCGTGACCGCCCCGACCCAGCCGCCCGAGCGGCATCTAAGACAGGCGCGGCGCCAGCCCGTGGCGATGGAAGCGGGAGGCGAGACCCCGCAAAGCTGGGAACAGGCCGCCATGGCCGCCCGTCATTGCAGCCGCTGCGACCTCTGCCGCGACGCGACGCGGACTGTGTTCGGCGAAGGCCCGCTCGATGCGCCGGTAATGTTCGTCGGCGAGCAGCCGGGCGATCAGGAAGACCTCGCGGGCAAGCCCTTCGTCGGTCCGGCGGGGCGGATGTTCGACCGCGCCATGGCGCAGGCCGGGCTCGACCGCTCGCGCGCCTATGTCACCAACGCGGTGAAGCACTTCAAGTTCACGGTCCGCGGCAAGCGCCGCATCCACGAGAAGCCGAACGCCGGGGAGGTCAAGGCCTGCCGGTTCTGGCTGGGACTGGAGCGGGAGTTCGTCAGGCCGAAGCTGATCGTGGCGCTGGGCGCGACCGCATTGGGGTCCCTGTTCGGGAAGACCACATCGCTCTCCTCGATGCGCGACCGGGACGTCATGCTCGACGGCGGCACGCCCGTTCTGGCGACGGTGCACCCCTCCTATCTGCTGCGCCTGCCGGACCCGGATGCGCAGGCCCGCGAAACGGCCCGTTTCATCGCCGATCTGAGGCGGATCGGCGAGGCGACGCCGGAGATGAAGGCGGTTTGAGGCCACGCTCAGTTGCATTTGTCGGATTTGAGCCCTCATCCTGAGGAGCCGCGCCAGCGGCGTCGCGAAGGATGCTCCGGTTGCTTCCGGAACCTTGGGGAGCATCCTTCGCGACGGCCTTCCGGGCCTCCTCGGGATGAGGTTTGAAGGATGGGCATGGTCCAGGATCTGAAGGGGAAGCGGGTTCTGGTGACCGGGGCCTCGTCCGGCCTCGGCGCGCATTTCGTAGCGGTGCTGGCCGGGCAGGGCGCGCATGTCGTCGCCGCCGCGCGCCGGCTGGAGCGGCTCGAGGCGCTGGCGGGCGATTGCGCCACGCTGCCCGGCAAGGTCGTGCCGCTTGCGCTCGACCTCGGCTCCGTCGCCGCGATCGAGGCCGGCCTCACCGAGGCCGGCGCCGCGCTCGGCGGGCTCGACGTGCTGGTCAACAATGCCGGCGTCGCCGAGCCGGAGCGGGCCATGGAGCTGAGCGAGGCGCAGTGGGACGCCCATCTCGACATCAACCTGAAGGGCTGCTTCTTCGCCGCCCGCAGCGCGGCCCGGATCATGGCGACGCAGGAGAGCGGCGGCGCCATCGTCAACATCGCTTCGATCCTGGGCGAGCGCGTCGCGGTCTCGGTCGCGCCCTATGCGGCCGCGAAGGCCGGACTGGTGCAATTGACCAAGGCGCTGGCGCTGGAATGGGCGCGCCACAGGATCAGGGTCAACGCGCTGGCTCCGGGCTACGTCGTCACCGATCTCAATCGCGATTTCTTCGCGACGGAGGCCGGACAGGCTCTGATCAGGCGCATTCCGATGCGTCGGCCCGCCGATCTCGCCGATCTCGACGGGCCGCTGCTGCTGCTCTGCTCCGACGCCTCGCGCTTCATGACCGGCGCGGTCGTGGCGGTCGATGGCGGGCATCTGGTGAGCGGGCTGTAGTCAGGCAGGCAGCAACTCCTTCAGCCTCAGAAGCGAAATCCTCTCGACCTGCGCCAGCGCCGTCTCGAACTCCTGCTCGCGCGAGCTTGCAAGCCGCGCCTCGAAAGCCGCGACGATCTCGTCCTTGCTCAACCCCTTCACGGCGATGACGAAGGGAATGCCGAAACGGGCCTTGTAGGCCTCGTTCAGCGCGGTGAAGCGGACGCGTTCGTCGCTCGAGAGCCGGTCGAGCCCGGCCGAGGCCTGCTCGCTGGCCGATTCCGGCGTCAGTTCGCCGGCGGCGGCGAGCTTGCCCGCGAGATCGGGATGCGCCAGCAGCAGCGTGCGCTTCTCGTCATGGGAACTTGCCTGCATCGCCGCGCTCATCGCGGCGTGGAGGCCCGCGGCGTCGTCATGCTGCGGGCCGAGCCCCGCCTCGAAGGCCTTTGCCGCGACCCAGGGCGAATTCTCCCAGATCCGGCCGAAGACCTCGACGAACAGCGCCTTCGGCAATCGCGAGGGCACATAGCCGCCCTCGGGCGGATGCTGCCTGATCCAGTGGCGGGCGATGTCGAGCCGGGTCGCGACCCAGACCCTGTCATGCGATTGCACATAGTCGAGGAAGCGCGCCAGCGCGGCGGCGCGCCCCGGCCGGCCGACGAGCCGGCAATGCAGCCCGACCGACATCAGCTTCGGCGCGGTCGCGCCCTCGGCGTAGAGCGTGTCGAAACTGTCCTTCAGATAGGCGAGGAACTGGTCGCCGGCATTGAAGCCCTGCGGCGTGGCGAAGCGCATGTCGTTGGCGTCGAGCGTGTAGGGAACGCAGAGCTGCGGGCCGTCGGGGCCGTCGAGCCAGTAGGGCAGGTCGTCGGCATAGCTGTCGGCGGTGTAGAGGAAGCCGCCTTCCGCCATCATCAGCGGCGTCGTGTCCTGCGAGGTGCGGCCCTGGTAGAAGCCGAGCGGGCGCGCGCCGGTCAGGTCCTTCTGGATGCGGATCGCCTCGATGATATCGGCGCGCTCGCGCTCGGCCGGGACGTCGCGATAGTCGATCCATTTGAGCCCGTGGGTCGCGATCTCCCAGCCGGCCTCCCGCATCGAGTCGACGATCTCGGGATAACGCTGGAGCGCGCTCGCAACTGCGAAGACCGTGACCGGCATCCTGCGCTGCGTGAACATCCGCCAGAGCCGCCAGTAGCCGGCGCGCGAGCCGTATTCGTAGATCGACTCCATGTTCATGTGGCGCTGGCCGGGCCAGGCCGCCGCGCCGACGATCTCGGAGAGGAAGGCTTCCGAGGCCGCGTCGCCATGCAGGACGTTGTTCTCGCCGCCCTCCTCGTAATTGATCACGAACTGCACGGCTATGCGGGCCTCGCCCGGCCAGTGCGGGTGCGGCGCGTCGCGGCCATAGCCTCTGAGGTCGCGGGGGTAGGCTTCGGCGCTCATGACGCTTCAGCTGCCGCGATAGGTCGAATAGCTCCAGGGCGTGGCCAGGAGCGGGACGTGATAGTGCCCCTCGGGATCGGCGACGCCGAACCGGATCGGCACGACGTCGAGGAAGGTGGGATCGTCCAGGACCAGGCCGAGCCCGCGGAAATAGGCCCCGATCGAGAAGGAGAGCTCGTAGGTGCCGGCGACCAGCGCCTCGCCGGCGAGCAGCGGCGCATCGGTGCGGCCGTCGAGATTGGTCATCGCCTGCGCGACGCGCCAGCGGCCGCCCTCGGGCGTCAGCCGGTCCAGCGCGATCATGACGCCGGGCGCGGGCCGGCCATGGACCGTGTCGAGCACATGCGTCGAGAGGCGTCCCATCGCTGCGAGTTCCCTGTCAGAAGGATGCGCCCGCCCGGAACGGAGCTTGCCTTCCCGAAAAGGCCAACTCTAGTCTGGACGCAGCCATGAGAGTTCCATCCCGGATTCGTCCCTGTCAATCGCCGCGGCCCGCCCGCCATGTTTGACTATGCGATGGAATGGGGCGGCATGCTGTTGCGCTGGCTGCACGTGGTCACCGCGATCGCATGGATCGGGGCGTCGTTCTTCTTCATCCATCTCGACGCCTCGCTGAAAGGCGATCTCACGCTCCCGGCGGGCGACGGGGCTGAGCCCGACCAGTATGTCGCCTGGCAGGTCCATGGCGGCGGCTTCTACGAGATGCGGAAATATCTCGTCGCGCCGGACCGCCTGCCCGAGCATCTGACCTGGCACAAATGGCAGGCCTACTGGACCTGGATCTCGGGCTTCTTCCTGCTGGTCTGGGTCTATTACGCGCAGTCGGAGCTCTATCTGATCGATCCGGCGGTGATGGCGCTGTCGCCCGTCGCGGCCGGCGCGATCGGCATCGCCGCGCTGGTCTTCGGCTGGCTGTTCTACGATTGGCTCTGCAGGTCGCCGCTGGGGCGCAACGATGTCGTGCTCGGCGTGCTCGGCTTCGGCTATGTCGTCGCCGCGAGCTGGGCCTTCGCCAGCGTGTTCTCCGGGCGGGGCGCGCTGATCCATACCGGCGCGCTGATGGCGACGATCATGACCGCCAACGTGTTCTTCAACATCATGCCGGGCCAGCGCAGGGTCATCGCCGCGCTGATGGCGGGCGAGAAGCCCGACCCGAAATACGGCCGCGCCGCCAAGCAGCGCTCGATGCACAACAACTACATCACCCTGCCGGTGCTGTTCCTGATGCTGTCGAACCACTATCCGGTGACCTACGCCAATTCGGCGGTCATCCCGCTGCTCGTGGCGCTTGTCATCGTCGCCGGCGCGCTGATCCGGCACTTCTACAATGTCCGCCATGCCGACCATGCGAAATCGCCCTGGTGGACCTGGGCCGTGGCGATCGTGGCGCTCTGGCTCGCCTTCTGGGTCGCGATGGCGTCCTCGCCCGGCGGCCGCGAGCGGCTGGGCCTCGCAGCCGGTCCCGATCCCGCGCCGCTTCTGCTGGCGGGGCCCGGGCTGCCGCCAGACGAGGTCGCCGACATCGTCACCGGGCGCTGCGCTATGTGCCATGCGCCGCAGCCGTCCTGGCCGGGCATCGGCATCGCGCCGAAGGGCGTGCTGCTGCACGAGCCCGCCTTCATCGCGAGGCAGGCGCGGGCGATTCGCGCACAAGCGGTGACGACCCATGCGATGCCGCCCAACAACCTCTCGGGCATGACGCCGCAGGAGCGGCGCGCCGTCGCGGCCTGGCTCGCGAATCTGCGCTGAATTATCCATATCGGCGCGCCAATCCTTTGCGTGCGGCGCAAAATCCAAACGGAAGCCGCAGGCTCATTCAGTCTTGGTTCACCTGCGAACCGTCATCGTCCCTCCCACTGACAGGGTGGAGGCTGGTTCCCAATCGGGTTCCGTCCAAGCCTGAGGGGACCGGGGGGTCCGCTTGAACGCGCTTTTGCAGAGGGGCGTCAGCTACAGGCTGGCGGCCGTGGCCTTTATCTGTGTCTGGGCGGTGCTGTGCTGGCCCTGGCTTTCGGGCGCGGTGACGATTCCGTTCGACGCCAAGGCGCATTTCCAGGCGCAGATCCAGTTCCTGGCGCAGGCGCTGAACTCGGGCCAGTCGCCGTTCTGGACCCCTAACGTCTTCGGCGGCTCGCCCCAGATCGCCGATCCGCAATCGCTGATCTTCTCGCCGGCGATCATCCTGGCGCTGCTCTCGCCCTCGCCGAGCTTCCAGATGGTCGACGCCTATGTGCTGGCGCATCTGCTGGCGGGAGGGCTCGCTGTGCTGATGTTTTTCCGCGACCGCGGCTGGCACCCGGCCGGCGGGCTGATGGCGGCGCTGGTCTTCGCCTTCGGCGCGTCCTCGATGTGGCGCGTCCAGCATGTCGGGCAGATCGCGAGCCTCGCCTTCTTCGCCATCGCCTTGTGGCTCACGGCGCGGATGCTGCGGCGTAATTCGCTCATGGCCGGCGCGCTCGCCGGTCTCGCGGCCGGATTGATGGTGCTGGAGCCCGACCAGGTCGCCCTGCTCGGGGCCTATGTGCTGGTCGGCCTCGTGCTGGCGCACTGTCTTGCGGGCGGCTGGCTGGCCGTCCGCGCAAGCCTCGCGCCCACCGCCATGGCCAGCCTCATTGGCGGCGTCACGATCGCGCTGCCGCTGCTCTGGACCTGGCTCTTCGCCGAGGCTACGACCCGTCCGGCGGTCGATCTCGTCGAGGCGGGACGTGGTTCGCTGCACCCGGCCTCGCTGCTGACGGCTTTCATCGCGGACCTGTTCGGCGCCCGCGATCCGGCGGTCGAGTTCTGGGGGCCTTACAGCGATTCCTGGAACGCGAAGGAACTGTTCCTGTCGCAGAACATGGGGCAGGTCTATCTCGGCGCGCTGCCGCTGATGCTGCTGATCGCGCCCGGCCTGACGCGCGGCTGGCTCTGGGACAGGGCGATACGGCCGCTCTCGCTGCTGTTCCTGCTCATGGTGCTGTTTTCGCTCGGACGTTACACGCCGTTCTTCCATCTGGCCTATGAATACTTGCCCGGCGTGAAGGCCTTTCGCCGTCCGGCCGACGCGACCTTCCTGATCGGCGCGCTCGGCGCGGTCCTCTCCGGCTATGTGCTGCATCGTCTGCTGACCGCGTCGGATCTCGGTTCGTTGCGGCGCGATCTCGCGATCCTGGGTGGCGTGCTCGCGCTGCTGCTCGCGCTCGCGCTCGTCGTGTCCGGCAAGGCCGGGCGTCTCGCCGAGGCGTGGAAGCCGTCCCTGATCGCGATGGCGTGGTTTGCCGCCGGAGCCATGGTCATGGCGGTGCTGCTGCGCTGGCGGCATGGGCTGGGGCCGCTCGCGGCCGCCGTGCTGGTTACCGGCATGGTCGCGGCCGATCTCGGGCTGAACAACGGCCCCAACGAATCGACCGCGCTTTCGCCCGAGATCTACGACGTGCTCCGACCCGAGACGAAGAACGAGACCGTCGCCGTGCTGAAGCGCCTCGTCGCGCAGCCGGCGGGCTCGGCCCGCCGAGATCGGATCGAACTGCTCGGCATGGGCTTCGAATGGCCCAATGCCGGACTCGTGCACGGTTTCGACAATACGCTCGGCTACAACCCGCTGCGACTGGCCGATTTTTCCGAGGCCGTCGGCACGCGCGACACCATCGCCGAGCCCGGCCAGCGCAAGTTCACCCCGCTGTTCCCGTCCTATCGCAGCAAGCTCGCCGACCTGCTCGGGCTGCGTTACATCGCGACGCCGGTGCCGATCGAGCAGGTCGACTTCAAGCTGCGCAATGGCGATCTCAGGCTCGTCGCCCGCACCAGGGACGGCTATGTCTACGAGAACCCGCGCGCCCTGCCGCGCGCGCTATTCGTCCCCGGCTGGCAGATCGCCGATTTCGACGTGATGAAGGCGAGCGGGCGCTGGCCCAATGTCGATCCGACGCAAACCGTGCTGCTGGAAAACGAGCCGGCGGAAGTGAGGCCGAAGCGCGCTGCCGTCACGGCGACGCCGGTCGAGGTGAGGCTCACACGCTACGAGAACACCGAAGTGGAGATCGACGTGGTCGCGGCGCAGGCCGGCTTCGTCGTGCTCAACGACATCTGGCATCCATGGTGGCGCGCCACGGTCGACGGCGTCGAGACAGAGATCCTGAAGGCGAACGTGCTGTTCCGCGCGGTTCAGGTGCCGGCCGGCGCGCGCAAGGTCCGCTTCAGCTTCAGGCCCGTCGAGGGCGCGCTGGCCGAAATCCGCGAGCGGGTCGCGCCGGAGCCGTTCAAGGAGGATGCGCCGGTCGCGCCGACCGGCCCGGCCATCGCGATCGGCCCGGCCGCCCTGCCGCAAGCGGCCCTGACGGCGCCATCGGAGTCGCTGCGCGCGGCGCTGCGTCTCGGGCCTGCCCCGGCGGCTGCGTCCCGCACGCTGATGTCGCTGACACAGGCCTACTGACGGGTCTGCCCGTCGCGGTCGGTCACGCGCACATGCATCACGCCACGCCGAGCTTTTTCTGGAGGGCTGTCGATGATGTGGT
>NZ_JBXAQP010000008.1:0-37500 GCF_058807355.1 Allobosea sp. GW821-FHT12C12
AGTCCCTCGGACAGACGGTCGACCCAGATGCGACCATCCGGATTCAGCATCACCTCGACGACGGCCGGGTCTTCCAGAAGCCGGGCAATGGCGGGGCCAAGCGCCGTGCGCAGCATGCGCGCGCCCCGCTGAAGCGCTTCGGGTCTGTGGCGGTGAGCGGTCATCTCGTCCCCCATCGACAACGGGGACGCGAACCTCAGCTCCCCGGATGGGGGAGACTAAAAGGGTCCGGAATCAGACCCGTTCAACAAGATTCGAGGGTCGTCGTAGCGTAGCGCGCAAATACAGGAGAACGGCGGTGCTGCCGTCATTTTGCATCCCGAGTGTGCCTGGATGCCTTGCGGAGCGGCCTGCTCGACGGAGGACCTAACCTGAAGACGGCGCATCCGGACCGTTCCTCCCCGATGTGCAACGCCGGGCCGAGAACGGGACCATATCTAGAAGGAGGTTAGCCAGGAGTTCGTGCGGCTGGCGACATTCGTGCTTGAATTCCAAGGATTCAATCGTCTGCCCAAGGACTAGCTACCTGCGCTACCCCTCGGGAGGCGAGACAAGACCTGAACGACATCCGTCATCGCACTCTCCAACGTCAGTCCGGGTGGTAGGCACATCTGGCTTTCCTCTCTCGGTCCAGATCACATTGTATCGAGAGTTTACCGATCCGCGCTTCGCCGCCATTCTGGAGCGCAGGGAAAGCTGGTCCATGAATTTTGCCCAGATCAAGAGTTTTCACCTGGTAGCCACCCTTGGGACGTTTGCTCAAGCAGCCGAACGGCTTAACGCAACTCAACCCGCTGTCTCTGCCCGCATCGCAGCGTTGGAACGAGCACTCGGAGTCATCCTGTTCGATCGGTCCGGGCACCGGGTTGCGTTGACACGCGAAGGTCGGTCTTTTCTTCAAGTCGCAGAACAGCTCCTGCAAATTGAAGCGCAATACCTTGCGGCTGCGAGATCCGGTAAGTTCTCCGGGACACTGCGAATTGGTGTCGCCGACAGTATGGCGATCTCCTGGTTCCTGGATTTTCTGGTGGAACTCAGGGAGAGCAATCCGGATGTGGTTGTCGAGTTGCGTATCGGGTCATCCTATCGCCTTCGTGAGGACCTCCTTACGCGCCAGATCGATGTAGCCATCCTGGTTGGCCCGCTCTCTGATGTGGGCGTGCAAAACACGCTGCTCTGTGACTGCCCTTTCAGTTTCTTTGCGTCTCCCCAGCTCAATATACATGGGCGAAAGCTAAATCTAATCGATCTCGTAGGGTACGATATCTATACATTCGAGAGACTCACGCAGATCTTCCAGGATCTGTCAAACGAGGTGAGCACGTCCGGCGTCCCGCTCCGGCTGAGCCCGATCGGCTCGCTCCATATGAATATTCAGCTCGTCAAGCGTGGCCTGGGGATCGGAACCCTCCCTCCATGCGTGATCATGGAGGACATAGAGAGCGGCCATTTGATCGAATTGGATGTTTCCTTTCGATTCCCCGATGTCAGGTATGTGGCCTCCTATATGAGAGGGCCCGGATCGGGCGTCGCGGAGCAGTTCGCTCACACTGCCGGAATGTTCCTCAGGAGCCTCAAGCCGACTTTTCCTATAAAAATCCTTTATCAAGAAGCCAAAATATAAAGCGTTTGATCGCTTCTCTCCATGGTGCTGTACTTCATGAAACGAGTTCGGACAGGGCGCCCTGGGAGGGGAACTTGACCACTGAAGCACAGCGAACGCTCCATCGATGCTTGCCGGCGCGATCAGCCAACCGGGTCGCACCCCCAAAATCTTTTATCGTGATCGCCTGCCGGTACGTGTAAAGCGTCCGCCCAATTGTTAGGGCGCGTGTCTCTGCGGCATCGTTGATCGAGGCACCCTCGGCGGGCTTGAGCTGAGGGGCTGCGAGCGCGCCGAGACGAGCGAAAGCTCCGGTGCTTCGAGCTCTGTGATTGGCCTGCCAAATCCGCCTGCACCCAACGCGGTCGTGGAGCGAACGCGGTTGCCTGCGTGCGCTTGCATCGCATCAACTAAAAAAGGGGAATAGACATGAAGTCTTTTATCGGAATGGCGCTGGCGACCGGCTTGTCGGCTTTCGCTCTGACCTCCGGTGCCACGGCACAGTCGAAAGACCCGTTTATCGTCCTGAGCTTTGGCGGCCCTACTGATGAGGTTACCCGCGATCGCGTCGCAAAAAAGTTCACGGAGATCACCGGCCGCGAAGTTGTCATTCGTCCGCAAGCTGAATCTCTCGTCAGTACACTCGTCGCCCAGAAGAACAACCCACAGTATGATCTCGTTACGGTCGGGCTCGACAGTTACGAATTCATGCTGAAACAGGATGTTTTCGACAAGGTGAACTTCGACGATATCCCGAACAGCGCAGACTTGTATCCCTTCGCCAAGCTGACCCACGGAATGGCGATCGGGATCGGCGGCGTGACGCTCGTCTATAACACCGACAAGATCAAACGACCGATCACGTCCTGGTCCGATCTGTGGCGTCCCGAGCTGAAGGGACATGTGATCATCCCCAGCATTCCAAATGCATACGGCATCGATCTCCTGGTCATGGCCGCAAAGGCCAACGGCGGTGATGAAAAGAAAATCGATCCGGGATTTGCGAAGCTGAAGGAGCTCACGCCTTCTGTGTCAGCCGTTTACGAAAGCTCCTCGCACGCCGCCCAGCTTTTCCAGATGGGAGGAGCATGGATTGCTCCCTGGTTTTCGGGACGTGTTCCGTCTACCCAGGCCGCCGGGATTCCGGTCGCCGCGGCTGATCTTAAAGAAGGGCAAGTTGCCTATCTCAGCGTTGTCGCTCCGCTGAAGGGCAAATACTCGAAAGACGCCGCGCTCTTTCTAAATCTCTACATTTCGGACGAAGCTGCCGACGGCTTTGCCAGAGGCATCGGTTACGGCCCCGTTCGCAAGAGCGTGAAGCTTCCCGACGATGTCGCCAAGACGGTTCCCTACGGCGAGGAGCAGGTTGCGCGACTCAAGCACCTCGACTGGGGCACGATCGTCGAGAACCGCGTGCGATGGGGACAGCGCTTCCAGCGGGAAATCGTGCCGCTGATCGGCCAGAAGTAATCCCGCCTGCAGACCGAGAGCTTGGTGCGCGACCGAAGCCCGGAACGTGGAAGGAATTCGCGTGGCCAATCTCTCACTCACCCCTGCTTCGAGCGACCTTGGGTCAAAGGCCCCTGTGTCACTGCGCCTGTCCGGTATCGAGAAGAGGTATCCGGGAGCCAAGGACGCCTCGGTCAAGAATGTTGATCTGTCAGTGAGGCGCGGGGAGTTCATTGCTCTCCTCGGACCGAGCGGGTGCGGCAAGACGACGATGCTGCGGATGATCGCTGGTCTGGTCGAGCCGACCGCGGGGGACATCTCACTGGAGGGACAGCCGCTGACCGGCGTACCCGCCCACAAGCGCAATATCGGCCTGGTCTTTCAGAACTATGCGCTGTTTCCGCTGATGACCGTCTTCGAGAACGTCGCGTATGGCTTGCAGGAGCGTCGCGTCTCTTCCAGCGAGATCAAGCGCCGGGTCGAAGAGGCACTTGAAATGGTGGGCCTCGGGCATCTTCATACCCGGCGCCCGAAGGAACTCAGCGGCGGCCAGCAGCAACGCGTCGCCTTGGCGCGCGCGCTGGTGATCAATCCCAGCTTGCTTCTGCTCGATGAGCCCTTGAGCAATCTCGACGCGAAACTTCGGGATTCCGTCCGTCGCGAGATCAGGCAGCTTCAGAAGCGGTTGAACGTCACGACGCTGATGGTCACGCACGACCAGGACGAAGCGCTCAGCACGGCCGATACGGTCGTGGTGATGAACCACGGCGTCGTCGAGCAGGTGGGATCGCCCCGCGAGATCTACGACAGTCCGGCAACGCCTTTTGTCGCCGACTTCGTCGGCGCCTGTAACGTGCTTCCCGCGGTCGAGGTCGAAACCAAGTCCGGGCGTCTGCAATGCCGCCTGGACAACTCCGAGTTTCGGATCGCGCTGGACCACGAGGGGGAGCAGGTCGGGACGACGGGATCTCTGATCGTCCGGCCCGAAAGGCTCCGTCTTGCCGCCGAGGGGTCTGCCGCCCACGGCCTCGTCGGTACGGTCGTCGACAAGGACTATCGCGGTTCGACGACGTTCTACGAAGTGACGCTGGATAATGGCCACAGCATTTCCGCCGACGTCCCCTCCGATAGCGATGTGGCGGCCGAAGTCGGAACCCGAGTCCAAGTGACTTGGGAAGGCCCAGCCTGGAAATTCCTGGGCGAGAGCCCGCAATGACGAGGGCCAGAACTTGGCCGATCTTGCCGGCCGGCATTGCAATGACGGCATGCTTCGCCGTTCCGATGCTCTATATCCTGGCCGTGTCGCTGGAGCCCGCGCCAGATGTGTCGGATAGCCGGTTCTTCCGCTACATCGCCTTCTTCACTGATCCGTATTTCGCCACGATCGCGTTCAGGACTCTGGTTCTCGGCGTCGGGGTCACCGCGGCCGTTCTGGCGCTCGGATATCCGGTCGCTTATTTCCTGAGCCGGATGACCAGCCGGCTGCGGACCGTCGTCCAGGCCATCGTGTTCTTTCCGTTGATCACGAGCGCGATCGTCCGGACGTTCGGGTGGATGATCATCATCAGTGACGGCGGCTTTCTGAACCTGCTGCTCCAGTCGCTCGGCTTTGAGCCGGTCAAGCTGCTCTTCAAAGACGCGGGGATTTTCATCGGCCTCACGCATATCCTGCTGCCGTTCATGATCCTGACACTGCTCGGGACGTTGAACGGGATCGATCCGAACCTCGAGAGCGCGGCCATTTCGTTGGGCAGTTCGCCGTTCGGGGCGTTCCGGCGGGTGGTCCTGCCGATGAGCGTTCCAGGTATCGTGTCGGGATCGCTGCTGGTCTTCGCGCTGGCCGTCAGCGCCTTCGTCACCCCCGCTCTCCTGGGCGGAGTGCAGACCCCTGTCATGGCGACGATGATCTATCGAGAGGCGGTCGTGAATTATGACATCCCGGCTGCGGCCGCCGGCGCGATCATCCTGCTCGTGACCACGCTGGTGCTGGTCCACTTCTACCATGTCGTTCTGAAGGGCAGAGCCCCGCAGGTGCCGCAATGACGAAACTCTACAAGGCGGCATATATTTCGTTCGTCTGGCTGGTGCTACTCTTCATGGCGCTGCCGACCTTGGTCATCATCCTGTATTCATTCTATCCGAATGCGTACATCACCTTTCCGCCCACGAGCCTGACGCTCGACTGGTACGCCGCGGTCTTTCGCGAGAGCGATCTGTTCCTGGGACCGTTCCTGAACAGCCTTCGGCTTTCGCTCGCCGCGACGGCGATCTCCGCCGTCCTCGGCACGATGGCCGCCTTCGCCATGGTGCGGGGCAGGATTCCGTTCCGGTCGGCGGTCAACTCAGTTCTCCTCGCCCCGCTGCTGGTCCCGACCCTCATCACCGGTTTGGGAGGGATGATGATCCTGACCAAGTTGGGCTGGCTCGGCACCTATTCCAGCCTTCTTCTCGGCCACGTCGTCATCACCACGCCGTTCGTGATCCAGTCCGTGACGGCCGCGCTCTCGAATTTCGAGCGGACGGTCGAGGAGGCGGCGGTCTCTCTGGGGTCAAGCCCCGTGAGAGCGGTGAGGCGCGTGGTCCTGCCGGTGATCCTGCCGAGCGTTTTTTCCGGAGCGATTTTCGGCTTCATCATATCGTTCGACGAGCTGCCACTGACGCTGCTGCTGTCGACGCCCTCCACCGTCACCTTGCCCATCCAGCTCTACGGATATCTCCAGCAGCGCTCCGACCCGACCTTCGCGGCGGTGTCGGTGATGCTCTTGGCGATCAGTCTCATAGCGCTACTCGCAACGCAGAAACTGGGCGGCCTCGACAAGCGCATCTACTGAGCTCGCGCGCCTGAAACCATTCGGCGGGGCCGCAGGCCCTCCGGCCGCTGCGCGCCGCCCGAATTCCCGCACAGACACGACCTTACAGGAGAACGACATGTCGATTCAAAAGCTCTTCCAGGACAGCGTGGTGATCGACCTGGTGGCGCCGTTGCTTGCCGCGGACCGGCCGGACACGCCCAAGACTTTCCAGGGCTTCAAGGATGGCGGAGTCACCGTCGTCGGTGCGACCGTGGCTCTCGAGGAGGATTTTTCCGCGACCGTCAACAATATCACCCAGTGGTACGGCTGGTTCGATCGATATAGCAGCTTGATCAGGCTCGTCCGAACGGTCGAGGACATCGAAAGCTGCAAGAGAAGCGGCCATGTCGGCATTCTCTTCCACTTTCAGAATTCCGTCGCTATCGGCCAGGATCTCCGGAGGCTTTCGGTCTTCCATGCCCTCGGCGTCCGCGTCATTCAGCTGACCTACAATCGGCGCAACTTCGTCGGCGATGGCTGCACGGTGGAGACGGATGCCGGGCTCTCCGCATTCGGCCGCAGCGCCATCGCCGAAATGAACCGCGTCGGAATCGTCGTGGACCTGTCTCACACAGGATTCAGGACGACCATGGAGGCCATCGAGCACTCTTCGAAGCCGGTGATCTTCTCGCATTCCAACATTTCGGACGTCTATCCGTCCAAGCGGAACATCAATCGGGAGCAGGTCCGGGCCGTCGCTGCAACGGGCGGAACGATCGGTCTCAACGGATGCGAGTACTTCATCAAGGCCGGGCGCAAATCGACGGTCGACGACCTGATGGCCCATGCCAAGTTCATCGCGGACGAAGTTGGCGTCGACCACATCTCGGTGGGGCTCGACCATTATTGGGGCCATACCCCTCACACCTCCGTCGAAGCCCAGATGGAGAACTATGACGAGCTCGTCAGCAGCGGAATCTTCGATCCCGCGACCTGGCCGAAGCCGCCGATCCAGCTCGCCACCGGCATCGAGACGCCGCAGCAGACGGTCGCGCTCGCCGAAGCGCTGGACCGCGGCGGCTTCAGCTCCGCCGATATCAAGAAGATCCTGGGCGAAAACCTCATCCGCGTCTTCCGGAACGTCTGGCACGCCTGATCCAGGGCCGGAAGGGAGCGGGACGACGAGCCCGCCCTGCATCAAAAGCAGAAAAAAGGGGATCACGATGGACAACGACGAGCTCAGCAAGAAGCGGAGAAAAGCGATCCTCGCCGGAATGGTGGGGCACGTCCTCGAATGGTATGACTTTGCGGTCTACGCCTATGTGGCGGTCTATATCGGGGCGAACTTCTTCCCGTCCAGCAATCCCACGACCTCCCTGCTGACATCGCTCGCCACGTTCGGTGTCGGCTTTGTCGCACGGCCTTTGGGAAGTTTCGTATTCGGACGGCTGGCTGACAAGAGGGGCCGGAAAGTCGCACTGAGCGGCAGCTACATTCTCATGGCGATCGCGACGGTCCTGATCGGCCTCATGCCGACCTATTCGTCGATCGGCTTGTTGGCGCCCGTTTTGCTCGTCCTGGCGCGGCTCCTGCAGGGTCTCGCCGCCGGAGGCGAGGTGGCCGGCGCGATCGTGTTCCTGGTTGAATGGGCGCCGTCGAACCGCCGCGGCCTGGTCGGCAGCTTCCATCAGATGGGGAGCGGGCTCGGCTTCCTGCTCGGCTCGTTCACCACCGCGATCCTGTCCTCCGCGCTGACCACGCAGCAGATGTCGGAATGGGGCTGGCGCGTCCCGTTTCTCATCGGCGCCATCGTCGGTCCGCTCGGCTACATCCTTCGTGCGAAGGTCGACGAGACGCCACTCTTCGTGAAGGCGGAGAGCGCGAAGGCCGAACCGGCCCCGAACCTGTTCCGCCTGGCCACGCGCGCCTTCCTGTTCAGCGGCTTCTGGTCGATCGCGTTCTACTTGATCCTGACCTACATGCCGACCTTCGCGCAGCGGACGCTGAAAATCGACAGCTCGGCCGCATTCTGGATCAATACGCTGACGCTGGCCATCTACGTGATGGCGGTTCCTATTGCCGGATACCTCTCCGACAGGTTCGGTCGCAGACCGATGCTCATGCTGAGCTGCGTAGGCTTCGGCCTCCTCTGCTACCCCGTCTTCTCCATGCTCGTCGCCCAGCCGTCGCTGCAGGCCTATTTCTGGGTGATCCTGCTCTTTGCGGTTCTGCTCGCCGCCTATGCCGGACCGGCGCCCGCCACGGTCTCGGAGCTGTTTCCGACCGGCCAGCGCGGTATCGGGATGGCCCTGGGCTACACTCTGTCCGCCACGATTTTCGGCGGGTTCACGCCCTTCGTCGCGCTCTGGCTCTCTGAAACCTTCCAGACGCCTCTGGCACCGCTCGCCTATGTCAGCGCGGCAGCCATCCTGACGCTGTTCTACATCTACACCCTGCCCGAAACCGCCAAGACCAAGATGGCTTGACGCGGATGAGCCGGTGCATGCGTCCCCTGATGATAGACGGGATCACCATTCCCGCGATGAACGGCAGCGCGCTGCGGGACATGCGTGACAGCGGTCTCACGGCGACGGTCTACATCACATCGATTTGGGATGGTGCCGAGCAGGCGCTTCACAAGATCGCGGACCTGAAAGCGCTGTTGAAGAGCTCCGACGACGCGCTGCTCGTGAGAACCGTTCACGACATCGAGAAGGCCCGCGAAGCAGGCAGGATTGGCATTGTTCTGGGATGGCAGAATGCCGATGCTCTCGGCGAGAACCTGAACAATGTCGCGCTGTTCCACGAGCTGGGCCTAAGGGTCCTCTCGCCCTGCTTCAACGTGGCCAACTCATGCGGCTCCGGCTGCTATGAGCCGCTCGATGGCGGTCTCAGCCAATATGGTCACGAGGTCGTCGCCCAGTGCAACGAGGCGGGGATCACCCTCGATCTCACGCATAGCGGTGACAAGACCGGCGCCGACATCATCAAGCATTCGACGTCGCCGGTCTGCTTCACGCATGCCGGCGCGCGAGCGCTGATGAGCGACCCTCGCAACAAGACCGACGAACAGATGAGGTTCCTGGCGGAGAAGGGCGGCGTCGTCGGCGTCTCTTCCCTGCCGAACTTCCTTCCACGCCGCGCGGAATCGAATCTGACCGACTACCTCGATGCCGTCGAGCACATTTTCAACGTCGTCGGAGAAGACCACGTTGCATTGGGATCGGACATGACGCCTGGTCAATCCCGCCAGTTCTACGAGTTCACGGCGCGCCGCAAAGGCCACGGCAACAGCCAGATCGATTACACGAACCTGCCGGTGCTGACGGGCTTCAGTCAGTTCTCGCACCTCGATGACCTGGTTCGACTGCTGCCGCGGATCTTTTGCGAGAGGCAGATCGAGAAGTTCCTCGGATTGAACTGGCTCAGGCTCTACGGCGACACATGGCGTCCTGGATCCCTGCGATCCGATTTCCGCCCTTCATGAGGCATCCGGCCCGAGCGAGCGCGCTTGGGCGGCCGAACCCCGGCGAAGCGCTTTCCCATCTCACAATTCGAACAGCGGAGGATACGATGAAGATCCAAGCCATTGAGATGTATGGCTACAAGCTCTCCTACGCCCACGGGGAATACGTGATGTCCGGCGGGCGCGCCGCGACCCATCAGGATTCCACCGTGGTCCGTATCGTGACGGATGAGGGGATCGAAGGCTGGGGAGAGACCGCGACGCTTTCCGGCACCTATCTCCCGACGTTCCACGGAAGCACGCGTGCATCCATCCAGGAGCTGGCCCCTCATCTCATCGGCCAGGACCCCTGCAATACGACGCTGATCAACCGCATCATGAACGGCGTACTGCTGGGCCAAGCCAATGCGAAGAGTGCGGTCGACATCGCCTGCTGGGATATCTTCGGGCGCAAGCTCGGCCTGCCCGTGGCGGCTCTGCTGGGCGGCGTTCAACAGGAGCGGTTCCCACTCTACGAAGCCGTGCCGCTGGCATCTCCGGAGCAGATGGCCGATTATGTCTCGGCCCGCGGCAAGGCCGGGATCCGTCGCTTCCAGCTGAAGGTCGGAAACGACCCCTACGACGACGCCGCCCGCAGCCGCTGCGTGATGAACGCCGCCGATGACGACATGATCGTGATCGCCGACTCGAACGGAGGCTGGAATCTTCAATCCGCGATCATCGCAGTTCGCTTGATGGCGGACCTGGACATCTACGTCGAACAGCCCTGTCGGGACATCGCCGATTGCGCGATCGTCAGATCGATGACGGCGCTACCCCTCGTGATGGACGAAAGCGTAGTGAGTTCGGCCGACCTCTATCGTGCGAAATACGAGGTCAAGTCCGGATCGATCAATATCAAGCTCGGACGCGTCGGCGGGATCAGCGCCGCGGTCTCGATGAGAAACCAGGCTCAGGGTCTGGGCATGAATTTCTGCGTCGAGGACATGTGGGGAGGGGACATCATCTCTGCCGCAGTCGCTCATGTTGCCGCGAGTTCGACGCCCGAAGGATTGATGCACGCGTCCTTTTTCAATGATTGGACGAATGAGCATGTGGCTGGGTATGAGCCCAGGTCCGCGAATGGAATGGGATCAGCCCCGAAGGACGACGGGTTGGGAATTACCATCGACAGAAGCTTCCTGGGTGCGCCGCTAGCCACATTTTCATGATGTTTCATGCGGGCCAACGTCGGAGGCGGCCACGGTCCCTAATCTTGAGGTCTTCGTCCTGCCCGGAACGTCGAGCGATCTCTACCATTTTCTCGATGCGCGGAGGATCGACGCGGCCTTGCTCGTCCACCCGCCTTTCGCGCTCCCGAAGACGTTGAGCTGGCGATTGATCAGGGCTGAACCGATGATGCTGTTGGCTCCCTCCGAGGCGGCCGGCATGAAGCCGCGAGAGTTGCTGCTGACACGTCCCTTCATTCGCTACGACCGCAACAACTGGGGCGGCCGGCTTGCGGATGGATGGCTGCGCAGGGAGGGCATTGCTCCGCAGGAATGGCTCGAACTTGATCAGCTTGATGCCATCGCGATCATGGTCAGCAACGGGCTTGGCGTATCTATCCTTCCGGACTGGGCACCACCCTGGCCACAAGGCTTGACCGTCGAGCGACTGCCGCTGCCCGGCGCACCGCTGCAGCGCGAGATCGGGTTGATCTGGCCTCAGGCTTCCCCCGCAGCGCGTCTCGTCACGCTGTTGATCGATGCGCTCGGGCATGAGGAGGGCGCTTGAGCGAATCTCTTGTAAGGCGCAAGGCCGGCAGTATTCATCTCTTTCCTGACGTCCTTTTGGCGCCCTGTCCGGAGTCGAAATAGTCCAGATCGTCACCACGGCGTATCGGATTGCGGCTCCTGCGGCGGCCCACGCGATTGTTGCGCACGGAATGTGCCAGCGAGGCGAGGTGATCACCCGGCCTCCTCAGTCGGGGTGGTGACGGAAACGTCATCGGGGATCTCGCGCAGAAAGCTCTGCCCCTTCTGCAGCCGCTTGCCGAGCATTTCCACGAAACCGTCGAACCGCTCGCGGCCTTTGGCCTGTGCGGCAGCCTGGGCGTCCGGCGGCACGGGCGGTGTCGTCGAGAGCCAGAAGCGCACATAGAGCGCCAGTGTTTCGGCGGTGACGCCAAGATCGCGCTCCATCCGCTGGATTTGCCTGGACAGCCGGTCGAGCCGGCGTGCGAAGGCAGCTTCCCGCGCATCGGCATGGTCGGGTGAGAGGAACGAATTGACAGCCGCCTCGACGATCGCGGACCTCGGCAGCTTCTTGCGATCGGCAAGCTCGTTGATGCGCCCGATAAGCTCGACGGGCAAAGTGAGGTTTAGACGGTCACGCATGGTCTCAGAGCTCCATGCCGTCGCCAGGGTCGAGTGAGACCTGGCGGGCGATGCCGGTCATCTGACGGCGCAGTGCCTGGCGCTGACGCGCGACATCCTCCGGCTCGTCGTCGAGAATGCGTGTGAACTCCTCGGCCGGCCGCGGATCGGTCGTTTCCTTGACGATCGAGACGTGGTCGGGAAGCTCGGGTTCGCGACGCAGGCCGGCATTGGCCTTGTCGGGTTTGTGGGCCGCTATCAACGCAGGATCGGGCTTCTGCGGCTGGAGCGTCGACCAGCCATCGGTATGACGGGTCCGTCCGGATTTCTGCGGATCGGGCGATGGCAACACACGCTCGCGAAACCGGATATCCTCGTAATAGCGGACCTTTTTCGCCCGCACCGGCGGCGTGCCGGCGGCCATGACGATCTCGTCGGTCGGCGGGAGCTGCATGATCTCGCCCGGGGTGAGCAGCGGCCGGGCGGTTTCCGAGCGCGAGACCATCAGGTGGCCGAGCCAGGGCGAGAGCCGGTGGCCTGCATAGTTCTTCATCGCCTTCATCTCGGTCGCGGTGCCCAGTGCATCCGAGACGCGCTTGGCGGTGCGCTCGTCATTGGTCGCGAAGCTGACGCGGACATGGCAATTGTCGAGGATCGAATTGTTGGCGCCGTAGGCTTTTTCGATCTGGTTGAGCGACTGAGCGATGAGGAAGCTCTTGATGCCGTAGCCGGCCATGAACGCCAGCGCGCTCTCGAAAAAGTCGAGACGGCCGAGCGCCGGAAACTCGTCGAGCATCATCAGGATGCGGTGTTTGCGCTCCTTGGCGTGCAGATCCTCGGTGAGACGCCGGCCGATCTGGTTGAGGACGAGGCGGATCAGCGGCTTGGTCCGCGAGATGTCCGAGGGCGGTACGACCATGTAGAGCGTGGCCGGCTTTGCCTCCGTCGTGAGATCGGCGATGCGCCAGTCGCAGCGGCTGGTCACCTCCGCGACGACCGGATCACGGTAGAGGCCGAGGAAGGACATGGCGGTCGAGAGCACGCCGGAGCGCTCGTTGTCGGACTTGTTGAAGAGATCGCGTGCGGTCGAGGCGACGACCGGG
Organism: Allobosea sp. GW821-FHT12C12; assembly: GCF_058807355.1. Classification (NCBI taxonomy): domain Bacteria; kingdom Pseudomonadati; phylum Pseudomonadota; class Alphaproteobacteria; order Hyphomicrobiales; family Alloboseaceae; genus Allobosea; species Allobosea sp. GW821-FHT12C12. The sequence goes on from NZ_JBXAQP010000008.1 coordinate 12,771, forward strand.
TGAGGACCGGCTTCGCCGAGATGGTTCGTCGCCATCATCGCGGAGAGCGTCGCCTCGATCGACCGTTTCGGATCGGAGAGGAAGGCTGCGACGCCGGCCAGCGTCTTGTTCTCCTCGGCATAGAGGACGTGCAGGATCGCGCCGACGAGAAGCGAGTGGCTGGTCTTTTCCCAATGGTTGCGCTTGTCGAGCGAGCCTTCGGGATCGACCAGGACATCGGCGACGTTCTGCACGTCGCGGACCTCCCAGTCGCCGCGCCGGACCTCAAGCAAGGGATTGTAGGCAGCGGACTTTGGATTGGTCGGATCGAACAGCAGCACGCGACCGTGCCGAGCGCGGAAGCCTGCGGTGAGCTGCCAGTTCTCGCCCTTGATGTCGTGGACGATCGCCGAGCCCGGCCAGGTCAACAACGAGGGCACGACCAAGCCGACGCCCTTGCCCGAGCGCGTCGGCGCGAAGCACAGGACATGCTCCGGCCCGTCATGGCGCAGATAATCCTGTTCCAGCCGCCCGAGCACCACGCCGTCGGCGCCGAGCAGGCCCGCCGCCGCCGCCTCCTTCTTCTCGGCCCATCGTGCCGAGCCGTAGGTAGCGACGTTCTTGGCCTCTCGGGCGCGCCAGACCGACATGGTGATCGCGACGACGATCGCGATGAAGCCACCCGATGCGGCGATGAACCCGCCCCGCATGAAAATGTCGGGCGCATAGGCGTCGTAGAAATACCACCACCAGAAGAAGGCCGGCGGATAGTAGATGGACATATCGGCGAGCTTGAACCAGGGCGCTCCGAGCTGCCCCTGAAACCCGAGCTGCCAGGCGACATATTGCGTGGCGCCCCAGGTGGTGGCGAGCACGATGAGGCTGACGACGAGAATCTGCCCCCAGAGGATTTTGGTCGCGGACATGGCGAGACCCTTTCCGTGGTTGTCAGATGCCGAGATCGCGCTTGCGGCCGAGCGCCCATTCGATGCCGCCGCCATCCTTGGCGACGCCGGCGACGTGCTGGCCGAGCTTGCGTTCGAGATCGCGCGACCACGGCACGAGCTGGAAGCCGAGCCCGTCATCGATCATCGCGAAGCGGCCGGAGGAGAGGGTGAGGCGCTGGCGCACAGTGCCGGCAACGTATTCGCCTGTCTGCGCCTTCACATGTGGCAGGCCGGTCTCGGCCGCGAGCTTCTCGCCGACGGTATCGAGTTCGCGCCGGCGTAGCGTCGCGAGGAGGTTGCGCTGCATGACGATGCGCGGACCGTCGCGGCGCGCCAGTCCCTGATCGGCGAGATGTTCGGCCCGCGCCAGCATGGCGTCGCGCACCTCGCGCCCGAATCCGGCCTGCGACAGCGGCATTGCCTCGCGTTCGACAAGACGATGGTCGAGCCAAGTCGCGCCGGGTGCCGTGACCTGTGCCTGCAGATCGAGATCGGAGCGGGTGGCGAGCACGAGGGTCGGGCGCTCGTCCTCGGGCCCGCCGAAGCGACGGACCTCGACGATGCCGTCATTGGCCGGAGCGCGCTCGAAGGCGTCGACGTCGCGAAAGCGGACATGGTGCGCGCGCCCGTCGACGCCATCGATGACGGCATAGGCTTCACCGCTCAGCTCGTCATGCAGACCGCGATCGACGAGACGGCCGATGATCGGCGCTTCGGCTGCGCCGCCGTCGATCACGAAGTCGGAGAAGCCACGATCTTGGCCGCGCTCGCTGAAGGCGCGGTGCATGGTCTTGATGATGTCGCCGCGGATGCCGAGATCGCGCAGCGTGCGCTTGGCTTCGAGCCCGACCACCCATTGTCCGGGGGAACCTTCGATGGCGAGGCCCATCTTCTCGATATGCTGGAGGCGGCCGACCATGAGGCGGCGCAGTTCGGGATCGGAAGGTCCGGCCTGATCGGGGCGCAGGTCGATATAACCGGTTTCGTCGGCGGCACGCTGGATCTCGCCATCGATCCGGGTCCAGCGCTCGGCGGTGATCTCCTTTTCGAGGGCGTTGCGGATCTCGTGCTCGGGCTTCGGGCCGAGCTCGATGTCGACCAGCTCCTCGGCCCGCGAGCGCAGGCCACGGCTGATATAGTCGCGCGAGATCACGAGATCGACGCCGGTTTGGTCGACGCCGCGCACCAGCAGATGGACATGGGGATTGTCGGTGTTCCAGTGATCGACGGCGACCCAGTCAAGGCGGGTGCCGAGATCGGTCTCCATTTGGCGCGCGAGATCGCGGGTGAATGCTTTGAGGTCGGTCATCTCGGCCGCATCCTCGGGCGAGACGATGAAGCGGAAGTGGTGCCGGTCGTCCTTGCAGCGATCGGCAAAGGCGAGGTCGTCGGCGCGATCGGTCCCGGCATCGAACAGAACGCCCTTCTCGCCATCGCGGCTGACGCCCTCGCGCTTGAGGTAGCCGATATGGCTGGTCAGTGGCGCCGAGCGATATGCCTTGCCCTGATGGCGGGCGATGCGGGCGGCGACCACGACACGGCGCGAACTGCCGAACAGACGCGAGCGGCCGAAAGCATTGCGGCCTCGGCCGAAGGTCGAGTGAGCGCGCCGCGTGCCGGTCGAGGTCTTCGAAAAGCCGCCCTCGTGGTGCCCGGCCTTTTGGGCGGCGCGCAGGACCTGCTGGACGAAGCTCTTTGCCTTGGGCGCCCGCGTCGAGCGGATGCGGCCGGGCTTAATGCGAAAGTCGCTGTCGCCTTCGCTCATCACGGCCACCGCGGCGAGGCAGTGGCGCTGCGTGCATGCGCAGCCGTTGAAATCATTGCCAAAAACCGGGCAGCATGCCCGCGACCGCCTGCCGTGCAGGAAGAAAGCCAAGTCACGTCAATGACTTGAGCGTCGACTGCGCTGGCGCTTTTATCTTGCCTTCCCCTGTCGTTCCTCTCTGCGCTTCCCCTCCCTCCCGCAGATCCTTTCCGCGGGTACGCCAGACAGCGCCATGACGCGAAAGTCGTCATCGCGGCCGTCCGGCGTCAGCACGCACAGCGAATAGACCGCTCGATTGCGGCGCGATTGCCGAGTGATTGCCGGACGAAGAGCGTTCGGCCGTTACCGCCGGACGCCGCTCGAGTGGCGCGGGGGTCGCAAGGGCGGCTCCGATAAAGAGGGGCGCATCCTGCCAGCGGCGCGGCAATGTGCGGGCGGTCGGCACGATCCCGGCGAGCGGACCGCCCCCCATAAGAGGGCGCAGCATCGCGACATAAGCGCGGGTTTCGGCCGGCAATGGACGCCCGGCGAGGTGTTCTTCGTAGCGCCCAGGACCAGCATTGTAGGCCGCCAGAAAACCCGGCGAGCCGTAACGATCATGCAGCTCGCGCAGATAGGCGGTGCCGGCCAGGATGTTGTCGCGCGGATTGAAGGGATCGGCGCCGAGCTGCAATTGGGTGCGCAGTTCCGCCCAGGTCGTCGGCATGATCTGCATCAGGCCGCGCGCACCCTTGGCGGACACAGCGCGGACATCGCCCGCGCTCTCGACGCGTATGACCGCACCGATCCAGTCTGCGGGAATGCCGAAGCGCCGTGCGGCTTCGGCGATGTGAGCGCCGTGCGGATCACTCGCCGCGGCCTGTTCGATGGCAGCCGCGGGCGTCACCGCCGTGCCGATCGGAGCCGATCCGGCAATTAGGCCGGAAAGGAGAAGGAGGGCGAGGCGCCGGGCGCTGTTGCGGCGATCGGGCATCGCTTAGCCCTTCTCGCCGCGTTCTCGCTGGCGGCTCCAATGCAGCGACCAGGAGGCTGCATCGTCGCCGTTCCGGAACAGTCTGGCGCGGATCGGCTGCGCAAAACTCGGATCATCGAGGTGGATCGAGAGGTACTCGCCAGCTTTCTCGCTGTTGCGCGTCCAGCCGGCGCCGATCTCCGGGCCGTCCTCAGTTTCGGCATGCAGCCGGTAATCCGGCGCGTTCTCGGCATCGCTCGGCTCGGCCGGCACGATGGCGACGTCGAGGTTGAGCGCGAGCGTGTGGACGCACCCGGAAAACCCGGTTGCCTGGCGCGTAAACTGTCCAATCTGAGCCATCGGAAACTCCTTCCTGCTGCGGTGGTGACGTGAAACGGGCGCGAGCGGCGGCGCTGGTGGGGCGCGTTCAGCGCGTTGACGCGCGCCAGCGAAAGCGGCCGTCGCCGGCCTCATCGGTCCACAGCGGGGTGGCGTGGCCGATGACGGAATGAGCTGGGAATGGGCCGAAGTAGCGGCTGTCGAAGCTGTCCGGCGCCGCGTTCATCAGGAAGGTTTCGCCCTCAGCGAGCTCGCGGCAGCCCTGCCAGTTCGGCAGTTCGCGGCCGTAACGATCACGCGCGAGGGCCTCACCCAATCGGGTGCCATCGACGGTGATCGCGCCGCCGATACGACACACGGTCTGCCCTGACAGGGCGCTGACGCGCTTCAGCAACGGCACGCCGGCGGCGATGAAACCGCGCGCCACCATGAAGCGCTCGATCGGATCCGGTGCGCGTGCCGCGACCAAGTCCGAGAGCGCGAGCGGCTCCGCCGTAGCGATCGCATACAAGCCGACCGGCACGCTGGCCGAGCTGTTCCAGATCAGCCGGACCGGCGCGGTCGCGACACTGCCGAACGCAACGGCGGCTGTGCCGACCAGCATCGTCGCGATGATGGACCAGCGCGTCATGGCTCGACTCGCCGGCGCAGCAGGAACGCCCGATGCTGATCGCGGCTGTAGGCGTGCGGCTCAGCGCCGACGGTCAGGCGATTGTGGACATGGCGCCAGTGATCGGGCGAGATGGCTTCCGGATCGATGCCGAGCTGCTCGATCGCATCGATCGCCTGCAGCACGCGCTCGACCCTGGGCCAGCCTTCGAGCTTGAGCAGAATCTCGCCGCCGGGACGGACGAAGGGGAGCGTTTGGAACGGCTCGCCGCGCCCGATCGCGCGGACGATGTCGATGCGCGAGATGATCGTGCCGTGCTGGCCGGCGGCCCATCGGACGAAGGCGAAGATGCTGTCGGGTGCGAAGCCGACGATACGGCGGCGGCGGTCGAGGATTTGATCGTAGCTCGTGGAACCGAATCGGATCCAATGCTCGATCTTCTGCTTCTGGAAGGTCAGCTCGACTAATGTGGTGAACGGCGCCGGCCCGTCCGGCAGCGGACGGCTGCGCATGCCGGAATGCGCGATGCCGGTCATGACGGATCTCCGGGGGACAGGGGGAACTCGCGCGCAAGCAGCTCGCGAAGCATCTCGGCGACGGTGACGCCGCGCCCGAACGCGGCAATCTTGATCTGGCCACGCAGCTCGGGCGTCACATCGATGGTCAGGCGCGCCGTGAAGATGGGCGCATCCGCCGCGCGGCTCGGTTGGCCTTCAGGAGCTTTGATCCACGCATCCGGACTGGACGGGCGTGCTGCGAAGCCGCGCTTGCCGGGCCCCGTGCTCATGGCGCGATCCGATCGATTTCGGTGACGAGCGCGGCGATCTCGCGCGCCGCAGGACCATCGTCATCGATCTCGAAGGCGAGCCGGCCCGACTGCGCGGCATCGGCGTAGATGACGCGCTGCCCGATCGTCGTGCGCAGCACCGGCGGATCGTGATCGGCGAGTGTCTCGGCGGTTTCGCGGGCGATGACGGTGCGGGCACCGCAGCGGTTGAGGATGAAGCGCGCCCGCAGTTCTGGCCTATAGATGCGCGCTTCCGAGAGGAGCGCCAGCATCTCGGCCGATGCCCAGCCGTCGAGCGGCGATGGCTGGACCGGGATCAGCACGAGGTCGGCGGCGAGCAGCGCCGAGCGCATCAGCCCAGCGACGCGCGGCGGACCGTCGATCACGACATGATCGACACCCCGCGCCAGTTCCGGCGCTTCGCGGTGGAGCGTGTCGCGCGCCAGGCCGACGACGCCGAACCGGCGCTCCAGGCCGCTGCGGCCGCGCTGCTGCGACCAGTCGAGCGCCGAGCCTTGCGGGTCCGCGTCGACCAGCGTGACCCGCTTTCCCTTTCCGGCCCATTCGCCCGCGAGATGCAGCGCCAGCGTCATCTTGCCGACACCGCCCTTCTGATTGAGGAGCGCGACGATCATGTCGCGTCTCCCGAGCGGCCATTGCGCTTCCGCACAACCGGGTTCTGCACAGCGCAGGCGCGCTCTAAAAAGTTAGAGTCTACGTTAGACTCTAAGTTACGGGCACGAATTTGACTGCGAAATCCGTGGGTTAGACCCGATTTAAGTTCCTGATAGCACGATAGTCGGGTTCCTGATGGCACGATATCGGCGGTTCCCGATAGCACGAGCGTTTCCACAGCCTGTCCACAGGGCGGGGTGGGCTCGAAGGCGAGGAGAAGGCGTCCGCTACTCTCGACCTCGATCGAGAGGGAGTAGCCAGGCAGAGGCTGGCGGCGGACGATGCCGCGCAGCTCAAAGGCGAAGCGTTTGAACGGCGAGAGGCTGCCGGACTTCTGGTAGAGATGGCCGAAATCGAAGCGCCAGCCATCGCGCTGCCTGCCGCCATGCTTGCGCACGATGCGGTAGAGCCAGCGCTCGAGCCCGCCGGTCAGATCGAAATACGCCCGGTCGATGGTGAGCACGAGCGCATCGTCGAGGACCGCGCGATAGAACCAGTCAGGCAGGATCAGCTCGATGCCGACAGGGCGGCCGTTGCGATCCGTGCGCTCCTGCCATTCGTTGATCCAGGAGAAGCGATGGCGGCGACCTTCCGCCGGCTGACGGATCGAGGTCGCGACGGTGGTGGATTGCAGCCGGTCGAGCGCCGCCTTCAGGCGCATGTAATCGCGGAGCGAGACGCCACGGCCGACGAAGGTCAGAATCTCATAGGGCGTTGTCGCCATCAGCCGGGAGGTGCGTAAGCCAGCATCGCGCGCATTGACGATCTGGCTCGCTGCCCAGATCAGGATGTCGGCATCCCAGATGGTGGCCATGCCGTGGTCGGGCACCGCTTCAACACGGATGGTGACATCGCCGGCCCTGAAGTCGATCGGCGCGATGCGTTTGGATTTGGCGAGGGAGAAGAACGGATAGGCCATGAGGTCCTGCGCATCACGGGGCGCGAACTCGCCGGGGAGCGCCTGGAACAGGTCGAGCTGTCCGCGCTCCGAGAGAGGGTGAGATCGTGCTGCCAAGGGGAGGTCGCGCGATCAGCGCGCGTAGCGGCCGGAATGAGCCGGTGGCGTCGGGCTATGACGCTTGGCCGGCAGGACTGTGCCGCGCGGATCGGAGGTCGAGGTCACGGCGCCGCGCTCGGCCCAGGCCTGGAGGTCGTCGACGGCGTAGACGACGCGGCCGCCGAGCTTGCGATAGGCCGGGCCGGTCCCATAGGTCCGATGCTTTTCCAGCGTCCGGGCGGACAAGCTCAGGAATTCGGCAGCTTCCTTGGTGCGCAGGAAGCGCGGCGGCAGAACGGCGAGATCAGATCGCATTGCGCGAACCTCCGTGGGCTCGTGGGGACCGCTGGAGGGCAGCGGCTGACGAGGGCCACGATGGCGAAGCGGAACCGGCGAGGTGCAGGGCGAATTTGGGGGGTATCAAATTCGCCCACCGGGGGCGGGGTTCCGATGGGCTAAGGTCGCCTGCGATGACGAAGCAGTTTGCGATAGCCGCCCGTGATCAGGGCGCGCCCATCCCTGAGCAGGGTCTTGATCGCGTGGCGCGCCGAGGAGGCCTGCCACTCGTCGCGGCCAAGTGGTGGTGTTCGCAGGAGCGTCCGAGCGATCTCCTGCTGGCTGGCGCCATGACGATAGCCGTCGATCGCCTGCAGCATCCTGCGGTAGCGGAGGCGTTGCTGCCGTGTGAGCCGTGTATCGGGCGGGACGGCGCGGCCGAGAAGCGCTGCGAGCAGGCGATGGATCGATTCCAGACGGGCGAAGCCGTCGCGATCGAAGGGGACCAGCGCGGCAACGGCCGTCGCTTGCCGTCTATCGCCAACGTGTTCGAGTTGGAGGCGCTGTCCGCCGCCGAGATCGTAGGCGATGAAGTTCGCGTCCCCGTCGGAACCGGCCATCAGGCTCGGTGTTTCGCGATCCGTGATGAGATGCGTCGGGGCCGGGACGAGCAAGATGATGCTGTCGTCGTCCTCGAAGGACCAGAACACCGGCGCCGCAGGCGGAGTGCTGAGCGGATCGACCGGGAAATCGCAGGCCCCACCGTTCCCGGATTCGGGCCAGTAGTGGTTGCGGGTCGTTTGTGGTCTGGGTCAGCGCCTCGAAATCCTGGTCATAGCCGTCATTCCGGCGGAGCCATTCCCAGGCGAGATCCGAGGCGGTTAGGCTCTCGACATAGCGATAGGCCGCCGCCGAGCGCCAGTTGGACGCATCTGGTGTCATCGTGGTCCTCCGTTCCGCCGCTTGTGGGGGGAGGTAGGGTTCGCGGATAGGTTGCTTCGGTCAATGAACCCATGCGGCAAAGGGTGATGCCGCCACGACATCACCGCTCTTGCTTCGGCCGGCTCTCTCGGGCGAGTTCGCGATAGCCTTGTTCGTTGAGCCACCGGGCCCGCGCCAGATGGGCGTCGTGAACGCGGCGGCAGCGTTCGGGATCGGCATCGGGATCGAGTTCGAAGAGGATGCGGACGGCTTCGCGCCAATCGGCGCCGTCACGCGCCGCGTCGAGCAGCCGCAGATAGAGCATCATGTGCTCGCGGTCATACGCCGTGAGCGTCTCGCCAGTCGGCGGCTCATCGAGAAAAATCGGCGCTGCCATCATCTCCCCCAAGATCGTGCGGCAACGGTTCGGCCGGTGCTGTCGAGCGATCCCGGTATCATTTCTGCATGCACCGAGAAGAGAGGCTGTGTCAGGCCCTCGTGCCATGCTGATAAACCGGGGTTGGCATGCAGCAACCACCGGCAAAAATAGCAGATTCCACTCACCAATTTAAGCGGATGGATCGCTGGTATCGAAGAACGCCATCGGATCAGCCCCAAGCACATCGGCAAGCTTCTCCAGCATGTCGACCGTGGCGGCGTGCTCTTCTCGTTCCAGCATTCCGACATAGTTGCGATTGATCCCCGCGCGATCAGCAAGCTCTTCCTGCGACAAGCCCTTGGCGTGCCTCAGCTTGCGCAAATTTTTCGCGACGATCTCCCGCAATCTCATGCGGATGAGGTCGTCGCGTTCCCCGGTCCGTCGCCACCCAGTAAACTAGGGAATCGTGTCGGCGACAACAACTGCGGCTCTCTCGTTGGTGAGCCAATAGGTCGCTTTGGGACATTGTCGCCCCGCCCGGCTGGTCGGGCGGGGCTTCGGTGGGAGTTATTCGCCGTTGCGGCGGCTCGGGCGAGACCAGATCAGGCTGTAACCCTCGCCGTCCTCATCGTCGAAGAGGTTTGCGTAGATCGGGGCGTTGAAGCTCGGATCGTCGAGCTTAAGGCCCAGATAATCGCGGCCCTCGTTGGAGCGCTTGGACCAGGCGGCGCCGATCTCAGCTCGGCCGACGACGACCCGGTGGCTGGGAGCGTTCTCGCCGGTGGCGCGGATGTCGGGGACGATGCGGACGCCCTTAGCCTGGACGCTGAGAGTGACGATTTCCCCGGAAAACTCGTTCGCGCCGGTCTTCTTGAAGGTGCCGATGGTGGCCATGGTGTTCCTCCTCGATCCTGTCTGTCTCGAGCCCGCACCATTGCGGTCTCGATGGTGATCGACAGGCCGGAGGCGGTCGCCGACGCACCCTTGGGCTGGAGCGTCAGCGGAGGACGGCGCGAGAGCGAGTTTCTTGGTGCGCGAGGAATGGCGGCGCAGCCGCCAGGGGAAGAAAGTCGCGATGCGCTGTTGCGTCGAAGGCGACCGAGGCGAAGCCGCCCTTCGGCCAGATCTCTCCATCGATGAGACCGCTTCGGTGCGCTCGCTCAAACGAGATGGGATCGGGGACAGCCGCCATGGCGGCCTCTCGCAACCTTCATACCGCCAGCAGCAACCCGTTTTCCAGTGTGATCATCGAAACTCACCCCGCTGGCTACGCGCTCACATCGCGATGTCTGTCCGCCACCGTCGGCGCGTCAGCTATTGCAGCGGTGTTCGGCTGTGTCGGCTGACACCGCTACCCCAACCCCAGCTCCGACGGACGCGCCTGGTCGGGTTCGACGCAGATCGCGCGTCGCCCGATGCCGGACTTTGCCAACTCTTCTGACAATGAGCTCGGGGATCAGCTGCTGCCTCCTTGCAAGCCCCCGCGCGGGATCAGACCCGCGAAACGCGCTGTCCCGAGGGGTCGGGCGCCGCCATCGTTGTGATGCGAATGAAAGCCGTGCCGGCAGTGGCAACCGCGCCGATGATGGAGAAGGCGATCTGCCAAGCCTCGCCGGGCATCAGGTGCTTCACGATGCCATGGGTCGCGGCATAACCGGCAATGACGGCAGGTACGACAAAGGCCAGCGCCACAAGCAGCTTCGCCCAGGTCGGACGCAGGAGGACCAGCAGGAACTGGCCGATGCCAAAGGTCGCGGCGGCGGCAATCAACCCGACGACGATGCCGCCGAGAATGCCCGCGCCACTTTGGAAGGCCCAAATCCCTGCATTAACACCCATGAAGGCAGGCAGGGCGAAGGCGGCCAGCGAGAACACGAGCCAGCAAATCGCGAGAATAGCGGATAGCGAGCCGATGATGGCGAGAGCGATCATGGTGATGGTCTCCGTGACAGGAAGTCTGACGGCTGCGCCTTCCACCACCACCGCGGCGCGGCCTGCACGTTAGCGAAAGCGAGGCTGGAAGGGGAGCGGCATTCACCGCTCCGCCGGTCCCTGTGCGCCGCCTCATGCGGCGTGAGGGTCGATTTTATGGACGATCTCCGAGATGTCGCCGTCGTATTCGCCCGCGGGCACGACCGAGAGTGTTCCGTCGCCGGCCCGGAAGATGACGATGGCGACCATCAGGGTGGCGGCGAGGCTGAAGGCGAAGGCATGTGCGTCGGGGAAGGACATCGATCCGGCTCCTGTTGGGGCGGAGGACCATCCCCGCTGACAGGCGCCCGATATGTTCGGCCGATGGCCGCAATCACCACGCAGGCAAAGCCGGCGCGGCGGCACGCTTTGCGTAGTCCGACCCGTTAAGGGTTGATGGCGTCAGGCCGTCGGCTGGAACAAGGATCAGCGACATGAAGCGGGGGTGGTTCTCCGACCGCAGGGTTTGCCGGTTTCGCGTTCCCGGCGAGCTGCCTTCCGCGTCCGCCTCTGCCTCAGTCGAGGACGATCCGCTTGCCGATCTGCGCCTCCAGGTGATCGAGCTGCTTGTTCAAACTGACTGTGACGAAATGCTCGGTGTGGGTGACGGCTTCCAGAAAGTCGGGCAACTCGCCGAGGGGGACCGCGCTCGTGCTCAAGTGACGAATGACGACGCGATCCGGCTCGTCTTTCACCGCGAGCGTGAGGCGCACCAGGTCGGATTTGTCGGTATGGGCCGCAATGGTGTTGCGGAGCTCGATCAGACGGCGATGCACCTCCATGCCGTCCGCTGAGCCATTATAGACTTTCTTCGCGTCGAGCATCGGAATGCCCGGGCCGGATGACGCGTAGCATCGGCCGTATGCCGTCAGCGCCGCGACGAAGTGGGCCTGCGTTCGAAAGGCCTTGTCCGTGTCGTCGAGATCAGCGGGCTCGTCGCGCATCCATTCGAAGTTCTTGCGTGCGCTGATCAGGTTCATCATCATGTGCGTCCACTGTGTCAGGCGCTCATAGCCCGGCGGGTCTATCGCAAAGCCTCCCTTCGCGGCCGCTTCCATATGTGGTTTGAAGTCTTCGTCGCTAATTCCCATCGATTCACCGGCATCGTTCTGAGATTGTCGGCCATGTAGCACAACGAACCTTGCCCGGAGCGAATTTGAAGGCGGAGCCTGCGGGTCGCCGAGCATCCGGACACGGATGTTAGGCTTCTTCGCGTTGTCGTCCGAGGCTGCCGCCGGTGCCGGGGATGGGCGTCATGTCATCGGCTTCACGGTGCCAAGTCGCCTTGCGTCGACTAATCTTGCCGCGACTGACTCGCAGTCTGCGGATTCGGCCCTAGCCCATGGCGATGATTGCAGCAGCAGTAGAAGAAACGGGGAGCCGGTATGGGAGAGCTTTATATCCCGCGTGATCAGCAGAATGCGCTCGCGGCGCTCGACACGACGGAATTGGACGGGCTCCTCGACCAGGCGATTCAAGAGGAGCGATCAAGCGGTCTCCAGCGCTTCGCGCTCGCGAACTGCGGTCCCTATGTTGCGGGCAAATACCAGTCCTTCGTCGAGGCTCTGGCGAAACATCGCGACGCCAGATCATCGCGAAAGCGTGAGCAAACGGAGGATACGCTTCGACGCGCGGGTCGCGAGGTGATCTTCGCCGTCCGGGCTATGAAGCAACGAATGGAGACCGAAGCCAAGGAATCGGAGCTCTTCGTTGTCGACGACCACATTATGCAGCCCTTTCACTTCAGCCAACATATGAGTGTCAGGGTTTACTATCGGTGGCGACAGTCGGCCGATGATGAGTGGAACCACGGCAGCATCACATTCGTCCATGACGTGGATCTGCGTCCCGACTATTCGACCCCGGCGCCGAAGCGAAAGCCGAGTGCGGCCAAGCGGGAGGAGGAGCTTCAATACAGGCTGCTTCAAACCTGGGAGCATCTCATGACAGGAGCGCTCTATTCGGTCAGGGATTATTTCAGGGAGGGTCGCGAAGGCGACAAAATTCCGGACACCTTCAAGGTGACGGTCGATTCCTATACGCGCGGTCTGAACAACCACAGTACGCAGTTCTGGCGTGAGCAGTCTCGAACACCTTCGTCGCCTGGGATGGTTGAAGGTTGAGGACGGCGGCGCTCACGCGCCGCCGAATTTCCAGACCGGGATGCCGAGTTTCCTGGCCTTGTCGGCGAGGTTGTCGTTGATGCCGGTGCCGGGGAAGTGCATCACGCCCTTCGGCACGACATCGAGCATCTCGTCGTTGCGTTTGAAGGGCGCTGCGCGGCCGTGCTTCGTCCAGTTGGGTGCGAAGCCGATCTGCGGGACATTGCGGTTCTTGGCCCAGAGCGACGCGATCTTTTCGGCGCCCTTCGGGGATTTGCCGTGGATCAGCACCATGTCAGAGTGCTTCTCGTGGACCTGATCGAGCTTGGCCCAGATCAGCCGGTGATCGTTGAAGTCCAGTCCGCCGGTGACGACAATCTTGGGGCCAGGCGGGAGAAGTACTTCCTGCTCAGCCCGCTTCTTCGCCATCAGGAAGTCGCGACTATCGATCATCGCGGCGGTCAGATTGCGGTGGTTGACCATCGAGCCGGTACGCGGTCGCCAGATCGCCTGGGTATGGCGCTCGAACAGCTCGGCGGCCTGGTCGCGCATGAGCTCGAAGGTATCGCGGCGTTCGAGCAGGGTTTGCCCCTGTGCCGTCAGGCGCTCCAGCTCGACCGATTTCACCTCGGAGCCGTCCTGCTCGCCCTGGAGGCGCTGCTGGGCGAGCTCGTTGTCATCGAGTTCCCGTTCGATCCGGGTGGTGGCGCGGTGGAAGAGATTGACCGTCGACCAGAGCAGCTCGTCGAGGTCGGGCTCGAGGCGCGTGTCGGAGAGGGCAACGACGAGGGCGTCAAAGATGTCGGCGATGCTACCGGCGACGGTGTCGCCTTCGGGGAGCGGCCGGGGATCGGGTTCGTCTTCGAAGGGGCGATAGCCGTAGAGCTGGAGTTCCTGGAGGACGTGGTCGGTTGGGGACGCGGCGTGATGCCGCTCGGTGTCGTGGGCGTTGGTCATGGCGGCTTCCTCGCGGCTTGGCCGCGTCCATCGCGGCCTTCATGGCGACGAAGGCGGCAGGCGACCCGGACCTGCACCCGCAGCGGCAGCGCAGGGCCGGAACGCAGTGGAGGATGGCGAAGGCCGGCGATTTTGCTTCGCGATGGAAAGCCCCGCAGGGGCGCCGGAAAATCGTCGGCGGAAGCCATTGCCGATCCGGGTCGCCTGACGCCCGATCGCCCTCTGAGAAGGCCGGGGACGCGGCCCTCCCGGGAGGAATCTCATGTTGCTCAGAACATGACAGGGATACGCTGCATCGCTTTCCCCGTTCCGATCATGCCGCCAATGCCATGAAGCGCGCGACGTCCTGCGGCGCGATCTGTACCCGCAAGTTCGCTCTGAGGGCCTTGAGACCGCGCCGGCGCAGATCCTCGTCGAAGTCGCCCAATCGCGGCGTCAGCACGATCGCCTCGATCCCGACCGCCTGGGCCCGTTCGATGAGGATTGTCATCGCGCCGTCTCCCGCCGGATCGTTGTCGCGGGCGATGTAGAGCCGCCTAAGCGTCTCGGGAAACAGGATCGCCGCGAGATGGGCAGCGGAAAGAGCCGCCATGCCCGGCAGCGAGGAGAGTGCCGAACGGATCGACAAGGTGGTCTCGATGCCTTCGCCAGCAATCATGACGTCGCTGGCGATGCCGAAACGGACGGCACATCCGAGCAGATCGCCTAGCGCGCGCCGCGGTGTCTCGATCGGAGCGCGGCCGAGATGAGCTTCGCTGAAACCATCAGGATCGAGCCAGGTCCGGTGCGCGCCGGTCAGCTTGCCGGAGAGATCGGTGACGGCAGCGATCATCACTGGCCATGTCTGCGTCGGCGCGTGCTCGTCCGGACGATAATAGCAATGCGGATGGAAGCGCAGTGCGCCGGTGTCGTGCAAAGCCGTAATGCCGCGATGGCGCAAATACGTCTCCGCGAGCGTGCCGCCGATCGGCCTCGACATGGCGAACAGCCGCCGTGCCACTTCGGACGAGCCGGTCGATGCGGGCGAATTGCGCGTGTGTGCCGTCGGTTCCAGTTGCTGATCCGGCAGGCTGAGAAAGCGGCGCGCTTCCGCGACGACATCGGCGAAGGCGATCAAGCCGCAGCTTCCACGGATGACGTCGAGCAGATCACCGTGTTCGCCCGGCGCCGCGGCGTCGGTCCATTTGCCAGCCCGGCCTTTCGGCGAATCCTTCAACCGCACGAACATGGATCGGCCTGGCGTGTTGCGCACATCCCCGACCTGCCAGTAGTTCCCCTGGCGGCGGCCATTGGAAAGATAGTGGCGGCATACCGCCTCGGCCCGATCGGCAAGGCGGCACGCCAGATCGTGCGGCTTTCGCGACATGTTGCGCCTCCAGCAAAAAGGCCCGCCGTCACCGGCGGGCCAGAGTCGAGGGAGGTGTCATTCAGCCGCGATCGTGTGGGGGACGTTCTCGGCATCCTGATCGTCGGCGAAGCCGTCGCCTTCGTCCATGGCCGTTTCGCCGACGTTCGCCGACGTTTCTTCGACGGCGGCGTCCGTTGCCTGTGGCTCGCCCGCTTCCGCGTCACTCCGCTTCGGCGTGCGTAGCGGCTCGGGCAACCAACGGGTTTCGGCGAGCACCGTCTCCGCTTCGCGTGCCATGTCGCCCTTCTTGAGATGCGCGATCCGGTCGGCGGCCCGCTCACCTTTCGCCTCGGTGACAGCCTGGAGAATCCGGGCCTTGGTGACGCGGCCGAGGAAGCTGTCCACGGTCGGAAGCCAGCCGGCCGCCGCCATGTCGAGATCGACGGTCCGCGCTAGCTGGTCGGCATGGGCGAGGGCGCGCGGCCGGCGATTCCAGCTCTCATGCACGGCATTGACCGACAGGCTGACGACATGGGCGAACAAGGCCGAGCGGCTGTCGTTATCCCAGCCCTGGAGCTGATCCCAGAGATCGACAGGCTTGGTCGGCAGCCTATTCGCCCAGTCGTCGTGCCGGGACCGGATCGCCTCGGCCGAGGCGCTGTCGTTCAAACCCGGAGCCTGCGCGCCGAAGCCGACGCTCTTCAGCTCGAGCTCCAGACAGCTATCCGAGCCGTAGTGGTAGAAGACCTTCAGCGTCAGCGCGTGCAACGCTGCGAGGAAGGCGACATCAGGCTGCTCGCCGAGCGCCTGGCGCAGGCCGAGCGTACGGTGCGCCGTCAGCTCCGTCATCAGCCGGTCGGAGATCGGCGAGAGGCCTTCGTCCTCCTCGGGCTCAGGCGACATTTCGGCATCCGCGATGACGGTGTCGGCGGCATGGTCGTGGTCCGCAGCCATGGCGCGCGTCTGCTCGTCCTCGGAGGCCGCTTCGACCGGCAGTTCATCCTCCGGCCGGACAAAGCCGCGTTCGACGCGCAGATCGCCATCCGGGGTGATGCTGACGAAAGCGCCGGCACGGGCGATCTCGCTCGGATCGAAGGCGAGCGGCCGAGCCGCGAGGGATTCGAGCGCCGTCTCCAGCTCGCCGAGGCGCTCATCGACCTCGTGCGGCAAGTCGTCGACGCTGTCGTATGCCTCGGACAGGCGATCGTACTCGCTCTGCAGGGTGTCGCGCGTGGCTGTCTCCTCGGCGCTGAGGGGCACGGGCACGCCGCGCAGCTGGCGCAGGCCGAAGCTATGGCCATAGGCAAAATCGGGCGCGATCTCGATCCACTTCCAGCATTCCGCCCGAACGGTATCCGCCTCGCGGGCCAGCCGCTCCGCGACCAGGCGGTCGACCAGCGCCACGTCCTGCAGCCAGCCGCCGTCATCGCCCTGGAAGAGGTCACGCATGATCGGACCACCAGCCTCGACATAGGCGTCGATGCCGACGAACTGCGCCCGCTTGTCGGAGGCGCGCACCGCGCCCTCGGTCAGCATGCGGCGGATGACGTAGGGCTGCTTGTCGTAAGCGACCTTCAGCCGCTCGAGTACCTGCTCCTGGCGTTCATGATCGCCCGAGACGGTGAAGGCCATGAGCTGGTCGAGCGTCAGGCCGTCCTCGGCATACACATCGAGCAGCGCCGGCGAGACCGAAGCGAGCTTCAGCCGCTGCTTGACGACATTGACCGAGACGAAGAAGGCGGCCGCAATCTCCTCCTCGGACTGGCCCTTCTCGCGCAGCGCCAGGAAGGCACGGAACTGATCGAGCGGGTGGAGCGGGGCGCGCTGGACATTCTCGGCCAGGGAATCTTCCTCGGCGATGCCGCCTTCGCGCACGACGCAGGGAACCGGCGCGGTTTTGGCCAGCCGCTTCTGCTTCACCAGCAGTTCGAGCGCGCGATAGCGCCGGCCACCGGCGGGGATCTCGAACATGCCGGTCTCAACACCGGCTTCGTCGGCGACCGATCGGACGCAGAGGCCGTGCAACAGGCCGCGCCGGGCAATGTCCTCGGCCAGTTCCTCGATCGAGACGCCGGCCTTGACCCGCCGGACATTGGCCTGGCTCAGCACGAGCTGATTGAAGGGGATGTCGCGCGAGGGCGAAAGGGTGATCTTCCGAACGGCGGTTGCCATGTTTCGTACTCCGCGACGAGCGCCGAGAGCCTCTCTCGAACCCAAACTCGTCACAAAGCGAAGCGCCGCCCTCTGACTCTCGAGGGCAGCGCCACGAATACGGAGAAACGGAAAGGCACGAAGGCGCAAAGCCGGAGATGCTGAATCGCGTATCTCCGGCTTCACGGATGTCAGGCCGCCCGATCGAGCAGCTTCTTGGCCTTACCCTCCAGTTCGAGCCGCGCATCCTGATGAGGCTTGTCGCGGGCGACTGCGGTGATGCCCGCCACGAAGTCGAAGATCGACTCCGGCGGGCGACCTTCCTCAGCCAGGACGGTCTCGATGATCTTGCCGGTTTCGGCCTTCGAGAACCCGCGCTTGCGCAGGAATTCGGGGCGGTCCTCGTCGGATCTCGCGACGATCCGTTCGCGCGCTGCCTTGATGCCGTTGATGAACGGCATCGGCGAGGAGTTCGCGAAATTCAGCAGCGCCGGCGCAGCTTCGTGGGAGAAACGGGACGCCGCATATTTGCTATGGCGGATGGTGATCTCCTCGAAATCCTCGACGCCCCACAGATTTCGGTTCTGGCAGACCGCCCGAAGATAGAAGGAGGCGATGCCGAGTGTCTTTGCCCCGACCTCGCTGTTCCAGGCGTAGAAGCCCCGGAAGAACAGATCGGGCGAGCCATCGGGGAGCCGGCCAGCTTCAATGGGGTTGAGATCATCGACGAGGAAAAGGAACACGTCGCGGTCGGAGGCATAGAGCGTCGTCGTGTCCTTCGTGATGTCGACGCGGGGATTGTAGACGCCTGTCGACCAGTCTAGCGCGCCCGGCACTTTCCAGCGCGTGTCGCCCGTACCGTTGCCGGCAATCCGTTGCACCGCCTCGACCAGCTCGTGATCATAGATCCTACCATAGTCGGGGCCGGTGACGGCGCGCAGCTCAATCCGGCCGTTGTCGGTTTCGAGCGTCTTGATCTGCTCGGCTCGATGTGAGGTCAGGCCGTATTGCAGATTTATGCCGGCCAGCGCCGCGGGAAGCTGGCGCAGATAGGCGGCGGGAGCACCGACCTGGCTGGCGAGCTGGCCGAAGCTCCAGTGGGTCGGCGCAACGGGCGTGTCCGAGCCCGGCAGGATCAGGGACAGTCGTTCGGGATCACTGCGGCTCGCCTCGACGTGGAGGAACCTGGTTTCCACCACGCGTGTCCGACTGCGTTCCGACCGGCTCCGTACCGAATCCGCCAGCTCCGACAAGGACAGGTAGCGCTCGTCATCGGGGCGCGAGAACCACTCCGAGGAAACGCGGCCGATCCGCTCGCCGCGGCTCACATCCACCTTGTATCCGCCGCTCATGTCGCGGCGGGCGTCAAGAACCTGCATGTTCATGGGACCAAACTCCATGACGGGCGCCGGAAGCCTCTCTCTCGACACTCAACCCGTCGCGGATCTCCGATCCCCACTCTCACTCTTCCACGGGGCCTTGCGGGGATCTCCCGCAGAAGGGGTCGGCCGAGACCGTGGCCCGGCCGCAGGGGAAGACTTTCCCAGTTGCACGTTTCCGTAAATGCGGCTCGATGGGTCTCAGATTACGGGTTCCGTCAGCCACTGGCTCTTCCGGCACTGCTCAGCGCGCAAATTGCCTGGGCACTAACGATTTCACTGGCAGAAAGGATTTCACCGAGCAGTGAAACGCCTCTCTCTGATGAAATCGATTGACAATTTCACTGAAAAAATCTATTTCACCATACAATGAAACCCGACGATCGAGTGAAAGAGGTCGAAAATCAGCTCGCTGACGCACTGCGCCAGCAGTTGGAGCGGATTCCGTCGCTCGAAATCCAATCCATCGACAGGGAGTGGGACCTGCGAACCCATCCCAATATGTCGGTGCAGGGCCCTGATATCCTCGCTCACGTCAAAATGGCCGACCGTGTCATCACGCTCGTTTGCGAGGTGAAAGAGCCAGGATACCCGAAGCAGGTCCGAAGCGCGGTAGACCAGCTCTACGCCTACATGGCGAGACGCCATCTTGTTGCGAACGCCGACGTCGTCGTGCCCCTCGTCGCTGCCACCTGGCTCTCTCCGGAGTCGCGCCAGATTTGTGTGGACGCGAAAATGGGCTGGCTCGACCTTGCCGGCAACTGCCGGATCGCTTTCGACGGCGTCTTCATCGAGCGGGAAACAACCGACAAGCCCAAGCCAGTGGCGCGGAACTTTCGCGCCGTGTTCTCGCCGAAGGCGGGACAGGTCCTGCGCACGCTTTTGCGCGATCCGGCAGAGGCCTGGAAGGTCGCTGATCTCGCCGCCGCATCGGATGTCAGCCTCGGTCATGCGAGCAATGTACGATCGGCGCTGCTCGACAGGGAGTGGGCGACGGTCGACGAGGATGGCGTTCATCTGACAGCGCCGGATGCCTTGCTGGATGCCTGGCGTGATTCCTACGAGCCGGTCCGTGGCAAGCGCTCGTCCTGGTACAGCATTCTGCATGGGCGCCAGCTGGAGGAAGCGCTTCGCGAGGCGTTGAGCCGGCCCGACACGGAAGGGCACGCCATGCTTGGCGGCCTTTCTGCAGCACAGTGGCTTGCTCCCTATATGCGCGGCAACATGACGACGCTCTATGTGGACACGACGGTCATGCCGGAGTTGATCGAGGCGCTGAAGCTGAAGCCTTCGAAGAGCGGCGCCAATGTCGAAGTCATCGAACCGGATGATCCGGCCATTCTGAAGGAGCGCGTCGAGGTTCCCGGCGCGCCGCCCGTGTCCTCTCCAATCCTGACCTATCTCGACCTTTCGCACCTCGATGACCGGGGGCGTGAGGCCGCTGAACACCTCCGAGAAAAGTTGCTCAAATGGCAGTAGCGCCTGATCCACAATCCGCCGCCGACTACACCGACCGCGTCAGCGACGCGGTCAAATCCGCGCTCATGGAGATCGGGCAGATCCTTGGAAGCTTCGAGGGCAAGTTCGCCGTTGTCGGCGGCGCGGTGCCGTGGCTGCTTCTGGAAGCCGACGACATGCAACACGTCGGTACGATCGACATCGACCTTACGCTGGACGCAGAAGCCCTTGGCGACGGCGAATATGTCCGGTTGGTCGAAGCCCTCATGGGCAACGGTTATGCGCAGAGCAAGGCGCACCGGAAATTCCAGCTTGTTCGCATGGTCGAAGTGGCCGATGGCGGTCCGCCGGTCGAGGTGATCGTCGACTTCCTGATGCCGCGCGACGTCGAGATCGAGAAGCACATCCCCCCTCTCCTGTCGGAGTTCGCAGTGCAGCGCGCCTCGGGCGCTGATCTGGCCGTGCGCTTTCCTCAATTGACGGCGATCGAAGGCGTCATGCCCGGCGGCGGGCATAATCGTGTGCAAATTGCCGTGGCGTCGATCCCGGCGCTACTGGCCATGAAGGGCCATGCGCTGCTGCGCCGCCAGAAGCGCAAGGACGCCTATGACGTCTATTATTGCATCCGCAACTACGAGGGCGGCCCCGAAGCGCTCGCAGATGTCTGCAGACCACTGCTCGAGATCAAGGATGCGCGCGAAGGTTATCAGGGGATCGCGGAGAAATTCGCGAAAGAGGATATGATCGGGCCGGTCTGGGTGCGCCAGTTTGTCGAGGGGACGCCGCATATCGGCGACCGCACGCCAGAGCAGTGGCAGACGGACGCCTTTGGCCAGGTGCATGCCTGGATGAAGGCCCTCGGACTGATTGGCGCTAGTGCGGCTCCTGCCTTTTAGCTTTCCTGCCGCGTCATGTCTCGGAATTGCCCATTCCCGAGCCCCAGGCGACGTTGCGGAGGAGATCATCGAGTGTGGGCACTGGCTTGTCGATGCCCGAAATCAGCGTCTGCGACCACAGGATCGAGGTTTCGTAGACGGTACTGCACACCCACTCACCATCCTGTTCAAACCAATGGGTCGCCGCGGGCAGTAGCTCGAAGGGAACGGGGTGTCTCGCGAAGGGATTGTGAAAGACTTCCATTTCAGCCGTCCATGGCTCGTAGCCGTGCGGCCAGAGCCCACGATAGTCCTCACTCGTGATGTCGAGGCAGAACAGGTTGCCCTCCAAGGCACCGGGCGTTCGGTCGAAGAATTTGCCGTAGCGCGTGTACCGATAGCCTTCAGGCGCCCCGCCACCCGATACGGCGACACGATTAAGCTTGGCCATCGAGCACGCATTGGAAAAAATCACGGCAGACAGCTCGGCATGCTGATCATTTGCAAACAGCCCGGCAGGAAATCGCGCGGGCCCCAGCAAATGTTCTGCGGCCATCGGCACGGCGCGCGCCTCACCATCGACTTCGGCGACCGTAGCGCCCATTCCATGCAAATAACCGATCAGGCCTTCGCGGCTCCAATTCATCGAGCCGGATGCCTGGAAGTCGGCGACGGCCAGGATGAACGGCTTGCCAACAACATGGGGAAGCTGATCGTATCGCCGGGCGAGCTTGTTGCCGATAGTCTTGGCGAACCGCAACGCCGCCGCGCCGAAGAATATCTCCTCGCGATCGGTAGGCACGTCTGCGAAGGGGGCGTTGACGTGGTTGTACGGGACAGCCGGGTTGGCTGTAACGGCCTCCACCCAGGCCTCACCACCAAGCCGGTTTTCAATGCGAAAATCCGGCGATTCAAAGGGTTGTTCGACAAGCAGTCCCTGCTCACGGAAGGAAGCGAGAAGCTGCGCTTCCCATAGTCGCGTATGAAAGTTGGTTGTCTGGCAATCGCTCACCCAGTTGCGATCGGGCCTCGGCAGCGCGAGGTAGAGCTGGTTCAGCGCCCATGCCGCCGGTTGATGAGTGTCGTTCGCCAGCATGCGAAACACCTCGCTCGGCTCGCGGCCGGCGAGATCGAAGAGCGGTGCGCGCATAACAGCACCGGGCGGCAACGGCTCGCGCGCCAACCCGTCCGCAAGGTCGGACTCGAGGGCCTTGCCCACGGCGTCGATCGTTGCGAAGCCGCCAGCGCGCCTGGTGACCGTCCAAACGGAATCCACCCTTCGCCGCACAAGGATCAAGCCGAATGCATCGCTCTTGGCGTTGTGGGTGGCGATGCCGCAGCCGTTTCCGTCATTCGACCCCCATGCCGCGACCGGCGGCTCCTCGCCAAAGCCGTGCCCACGCGGTAGCGACAGCGCATAGAAATCAAACTCCCACTGCGGAATCTTGCGCATCCCTAATCCCCTGCCCGACGCCCTCCCGCCGTTTCACGCCCCGGGCTGATCCGGCTCATCCTGGGGAGCTAGGATATCGGTTGCCTCCCAATCCTCACCGTCGATCACCGTAACAAATTCGCGGTCCCACACGCCCCAGCACTGCCCGAGCGGGCGCGTCGCCAAGGGATTGTGAACATAGGTCAGCGGGCGGATTTTTCGGGACAGTACTCCAAGGCTGATGCGCGACCAGAGAACGCCGGAGACGTCGCTGAAAAGCGGGTTGAGGAAAGCGGTGCGCTCGACTGGCTTTCCCTGGCGCGCGATTTCCGGTGATGCGTGATATCCTTGCTCGACCACCTCGTCTGTTTCGCGATCGATGGTGATGTAGGCGTCACCGATCGGGAATAGCGACGTCAGGATCAGTGGAGGGTGTTCGGGGACGTAGACGCCGAACCGGCTGGCGCTAATTGCGATCAGACGCACCTCGTCCGCGCCGATGACACCTTCCTTCAGGTATTTCTGGATGACCTTGAACTTGGTCCAGAATGCACTCGTCATCCGCAATTGGGCCTGGCGCACAGGCGCCGCGAAAAGACCGCCACCTTCGTTCATCGGGACGGGGCGCGTGACCTGGTCGGGGCCAGGGCCACCCTCGTCCGGTGCGATGGCCTCGATCCAGATGCGCCCATTGTCAGTCAGGACGCAAAGGTCCGGTTGCCCGCCGTCCCGCAACCGTTCGGACGTCGGCAGCAGCGCATGTCCGGCCTCAAGGAACGTCGAGCCGAGATACATTTCCCAGAAGCGCGCATCGACGTCGCGAGCGAAGCCGTCGCGGAAATCGGGATCGGCATAAGGCTCATAGCGCTCCCACATGCCCTCGATGATGCCGTGCAGGCGCTTTTCCTCGGGATGCTCAGCGGCTCTGAGGTTGATAAAGCCTTTATTCAGGTTGGGGCCGTCGAAGTCGAAGATGCGTGTCACGATTGTCCGTTTCGAATTGTCACGCTGTCAGCCGGCTGATGCGATCATGCTCCGCGATGAGGAACGTGAGGTAGCTGCGGATGAGATTGCAGTAGAGGCGAGCTTCGTCGATGCCGAGCGCGAGCCCCTCGTTCAGATCGGTGCCATGCCGGACGCCTCCGCCGGTCGGAGACGACAGGTAGCCGTGCAGCGTCATCATCCATTGCAGGATTTGCTCCTGATGGCCGCGGCCTCGCGCGCGGAGCTCGCCGATGATCTTGTTGAAGTAGCGGCCCTGGATGCTGGCGTCGGAAACGTTGAGACCGCGGAACGCGGTGGCGATGGTCTCCAGCAACCACAGGACCTCCTGAACGGCCTGTCGGCCGTTTCCCTGTGACAGAGCACGCTCGGAGGCATCGAGCGCTGCCGCGATCAGGGCCGATGCCTGCGCGTCGAGAGACGGCGGCTGCTCCGGCACGGCGATTGGAATATGAGCCCGGGTCGCGCGCAAAGCCGGCGGATCGAGTTGGTAGCCGGCGCCCGTATCGGCCAGAATGCGGTTGAGACGCGCGACGTCCGGAAAGGTTATGTCGGGCCACCGATCGGCAATCTCGCTGCAGCCGTCGTAGAAGGCCTCGATGAACAGCGGCGCATTTACGCTCGCCGCATTCATGAGTTTGTCGAGATCGTCGGAAGCCCAGCTCACGCTGCTGCTCGGGTGGTATGGCATACTGCCCGCACCGGCGAAGCGGGACTTGAAGCGCTCCAGAATGGTTCTGCGGTCACCCTGGTTGCAGATGCGGTCGATCAGATCGCGAAAGGCATGGACGGCAGCCGGTTCAATCGGACCGGGGCTGTCGAAGCGCCAGTTTCCATCAAATTGCAGCATCGGAGTTACCAGGAGGCGTTGAACTGGATTTTACGGCTCGGACCGAAGTGGGTTCACGAACTGAAGGCCGGCAAAGTCTTTCTCGTTGTCGGTCACGACCACGCAATCATGGGCGCCGGCGACCGCAGCGATGATCATGTCGAGCGCACTACGAGGACGTCCGGCAGCCCTGCCCTCCGCCATCAGCCGTGCCCAAACAAGAGCAGCCTTGTCATCGAACGACAGGATCCTGCCGGCGAAGAGGGCCTGCGGCCCGTCCGGCCCCGAAAACCATGTATCGAGGGCCGTGCGCTTCTTCCCGCGAGGCATTTCGAAGATGCCGCGTTTGATTTCGGCGACGGTCAACGAGGCAATGAACAACTCCTCGTCGCGTCGGCCCTCCATCCATGCCATGAGGAGCATGGAAGGCGCCGGCTTGACGATGTTGCTGATGATGTTGGTGTCGAGAAGATAGCGCGTCACAGATCGACCTTGCGCCCCTCTTCACGCGGGCGGGAAAGATCAAGGTCGGCGCCGACCAGGGGCGAGCGCCGCAAAGCAGTCAGGATGTTACCGGGCTTCGGCGGCTCGCCTGCGAC
>NZ_JBXAQP010000008.1:45000-233175 GCF_058807355.1 Allobosea sp. GW821-FHT12C12
CGAAGGGCTTATCCGGTATTAGTCCAAGTTTCCCTGAATTATTCCGAACCGAAAGGTACGTTCCCACGTGTTACTCACCCGTCTGCCACTAGCACCGAAGTGCCCGTTCGACTTGCATGTGTTAAGCCTGCCGCCAGCGTTCGCTCTGAGCCAGGATCAAACTCTCAGATTGTATCCTGAGTTTGTTCCGGCATCGCTGCGTATTGACGGAGTCATTGCTTGATTGCCGAAGCAATCAGCGATGGCTCTTGTAAACGCAGCACACCGAAGTCTCGTCTGACTTGCCCTTAGGCAAATCCGCAAGAACTTCGCCGTCCACGTTTCTCTTTCTGTCTTCAGTTTTCAAACAGCGTGGCCTCGACCAGAGACAGCAGTTTGAGCCGATTGTCTCGGCTACAAGGCCTGGCGTTTCTAGTGAAGCGCGATGGAGAGGGCGGCGCCAGCGGCGTCGCCGTCTCGATGGGCGGGTTATAGGCGGACGCCCCTTTCGGTGTCAACGCGTTTTTTGAAGTTTTTTCGACAAGGCCGCATTTTTCGCCGACGAACGGCATTTCGTGGCGATCCGGCTCTGTAAGTCGCGCGCGCATGTGATAGCGCCCGCAAACAGCCGCATTCGCCGGTCAAAGCGAGCCCGCCGGCGGAAGCCGCCTGATTGATTCCGGGCGGCGACGCGGGCATGGTCCCGTAGCCAAAGGGGGCTGCGCGGCATGGAGCGTCGGGAACGGCGCGCGCGTCGGCGCTTTGAGGACTGGCATACGGCGGACCCAAGACACACCAACGATGAACGCCCATCCCGAATTCGACATGCCGGCAGAACCGCTCGCCCCCGAGGCCGCGGCGCTGCTCGTCGACCTGGGCATCGAACCGCCTATCCAGCCCGAGGGCGCCTCGCCCCAGGCGCTCGACCGGCGCGGCGTCTCCCTGCGCTGGCTCGCCGCCTGCGCGCTGGTCGGCTCCTGCGGCGCGGCGCTTCTGGGCGCGGCGATCCTGGTCGCGATGCGCGGCGACACCAGCTTTCCCGAGCGGCCCGAAATGGCGACCGCGCGCTCCTCGGGCTCGGCCGGTGGCGGCGGGGCCCGCAAGGCCGACAAGCTCGTCGCCGACCAGCCCGTCTTTGCCGCCCGCCACGCGCTGCGCGCGCCGATGTCCCAGCGCGTCGGCGAGCGCGAGGTCATCCGCGTGCGCCCCTTCGTGCGGCTGGCCTCGAACCTGTCGCAGACGACCGGCGTCTATGCGACCGACATCCCGCCCTTCAATCCGCTGCGTCTGTTCGCCGAGGGCGGCCAGCCGAACGAGCGCTACGCCGAGCCGGTGCTCGACGTCCCCGATGCCGACGTCACCATCGTCAAGCGCGATCTGAGCGAGACCGCGATCCCCGTCGGCAGGGCGCAGCTCGGCGACGCCGAGGTGATCGCCCAGATCGAGGAGGAGCGCGCCAACGCCGCCGCCGCCGGCCGCCAGCGCCCCCTGCCGATCCCGCCGCAGCTGATGCTGAGCCGCACGCTGGGCGGCGCGGCCTCGACCGAGACGAGCATCCTCGCCTACGCCCCTCCGACCGGAACGCCGCGCTTCTCGGGCATCGAGGTCCGCGTCGTTCCCGAGAACGTCACCAACGCGCTGAAGACGCCGATCGCGGCCTCGCGCGAGCCATTGGTCGAGGACAAGCTGCTGATCGCGCGCCGCGGCGAGAATTTCGAGCAGGTGATGCGCGGCGCCGGCGCCGGCCCCGACATGATCCGCGCCATGATGCAGGCCTTCGGCGGCAAGGTCCGCACCGGCCCGCTGCCGGACGGGCAGGTTCTGCAGGCGCTCTATGCGCCGGGGCCGAGGCCGGGCGATCCGCGCCAGATCGTGCGCGTCTCGCTGCTGGCCGCCGGCCAGCCCGACGGCACCATCGCGATCAACGACAAGGGCGTCTTTGTCCCCGTGACGTTGCCGAAACAGGAGATCGTCGGCCCGCAGCGGCCGCAGCGCAAGAACGCCGACGACGAGGAGGAGCAGGCCGACGAAGGCGCGGGCGGCGCGCGTCTCTACGAGAGTCTTTACGAGACCGGCCTGCGCCACGAAATGCCGCGCCCGATGATAGACGAGCTCGTCCGGATCTTCTCCTACGATCTGGATTTCCAGCAGCGTGTCCGCCCCGGCGACAATCTCGAGGTGATCTTCACCGAGGATGACGAGGGCGAGCGCGGCGAGATCCTGTCCGCCTCGCTGACGATCGGCGGCGAGACGCGGCGCGTGTTCCGCTATCAGGCGCCCGAGGACGGGCTGATCGAGTATTTGGACGAAGACGGCAAGTCGCTGAAGAAGTTCCTGCTGCGCAAACCGATCGCCGATGGCGAGATGCGCTCGGGTTTCGGCATGCGAATCCACCCGATCATGCGCTATGCCAAGATGCATACGGGCATCGACTGGGCCAACCGCAGCGGAACGCCGATCTTCGCGGCAGGCAACGGCACGGTGATCAAGGCGAGATGGGATTCGGGCTACGGCAAGCGCACCGAGATCCAGCACGCCAACGGCTATGTCAGCGCCTATTCGCACCAGTCCGCCTTCGGCAATGGCATCGAGCCCGGCGCCAAGGTCCGGCAGGGCCAGGTCATCGGCTATGTCGGCAATACCGGCCTCTCGACCGGCGCCCATCTGCATTACGAGGTCCTGGTCAACGGCAATTTCGTCAATCCGATGAAGATCCGCGTGCCGCGCGGCCGCGAACTCGACGGCGCCGCGCTGGCCGAGTTCAGGCGTCAGCGCGATGAGATCCAGAGCCTGATCCAGCGCGCCGGCGGGACGGTTGCGCAGCTGCGTTGAGCGCATGGCCGATCTCGATCGGCCCATCGGCGCCGCGCCGGACGCTTGACTCGCGCACCGCTTGGGCAGGGGACAGGCCTGTCTCCGGCTCCGGCGTCCCCGCCCTGCTCTCCTCGCTTATCGTCGTGCTGCCCGTCTTCGGCCTGATCGCGCTCGGCTATGGCGCGCGCTGTCTTAAGGTGGCGCGCGAGACCAGCGGCGAAGGCCTGTCCGACTTCGTCTTCCGGATCGCGCCGGCATCGACAGGCCCGGCCGGAACGGCGAGCTCGATGTCGCGGCACTCGCCCTTGGCGCGGTGGCCATAGGCCATCGGTCCGAGCCGGTCGGCCGGCTTCCAGCGGGCGAGGATGGTGTCGACGGCCTTGCGGGCGCAGACGATCTTGGCCTCGCCTTCGACCTGCCCCCACATCGAGCCCGAGGCGTCGAGGATCAGGATGGCGTCGGCCGCGCGCGGTTGCGCGAGGGCGGGGGCGGCGAGCAATCCAACGGCGCAGGCGGCCGCGATCTCATCGATGCAGTCCCCACGGGTCGTCGCAAGGCAGCTGTGATGGAGGGGAAGTCCCGGCTCAAGCCGTTTCTACATGGATCAGAATGGCTCCGGCCATTGCCGGGATGTGTGGATGAGCGCGATGATCTCGATCGCGTCGTCATGGACGCGATAAGGCAGGATGTAGGAAGTGCCGGACACCGCCAGTTCCCCGGCGCCTTCAATCCGCCCTGGACGTCCGCACGCGGGATGCCGCAGGAGTTGCCTTGGCTCGCTCCGGATGTTTCTGACCGTCGAGGGCGCGGCCAGCGGATCGAATTGCGTCAGATAGCGTGCGGCGTCGCGCAAGTTGCGCCGGGCTCGCGGCGTCCAGACAATCTTCATTGACGATCGATCCTGGCCTGGATTTCGCCTCGATCTCATCGAGTTCGGCCTCGGCAACAAACTCGCCACGATCGGCTTCAGCAAGGCCAGCCTTGATCTGCTCGATCTGCCAATGCATTCAGCGCGACATAGTCTTCCATCGCCCGCGCCGCGATCCAGCTCCGCGAGCGATCGGTGTCGGCGGCCAGCGCGCGGCCGTCATGACGGTTCGCTCCGGTTCGGCGTGAACCTGGCAGAACCGCGCTGCGTTGTCGCCGCTAGCGATGCACGCCCATCTGCGCCGTCAGCCCGCCGTCGATCGGCAGCACGGCGCCGCTGATATAGGCCGCGGGCTCGCTCATCAGGAAGGCGGCGAGCCCCGCGACCTCCTCGGGCCTGGCGAAGCGCCCGGCCGGGATCTGCGCCTGCATCTTGTCGCGATGGGCGGCGTAGGGCGCCATCATGTCGGTGTCGACGAAGCCCGGCGCGATCACGTTGACGGTGACGCCGCGCTTGCCCGTCTCGACCGCGAGCGTCCTGGCATAGGAGATCAGCGCGCCCTTGGATGCGGCATAAGCGGCGTTGCCCGGGTTGCCGCGCAGCGCCGCGACCGAGCCGATCGCGACGATGCGGCCGGCGCGGCCGCGGATCATGGCGCGCATCAGGCTCTTGGCGAGGCGGGTGAAGGCCCAGAAATTGACCTGCATCGCGGCCTCGGCCTTGTCCTGCGCCATCATGGCGGCGAGCGAATCATAGGGCTGGCCGGCGTTGTGGACGAAGCCGAAATAGCTCTCGCTCTCGCGCTCCTCGCAGAAGGCTTCGAGCGCGGCCCTGTCGGAGAGATCGAGCGGCAGGGCCTTAACCTCCCGGCCGGGATGTGCCTTGGAGATCTCGGCCGCCAGCGCCAGCGCCTGCCCGGACGAGGAGCGATAGGTGAAATCGACGTCGTGGCCCGCCGCGACCAGCGCCCGGACGATCGCCGCGCCGACGCCCTTGGCGCCGCCGGTGACGAGAATGCGGGTCACGCGCCGACGCCCGGTGCTCGCGGCGCCGCCGTCAGGACGAGGCTGGTGTTCTGGCCGCCGAAGCCAAACGAGTTCGAGAGAACGGTGCGCACTTTTGCATCGCGGGCCGCATTCGGGACGACGTCGAGCGCGATCGCCGGATCGGGATTGGCGTGGTTGATCGTCGGCGGAATGCGGCCGTTCGCGATCGTCAGGAAGGAGATCACCGCCTCGACCGCGCCGGCCGCCGTCAGCGTATGGCCGATCATCGACTTGTTGGAGGAGATCGGCAGGCGGGCCATGCGCTCGCCGAAGACGGCGGCGCAGCTCATCGCCTCCATCTTGTCGTTCTCCGGCGTCGAGGTGCCGTGCGCGTTGATGTAGTCGACGTCGTCGGGCGTCAGGCCGGCATCTTCGAGCGCGTCCTGCATGGCGAGGATCGCCGGCTTGCCGTCCGGGCTGGAGCGGGTGCGGTGGAATCCGTCGCCGCGCTCGCCGCAGCCGGCGACGACGCCGAGGATGGCCGCGCCGCGCGCCAGAGCGTGGTCGTAGTCCTCGAGCACCAGCGCGCCCGCGCCCTCGCCCATGACGAAGCCGTCGCGGTCCTTCGAGAACGGCTTCGCGGCGGCTTCCGGCAGATCGTTGCGGGTCGACAGCGCCGAGAGCAGCGAGAAGCGGATCAGCGCCTCGGCATGGACCGAGCCGTCGGTGCCGATGCAGAGCGCAGCCTCGGTCTCGCCGCGCCGGATCGCCTCGACGCCCATCTGGATCGCGGTCGCGCCCGAGGAACAGGCGGTCGAGAGCGAGATCGGCGAGCCCTGCGTGCCGAACCTGTCGGCGATGCGGTCGGCGACCGCGCCGAACAGGAACATCTCGTGCATGGCCTTGTGCTTGAGCGTCGCGGCCTCGCGCAGCAGGCCGTCATAGTCGACTTCGCCGGCGATGGACTGAGCCAGTTTTTGCTTCTGCGGCCATTCCATCTCGACCGGCGGCACCGCCATGAAGAGTTCGCCGGGGAAGTCGCCCGCTTCACCAAGCCCGCTCTGACTGACGGCCTCCGTGGCTGCGAGCGTCGCCAGTTTCTCGGACAGCTCGGGCGCGCTGAAGGCGTCGTCGAACAGGAAATCGACCGTGCCGCCGATCGTGGTGCGCAGGCCTTCGGTCGGGAAGCGCTCGATCCGGTGGATGCCGGACTTGCCGGCCGTCAGCGCCTCCCAGTTCGCCTGCTTGCCCTGGCCGAGCGAGGTGACGATGCCGAGCCCCGTCACGGCGACGATCGGGCGGCCCTTGGAATCGCGGTGCTGCGTGCTCACGATTACGTCCCTCACGCCTTGACCAGTCTTGCCGCGCCTTCGCCACGCCAATGGCCTGCGCCGGTGACGACGGCCTCGCGCGCCTGCCCGGTCGAGAGAGCGGCGGCGGCGAGCGCGACCGAGACCGGGAAGGCGGCTTCAAGCGCATGGCCGACGAGATCGCCGGCGGCGACGCGTTTCGCGCCCGGCAGGGCAGCGATGGCGGCGGCCTCCTCACCCGTGACGCCTGCCGCGCCGGTCGCGGCCGAGATCGCCAATGCTCCGGGCCCGATCGGGCCGAGCCCGGCGATCAGCGTCCGCAGCGCGGCCGCGACCGAGCCGCCGGCGCGCCTGCTCCGGGCGGCGGCGACAAGGCCCAGCCGCGCATGGGCCTTCGCGCCGCGCGCGGCGGCGCGCTCGGCCGATTCGAGCACGAGGAAGGCGCCGGCGCTGCCGGTGATGACGCCGGGCGCGCCGTCGCGCGCGAAGACCGGGGCGAAATCGCCCTTGCGCAGATAGCCGCCGAGTTCGAGCAGCAGCAGCATGTCGCGGCGCTCGGCGTTGTAGGCGCCGCCGACCAGCATCACCTCGGCCTGACCTGCGGCGATGCGGGCCTGCGCGGTGCGGACGGCGTCGACGCCGGCCTGTTCCTCGCCCATGAAAGTCCGCGACGCGCCGGTGACGCCATGGACGATGGCGATGTTGCCGGCGAGCAGATTGGAGAGCTGGGCAAGAAACAAGGTCGGGCGCAGATCGCCCATCAGGCGCTCGTTCAGCATCGAACCCGGCGCGACGGCTCCGCGCAGATCGGTCAGGATGGCGGAATCGACGCCGTGGTCGCGCTCGCCGCCGCCGGCCGCGACGATGACCTGAAGCACGGCCTTGGCCTCGGCGTCCTGCTTCAGGCCGGCATCGTCGAGCGCCAGACCCGCCGCGTAGACTCCGATCCGTTGCCAGGGCTCCATCTGGCGCTGGTCGGATTTCTTCGGAATCTGGAGGTCGAGTTCGAGCGGTTTCAGCGGGTGGACCGGATAGGGCGCGAAGGCCGCCGCATCGACCACGGGAGGGCCTCCCGCCGCGAGCGCCCGCGCATGGGTCTCGATGCCCTCTCCGAGGCTGGAGACGATGCCGATGCCGGTGATGACGACGTCGCGCTTCATGCCGGAACCTGCAGGGGAACGAGGCCGATCGCGGCGAGGCGCGTCTCCATCAGCGTGCGCATGTCGGCGGGGAAGGGCATCAGCCGGAAGCGCAGCTCGGCGTCGCAGATCGGCTTGCCGGCGATCGTGATCCTGGCCTTGGTCGCGGCATAGCCCGAGCCCTCGATCGCCAGTTCGGCCGTGACGTCGAGCACCGCGTCGGGCTCGACGAAGGTGCGGAAGCGGGCCTTGTCGACCGTCATCAGGAACGGCATCTGGGCCAGGCCGTTGAGGCCGAGCAGCAGATAGCCGGAGGCCTGCGCCATCGTTTCGGTCAGGAGCACGCCCGGCACCAGCGGATGGCCGGGGAAATGCCCCTCGAAGACCGGGCTCGCGGTCGCGGCCGGCACCGTCGAGCGCGTCGCGATGCGCTTCCCGCCCGGCTCGAACGCGACGACCTCGTCGATCATGTCGAAATATTCGAGGCGCATGCGGATCCGATCGTCGATGAAGCGCGCCGCCGGGACAAACCCGTCGAAACGCCGGCTATGCTCTAGCGGCTGAGCCGGCCCGGCTCAAGTCGCGGCCGCCGAAACGAAGACAGCCCCCATGCCGGCTTCCGGCACGGGGGCTGTCGACGGATAAGACGATGTCAGGCCTTCTTGGCGGCGACCAGGTCGTCGATGCGCTTGCACAGGTTCTCGAGCACGAAATACTGCTCGGCCGGCGCCTTGCCCTCGTTCACTTCCTGCGTCCACTGCTCCAGCGGCAGCTTGATGCCGAAGGCCTTGTCGATGGCGAAGGCGATGTCGAGAAAGGCGAGCGAGTCGATGCCGAGATCGTCGATGGCGTGGCTCTGGGGCGTGATCTTCTCGCGCGGAATGTCGCAGGTTTCCGAAATGATGCCGGCGACCGTCTCGAACGTGGCGGACATGCGGGTGCTCCCGTCTTCATGATCAGGTGGAGGCGGATGGCATCCGGGCGCGGGATGATCCCTCGCGCCTGCCCCAAGCCCCCCGCCGAGGATGACCGAACCGCCCCCTTACACCGGGGGGCGGAGGAGGACAACCTCGTGCCGTCCCCGTCATGCCCGGGACAAGCCCGGCCATGACGGGGAGCGTTCCGCGCGGCGCCCGTCCTTACGCCGCGATGCCGCGCAGGACGTAGTGCAGGATTCCGGCGTTCCTGAAGTAGTCGATCTCGTCCAGCGTATCGATGCGGCACAGGATCGGCGCCTTCTTGACCGTGCCGTCGGCCGAGGTGATCTCGGCTTCCAGCATCTGGCGCGGCTTGACCGAGGCGAGGCCCCTGATCGTCACGGTCTCGTCGCCCTTCAGGTCGAGCGTGGCCCAGCTCGTGCCCTCGGCCAGCGTGAACGGCACCACGCCCATGCCGACAAGATTGGCGCGGTGGATGCGCTCGAAGCTCTGGGCGATCACGGCCTTGACGCCCAAGAGGTTGGTGCCCTTCGCGGCCCAGTCGCGCGAGGAGCCGTTGCCGTATTCGACGCCGGCGAAGATGACCAGCGGCACCTTCTCCTGCTGATAGCGCATCGAGGCGTCGTATATCGGCAGCTCTTCCTTGCTCGGATAGTGGATCGTGAAGCCGCCCTCGCGGCCGTTCGGACCCATCATGTGGTTGCGGATGCGGATATTGGCGAAGGTGCCGCGCATCATCACCTCATGGTTGCCGCGCCGCGTGCCGTACTGGTTGAAGTCGGCGACGGCGACGCCGTGATCCATCAGGTACTTGCCCGCGGGCGAGGCGGCCTTGATCGAGCCGGCCGGCGAGATGTGGTCGGTGGTGATCTTGTCTCCGAAGAGGCCGAGGATGCGCGCGCCGACGATCTCGGCGACCGGGGTCGGCGTCTTGCTGATGCCCTGGAAATAGGGGGGGTTCTGCACATAGGTCGAGGCGTCCTCCCAGGCATAGGTCTGCCCGGTCGGCGCCTTGACCTTGCGCCAGTTGGCGTCGCCCTTGAAGACGTCGGCGTATTTCGCCCTGAAGATCGCCTTGGTGACGTTCTTGGCGATGAAGGCCTGGATCTCCTTGTTGGAGGGCCAGATCTCCTTGAGGAAGACCGGCTTGCCGGCCTTGTCGACGCCGAGCGGCTGCGTCGTCAGATCGAGCTGCACCGAGCCCGCCAGCGCATAGGCCACGACCAGCGGCGGCGAGGCGAGGTAGTTGGCCTGAACGTCGGGCGAGACGCGGCCCTCGAAGTTGCGGTTGCCGGAGATCACGGCGGCCGCGATCAGGCCCTGCTCGTTGATCGCCTTCGAGATCTCGGCCGGCAGCGGCCCGGAGTTGCCGATGCAGGTGGTGCAGCCGAAGCCGACCAGGTTGAAGCCGAGCTTGTCGAGATCCTTCTGCAGGCCCGCCTTGGCGAGATACTCCGCCACGACCTGCGAGCCGGGCGCGAGCGAGGTCTTAACCCAGGGCTTGACCTTCAGGCCCCTGGCCACCGCGTTGCGGGCGAGCAGGCCCGCCGCCATCAGCACAGAGGGGTTGGAGGTGTTGGTGCAGGAGGTGATCGCGGCGATCACCACGTCGCCATGGCCAAGATCGAAGGGCCTGCCCTCGACCTTGACCCGGCGCGAGAGCTCGACGCCCTTCTTGTATTCGGCGTCCATCGCGGCGGCGAAGCCGGTCCTGATGGTCGACAGGTCTGCGCGGCCCTCGGGGCGCTTGGGACCGGCCATCGAGGCCTTCACGGTCGAGAGGTCCAGTTCGAGCGTGTCGGTGAAGACCGGATCGGGCGTGGCGCGGGTCGCGAACAGGCCCTGCGCCTTGGAATACTTCTCGACCAGCGCGACTCGGGCGGGCTTCCGGCTCGTCGTCTCGAGATAGTTCAGCGTCTCGGCATCGACCGGGAAGAAGCCGCAGGTCGCGCCGTATTCCGGGCCCATATTGGCGATGGTGGCGCGGTCGGCCAGCGTCAGCGCGAACAGGCCGGAACCGTGGAACTCGACGAACTTGCCGACGACGCCCTTCTTGCGCAGCATCTGCGTGACCGTCAGCACGAGGTCGGTCGCGGTGATGCCTTCCTTGAGCTTGCCGGTGAGCTTGAAGCCGATCACCTCCGGCAGCAGCATCGACTGCGGCTGGCCGAGCATGGCGGCCTCGGCCTCGATGCCGCCGACGCCCCAGCCGAGCACGCCGAGGCCGTTGACCATGGTGGTGTGCGAATCGGTGCCGACGACGGTGTCGGGATAGGCGACCTCGACGGTCGTCGTGGTCTTGCCCTTCTTGACCTTTTCCTTGGCGGTCCAGACGGTCTGGGCGAGATATTCGAGATTGACCTGATGGCAGATGCCGGTGCCGGGCGGGACGACGCGGAAATTGTCGAAGGCGAGCTGGCCCCATTTCAGGAAGCGGTAGCGCTCGCCGTTGCGCTGGTATTCGAGATCGACGTTCTGCTTCAGTGACTTGGACGAGCCGAACTCGTCGACGATGACGGAGTGGTCGATGACGAGATCGACCGGAACCAGCGGGTTGATCTTCTTGGGGTCGCCGCCGAGCGCCTTGACGCCGTCACGCATCGCCGCGAGGTCGACGACGGCGGGAACGCCGGTGAAGTCCTGCATCAGCACGCGCGCGGGGCGAAAGCCGATCTCCTTGCCGGCCTTGCCCTTGTCGGTCAGCCAGCCGACGAAGGCCTCGATATCGGCCTTCACCACCGAGCGGCCGTCCTCGAAGCGCAGCAGGTTCTCCAGCAGCACCTTCATCGAGAAGGGCAGGCGGGAAATGCCCGGCAGGCCGTTCTTCTCGGCCGCCTTGAGCGAGTAATAGACGTATTTTTTCGTGCCGACGGCGAGCGTCTTGCGGCACTTGAACGAGTCGAGCGAAGCCATGCGGGCGATCCTGATCAAGGGGTTGCGGTCGCGAGCCGGTAAACCCTTGCAAGGAGCCCCGGATCGAAGGCCTAATGCGCATGACGCGCGCGCCGCCCCGGGAGTGCCCGAGCCCCGCGCCGGATCGGCGTGCGGCGTAGCCAAGGGCTCTATAGATCAATTCCAAGAAGCCCGCTACAGGATCGACACGCTTGCTTGACGGAAGAATTGACGTTCGGGAAGACGCCGCGGCCGTGAGGCGGGATTCGTTCCCGGACCGCGCCCTGATCGCCGAGCGCCTGGCTTGCCGCCGGGGCGAGCGGCTGATCTTCGAGAACCTGAGCTTCACGCTGCGCAACGGCGAGGCGATCGCGCTGAGCGGGCGCAACGGCGCCGGCAAGTCGAGCCTGATCGCGATGCTGTGCGGGCGCCTGCGGCTCGCCGGCGGAACCCTGGCGATCACAGGCGGCGGCGATGCGGCGCTCGCCGAGCTCTGTCATCTCGTCGGGCATCGCGACGGGCTGAAGACGGCGCTGACGGCGGCCGAAAACCTCTTCTTCGCGCAGGCCTTGCTCGGCGACGACGCGCTCTCGCCGCAGGATGCCCTGGCGCTGATAGGCCTGCCGCATGTCGCGGCGCTACCGGTCGGCTATCTCTCGGCCGGACAGCGCCGCCGCGTCGCGCTGGCGCGGCTTCTGGTCTCGCGCCGGCCGTTCTGGCTGCTCGACGAGCCGATGGCCGCGCTCGACGTCGCGGCGCAGGCGATGCTCTCCGGGCTGATGCGCGAGCACCTGGCGCTGGGCGGCGCGATCCTGGCCGCGACGCACGGGCCGCTCGGGCTCGACGGCGCGCGCGAACTCAGGATCGGACCGTGACTCAAGACAGCTCCTGGAGTCGCGCCTTCCTCGCCATCGTCCGGCGCGACCTCGCGCTGGCGGCGCGGGCCGGCGGCGGCGGCGAGCTCGCGCTCGTCTTCTTCCTGACCATCGTCGTGCTGGTGCCGTTCGCGCTCGGCCCCGATCTCAACCTGCTCTCGAAGATCGGCCCGGCCATTCTCTGGCTCGGGGCGCTGCTCGCCATGCTGATCGGGCTCGACCGGCTGTTCCACTCCGACGAGGAGGACGGCTCGCTCGACCTGATCCGGGCTTCGACGCTGCCGCTGGAATTGGCGGTGCTGGCGAAGGGGCTGGCGCATTGGCTGACCACGGGGCTGCCGCTGGCGTTGGCCGCGCCGCTGCTCGGACTGCTGGTGGCTCTGCCGGGCCAGGCGATGCTGCCGCTGGCGGGAACGCTTCTGGTCGGGACGCCGGCGCTGAGCTTCATCGGCGCGGCGGGGGCCGCGCTGGCGGCGGGGCTGAGGCGCGGCGGGCTGATCGTGTCCGTGCTGGTCGCGCCGCTGACGGTTCCGGTGCTGATCTTCGGCGTCTCGGCCGCCAACAGCGCGATCGGCGGCACGATCCCGTTCCTGACGCCGTTCCTGATCCTGTGCGCGATCTCACTTGCCGCGATCGTGATCGGCACGGTCGCGGCGGCGGGGAGCCTGCGGCAGGCTGACTAGCGTTCGGCGAGGCCGCTGAGCTCGACCGCGATGCCGCATTGGCCGGCGAACAGGATCGCGGTCGCGGCGATGTCGGGGATGGCGACGTCCTCGGTCGGGAACCGCGCGCGGATCTCCGCCGCCATGGCGCGGATATCGACGACACACAGGGTTCCGCCGCTCGTTCTGACG
This sequence comes from Allobosea sp. GW821-FHT12C12, assembly GCF_058807355.1. NCBI lineage: Bacteria > Pseudomonadati > Pseudomonadota > Alphaproteobacteria > Hyphomicrobiales > Alloboseaceae > Allobosea > Allobosea sp. GW821-FHT12C12. The sequence goes on from NZ_JBXAQP010000008.1 coordinate 57,656, forward strand.
CTGAGTTCGACCTGACGGCGGACGGATTCGGGCAGGATGGTAGGCATCGGCTCCTCCTCCTGATGACGACACGATCTTATGCGATCAACTCCGGATCGCCATATCAAAAGACATGAAATTAAATTTCTTCAAATACTTAGCCAGTTTCGACACAATTCTCCAAGGCAAGCGCTCGCCCGCAGCCTGCGGTATTGCCGTCGGGCCGCGCGGCTACGTCATGATCAGTTGGTCTCCGCCCGGCCTGAGAACTGCAGCGGGTAGCCGCAGGTCACGGCGAAGCGCGCCACGGAGGCGGCAATGTCCTCATGAGCCACGTTGTGATCGGCGAAGGCTCGGCGGATTTCCTCAGCCGTCTGGGCGATGTCGATGACGACGGTCTCGCTCATGCGCATCCGGACCTTGGCTTCCAGGGCCCGCTGCATGTCGTCGGACAGCTTGATCAGCATGGTGATTCTCCTTGCTGCGAGATGTAGTGCAAGCATCGCGTCTGCGCAAGAGAAAAGATAATAAAATCAATATATTAGCTAGTGATGCCAGAGCCTCATTGGGCGTTTCCGGCGATATTGGAGGCGCTGACGCCGCCGCTACCCCTTACACTGGAAGCGCATTTGCCGCCGAAGGGGGCCCTTGCGCAAACGGTTCCAGTGGGGCTCCCGCTTGAATTGGCGGAAAAACCCCCTATAACGTTACTTACTCATAAATCGGTTGGGTGGGAGAGATGGGTGAGGACGAGCGCGTCGAGCGCCTTCAGATCATGCTCAGCCAGGACGAGCTGCGGGCCGTAGAGAACTGGCGCTTCGAGAAGCGCATGCCGAGCCGCGCCGCCGCGGTTCGCGAGTTGCTGCGCCGCGGTCTGATGGCGGAAGGCTTTATCGAGGCCGGCGACGGCGTGCGCTCGAAGCAGTTCGGCGTCATCGATACGCGAGGCGCCAATGCATCGGGCGACGATCGCCAGTAAAGCCGCGATCTCGGGACGCATTGTGCAGGACAGGTTGCGGGTTTAGATCGAAAGCTGCGCGCTCCGCGCCGCCATTCGACCCCGAGCCATGCCGAGCCTGACCGACCTCGCCAATCCGACCCGCTTCATGCGGCTGTCGATGCTGCTCTTGCCCTGGATGGCCGGCGCGTCGGCGCTGCTGCTGGCGACCGGTCTCTATCTCGCGTGGTTCGTCGCCCCGGCCGACTACCAGCAGGGCGAGACCATCCGGATCATGTTCGTGCATGTCCCGGCGGCCTGGCTCGCGCTGATGTTCTACACGATGATGGCGCTGTCGGCGCTGGGCACGCTGGTCTGGCGGCATCCGCTGGCGGACGTGGCCCAGAAGGCGGCCGCGCCGATCGGGGCCTGCTTCGCGCTGCTCTGCCTGCTCACCGGCGCGTTCTGGGGCAAGCCGATGTGGGGCGCCTATTGGGTCTGGGACGCCAGGCTGACCTCGATGCTGGTCCTGCTCCTGATCTATCTCGGCATCATCGCGCTCTGGCGCACGCTGGACGATCCCGGCCGCGCCGGGCGCGCGGTCGCGATCCTGACGCTGGTCGGCTTCGTCAACGTGCCGATCATCAAGTTTTCGGTCGACTGGTGGAACACGCTTCACCAGCCGGCCTCGGTTTTCCGCGCCGGCGGCCCGACGATCCACCCCTCGATGCTGTGGCCCCTGCTGATCCTCGCCATCGGCTTCACGCTGCTGGCGCTCGGCTTGCATCTCGTGGCGATGCGGGCCGAGATCATGCGTCGGCGCGTCCGCACGCTGACGATCCTCGAAGCCGAGCGGCTCGACAGGCTGGCGCTGGCGGGCGTTGCCGCATGAACGCGCTCGGGCCGCATGCCGGCTTCATCCTGGCGTCCTATGGCGCGGTCGCGCTCATCCTCGGCGGGCTCGTGCTGGCGATCCTGCGCGACCATGCCGCGCAGAAGCGGGCGCTGGCGGCGCTGGAAGAGCGCGGCGCCGGCCGGCGTTCCATGAAGGAAGTCGCGCCATGAACCAGACCGACACCGCGCCGCGCCGGCGTGTTCCGTGGCTGTTCGCGATCCCGCTGCTGCTGTTCGGCGCGCTGGCGCTGGTCTTTCTGGCCGGACTGCTCAGCGGCGATGCCAGCAAGGTGCCGTCCGCGCTGATCGGCAAGCCCGCGCCCGCGATAGCGCTCGATGCGCTGGAGGGGCTGCAGCAGGGCGGCAAGCCCGTGCCGGCCTTCGCGATGGCGGATCTCGCCAAGGGCCGCGCCACCATCGTCAACGTCTTCGCGAGCTGGTGCCCGCCCTGCCGGATCGAGCATCCCTTCCTCCTCGCCATGTCCGAATCGCCGGCGGTGAAGCAGGGCCGGGTCGCGCTCGTCGGCATCAACTACAAGGACGAGGCCGAGAACGCCCGGCGCTTCCTCGGCGCGCTCGGCAACCCGTACTCGGCGGTCGGCGTCGACAGGGCCGGGCGCGCCGCGATCGAATGGGGCGTCTACGGCGTGCCCGAGACCTTCCTGATCGGCCCGGACGGGCGCATCCTCGCCAAGCATGTCGGGCCGCTCGACGCCGACAGCGCCGGAAGGATGCTGGCCAGGGCGATGGCGGGGAAGTGAGCGGCGACGGCGCGTTTTGGTAACCGGTGGCGTTGCTAGGCCGCCTTGCCCATCAGGCTCGCGAACATGCCGCGCCCGTCGGCGCCGCCGGTCAGCCCGTCGATCAGGTTCTCCGGATGCGGCATCAGCCCGAGCACGTTGAAGCCGGGCGAATAGATGCCCGCGATGCCGTTCTGCGAGCCGTTGGGGTTGGCGGCGGCCGTGACCTTTCCGTCCGCGTCGGCATAACGGAAGGCGACCAGCCCCTCGCCTTCGAGGCGGGCCAGCGTCTCGCTATCGGCGATGTAGTTGCCTTCGCCATGAGCGATGCACACGTCGATGACCTGGCCCCTGGCATAGCAGCGCGCATAGGGCGTGTCGTTGCGCTCGACAACGAGGCGCTGGCGGCGGCAGACGAATTTCAGGTCGGCGTTGCGCATCAGGATGCCGGGCAGGAGCCCGGCCTCGCAGGCGATCTGGAAGCCGTTGCAGATGCCGAGCACGAAGCCGCCGCGCGCCGCATGGGCCCGCGTCGCGTCCATGATGTTGGCCCTGCCGGCGATCGCGCCGGTGCGCAGATAATCGCCATAGGAGAAGCCGCCCGGCAGCACGACGAGGTCGGCGCCGGCCGGCAGCTCCGTGTCGGCGTGCCAGACCGGCGTCACGCTCGCGCCGGCCTGGCGCAGCGCCCTGGCGACGTCGCCCTCGCGATTGGAGCCGGGAAAGGTGATGACGGCGGCTTTCATGGCGTCAGCCCTCGATCTCGACCCGATAGTTCTCGATCACGGTGTTGGCGAGCAGCTTCTCGCAGGCCGTCTCGAGCGCGTTTTCGGCGGCCGCCTTGTCGGAGCCAGACAGCGCGATGTCGAAGACCTTCCCCTGACGCACCGAATCGACGCCGGCGATGCCGAGCGACTTCAGCGCGCCCTCGATCGCCTTGCCCTGCGGATCGAGCACGCCTGTCTTCAGGGTCACGGTGACGCGGGCTTTCATCGAGGCTCTCCGGGGGCTGTCGCGGCGTGGCTTAGCGAGGAATCGGCCTCGGCTCAACCTGTTGTCGCACCGGACTTGCCCGAATCAGCGGCCGCGCCAGGCCGCGGCCGCCTCGCCGCGCGCCCGGTTCGCTCCGGAACTCACGGCGAGCGCCAGCTTCAGGCGTCCGTCCTGGCGCGCGAACAGGATCGCGGCCGCGGCGCGCTTGCCGGTGTCGTCGGCGCTGATCTCGACCAGAAGGCCGCTGGCGCCGTCTTCCGTGAAACGCTCGATGGTCGTGGTGGTCTTCGGCCGCGGCGCGGGCTTCGTCTTCGCTTTCGCCGGCGCCGCGCGCTTGGCGAAATCCCGGGCGAGCCTGGCCGGGTTGCCGCCGAGCTGGCGCTCCAGCGCATCGGCCTCGCCGCCTTCCAGCGTCAGCAGGGCCGCGAAACCCTGCTGGGCGCAAGCCGCGCGCGGGCAGAACGACATCGCCTCGACGTTGAGCCCGTCGTTCAGCACCCACGAGCCGACGGGCAGGGGTTGCCAGCCATCGGCGAGGGCGAGCCCGGCGATGCTCGGGCCATAATGATTGATGCAGCCGGAGAGCAGGACGAGACCGCAGGCGAGCAGGCCGACGCGAAAACGGGAACGCAAGCGCTCCCGCATCGTCTCGCCTGGTCGCCGTGTCGTCCGGCTCATGGGACGAGGCCCGGGGCCTACTGCACCAGCCGGGGGCCGGTCGGGCCTGCCTTCTCGTTCTCGCCGAGGATGCCGAGGCGGCGCGCCACCTCGGTATAGGCCTCGATCAGGCCGCCCATGTCGCGGCGGAAGCGGTCCTTGTCCATCTTGTCCTTCGACTTGATGTCCCAGAGCCGGCAGGAATCGGGGCTGATCTCGTCGGCGACGACGATGCGCATCATCTCGCCTTCCCAGAGCCGGCCGCATTCGATCTTGAAATCGACCAGTCGGATGCCGGCGCCCAAGAACAGCCCGGAGAGGAAGTCGTTGACGCGGATCGCCAGCGCCATGATGTCGTCGATCTCCTGCGGCGTCGCCCAGCCGAAGGCGGTGATGTGCTCTTCCGAGACCATCGGGTCGTTGAGCGCGTCGTTCTTGTAGTAGAACTCGATGATCGAGCGCGGCAGCTGCGTGCCCTCCTCGAGCCCGAGGCGGGTCGCGAGCGAGCCGGCCGCGACGTTGCGGACCACGATCTCGAGCGGGATGATCTCGACCTCGCGGATGAGCTGCTCGCGCATGTTCAGCCGGCGGATGAAATGCGTCGGCACGCCGATGTCGTTCAAATTCGAGAAGATGTGCTCGGAGATGCGGTTGTTGAGAACGCCCTTGCCGTCGATCACCTCATGCTTCTTGGCGTTGAAGGCGGTGGCGTCGTCCTTGAAGTGCTGGATCAAAGTTCCGGGCTCGGGTCCTTCATAGAGGACCTTCGCCTTGCCTTCGTAGATGCGACGGCGGCGATTCATGGGGATGTACCGTGGCTTGAGGAAATCCAAGAGGTCGGCCTTTCTCTGGTCGCGGTCGCCCGCGGCGGGATCGGGGCCCCTGATCAGCCGGGTTGGTGCGGTTTTCTGGGCTCTAGTCCGGCGTCAACCGAATCAGCCTAGACCGCAGAGCCGGCCGGCTCAATGCGACGGCGGCCGGGAGGCCGCTTTCGCGCCCGCTATATGGCGCTTCTGCACTGCAAAGGCAACAAATCCGGATTTTCGGAGTGGGTATGGCGGGCGGTTGGGTAAATTGTTACAGGCCGGCAGGATGGCGTCGGCTCGCACAGCATCCTATATCGCGGATGCTGACGCCATTTTTGACGAGGAACCAGAATCGCATGTCGACCTTCGATCAGCGCAAGGATGCCTTCGAGAACAGGTTCGCCCATGACGAGGAGCTGCGCTTCAAGGCGACGGCGCGTCGCAACAAGCTGCTCGGGCTCTGGGCGGCGGAGAAGCTCGGCAAGACCGGGCCGGACGCCGAGGCCTATGCCAAGGCCGTGGTGATCGCCGATTTCGAGGAGGCCGGCGACGACGACGTGCTGCGCAAGGTCAGGGGTGATTTCGCCGGAGCGAATATCGCGATCGGTGACGACGAGATCCGCCGCGTGATGGGCGAGCTCCTGATCAAGACGGCCGAGGAAATCCAGGCCGGGCGCTGAGCGCATCGGCCTGACGCCACAACCCCCGTCGTCAGACGCAGGGCCTCTTTGTAACGGGCGCATGGGCGCCCGTTTGCATTTCCGGGCCGGCGCGGTCCAAGTTCGGAGCCACCAAGCCGAGAGAGCGGGCGGGCATGGCGCGGAAAAGTGGGAACCGATTTTTCGTCGAAGCCTCGCCCGACACAAGACCAACCGGAAGAACGCGCCATGGCCAAGCCGACGACCCTGTCCTCCCTCGCCGACCGTCTCGCCAAGGGTGACACGATCCTCTCCGCCTGGCTCGGCCTCGACGATCCGAGCATCGCCGGGCTCATCGCGCAGGAGGGGTTCGACGCCGTCACGCTCGACATGCAGCACGGGCCGATCACGCTCGGCTCGGCGATCCGGGCGATCCCGCTGATCAACGCCGCCGGCAAGCCGGCGCTGGCGCGCATCCCGGTCGGCGAATTCCAGAACGTCTCGCGGCTGTTCGACGCCGGCGCATCCGGCGTGATCGCGCCGATGATCAATACCATGGCCGACGCGAAAGCCTTCGCCGCCTATTCCAAATACCCGCCGATGGGCGAGCGCAGCTGGGGGTCCTATGGCGGCCTGGGCGCCTCGGGGCTCGATCCGAACGCCTATCTCAAGGAGGCCAACCGCTTCTCGATGAGCTTCGCGATGATCGAGACTCGCGAGGCGATGGCGATTCTCGACGACATCCTGGCGCTGGACGGCATCGACGCCGTTTTCGTCGGGCCGTCGGATCTCTCGATCGCGCTTTCGGGCGGCGCGCGGGTGGACGCGGCCTCGACAGAGGTCGACGAGGCGATCGCGCACATCATCGCGCGCGCCTCGGCCGCCAGGAAGCCGGTCGCGATCTATGCGCAATCGGCCGAGCGGGCCAAGGCGTTCGTGACGATGGGCGCGAAGCTCGTCACGGTGATGAGCGATACCGCCTTCCTGCGCACCGCCTCGCAGGCGGCGCTGAAGATCGTCAGGGGCTGACGCCCTCGCGCGCCTTGAGCTTCGCGTAATAGGCCCAGAGCAATCGTGCCGCGACGCCGCGCCAGGGCCGCCAGGATTCGGCCATCGCCGTGAGCTCGGCCGCCTTCGGCCGGGCCGTCAGCCCGAAGGCGACGCGGGCCGCCTCCTGGATGGCGAGGTCGCCGGCGGCGAAGCCGTCGCGATGGCCGAGGCAGAACAGCAGATAGATGTCGGCCGTCCAGGGGCCGATGCCGCTTACGGCGGTCATGCGCTCGTGCACGAATTCGGGCGGCGCCGCCTCCAGCGCGGCGAGGTCGAGCCGGCCGGCGGCGATCGCTGCCGCCACGGCCCGAAGCGTCCGCTGCTTGGGTCGCGACAGGCCGGACAGCCTCATCTCCTCGTCGGTCGCGGCGAGAACGCGCCCGGGCGTCAATGGCGCGAGCACGCTCTCGACGCGGGCCAGAACGGCGCGAGCGCTCGCGACGGAAAGCTGCTGCCCGACGACGATGCCGGCCAGCGCCGCGAAGCCCGAGGCGCGGCGGCGCAGCGGCGGCATGCCGGTCCGTTCGATGATGGCGCGCCATTCCGGCCGCAGGACGGCAAGCGCCGCCATGCCCTCCTCCAGATCGGCGTCGCAAGTGATGGTCTGGCGAATGGTCATGGCCATGATGTCGTGTCTATGGTCCGTCGTCGTGCCGGGGCATGGCAGGAAGACGGGCGCCCTCTTGCCACCGGCGGCGCAGACCATAGACAGGCGCGATGGCGAAATCCTCCCCCGCACAGGCGATGCCCGTGTTCCGCTTCGCGCCGAGCCCGAACGGCCGGCTGCATCTCGGCCACGCGCTTTCCGCGCTGACGAACGAGCATCTCGCGAAGCGGCTCGACGGCAGGCTGCTGCTGCGGATCGAGGACATCGACCAGACGCGCTGCCGGCCGGAGTTCGAGCAGGCGATCCATGGCGACCTCGCCTGGCTCGGCATCGCCTTCGACGGCGCGGCGCGGCGGCAATCCGAACATTTTTCGGACTATGCCTCGGCGCTCGGGCGACTGCAGGCGGGGGGGCTTGTCTATCCCTGCTTCTGCTCGCGCAGCGAGGCGAAGCGGGCCGTGGCGGCAAAGCGTGCGGAGGCCGGCGGGAGCTGGCCGGTCGATCCCGACAATGCGCCGCTCTACCCCGGCGCCTGCCGGGCGCTCGAGCCTGGCGAGGCGGAACGGCGCGCGGCGTCGGGCGCGCCGCATGTGCTGCGGCTGGCGATGGACCGGGCGATCGCTGCGGTCGGGGAGGCCTTGGGCTATCCGGCTTTCGATGCGGACGGGCGAGCCTCCCGCGTCATGGCCGATCCGGCCCGCTGGGGCGATGTCGTGCTGGCGCGCAGGGACACGCCGACGAGCTATCACCTCTCCGTCGTGGCCGACGACGCCCTGCAGGGCGTGACGCATGTCGTGCGCGGCCGCGACCTTGAAGCCGCGACCGACATCCATGTCGTGCTGCAGAAGCTGTTGGGCCTGCCGACGCCGCTCTATCATTTCCATCCGCTGCTGCTGGGCGACGGCGGCGACAAGCTCGCCAAGAGCCGGGGTTCCGAGAGCCTGGCCGATCTGCGCGCGAGCGGCGTGGCGGCCGGCGAGATCAGGGCGCGGTTCGGCTTCGGCTAGAGCCGGATGATCCACACGGAACCACCCCGTCATCCCGGCTTCCGCCGGGATCCGTCATGGAGCCTGTCGCGCCCAGGGATGGACCCCTGTGTGTTTGATTTGTGCGAGGTTGGTTGCGGGCGGGAAGCCGTTGGATCCGTGGTGGTGAACACCGTGCTCCGGCTCGGCTCCCGCCCGCTCTTGAGACCCATCCTGAACAGTTGGCCGAGTCCGCGCCAGCGGACCTCGTCGCACAGGGACAGGCAGCATGACCTTACATCCTTGCTTCATCGGTTGCGACATCTCCAAGCATCATCGACCTGTTCGAGGAGGCGGGCGGGCGGCATCTGCGCATCGCCAACACGGAAGACGCGATCACGGCCTTTGAGGCCGGCGACAGCATCGACCTCGCCGTCTCGCTCGCCGTCGGCCGGCTTGCGGTCGATGCGCTCTATGCCGCCGCCGGACCCAAGGTCGAGGAGGGGCTCTCGGTCGAGTTCCGTCATCCGCCAAAGGCGTTCGGCGAGGACGGCGAATGGGTCGCGACGGTCTACGACCCGCTCTCGATCGTCCATCTCGCGGCCGGCCCCTACGACATGATCGTCGGCGCGGGCAACGCCAGAAAGACGATCCGTGCCGAGATCGCCTCCGGTCGGGACAAACGCATGACGGTCGACCTGAACGCCGGCGTCGCCGCGCTGACCGCCGTCTCCGGCCAGCGCATCGAGATCGGCGAGACCCGCAAGTCGATCACGGGAACGCGAAAGATCTCGTCACCAACGATGACGGCGCCTTCCAGACGGCGCTGCCGGCGGGCGACTATCTCGCGATCCTGTCGCAGGACGGCAGGATCGTGAGCGAAACGCCGCTCAGGGTCGTGGCCGGCGGGCGCATAGAGCTGACGCCGAAACAGCGCGCGGCTTGTTTTCCGCGCCCCGTCTCGCTAGTCACGGCCCGCCCCACCCCACAACGACGCGTCGGCCGATCTCGACGCCGGAGAGACGATGCGCGCCCTGATGCTCCATGCCGACCGCGATCTTCGCCTGGAGGAGATCGAGCCGCCGCCGCCGCCGGCCGCCGGCGAGGTCCAGATCCGCATCCGCGCCGTCGCGCTGAACTATCTCGACCTCTGGGGCTTTCGCGGCATGGCTTTCGCCAGGCGCAAGATGCCGCAGGCGGCCGGCGTCGAGGCCTCGGGCGAGATCGTCCGCGTCGGCGAGGGCGTGACCGATCTTAAGGTCGGCGACACCGTCACGGCCTATGGCGCCGAGACCTGCGGCCGCTGCAAGGCCTGCCGGGAAGGCCGCGACAATCTCTGCGAGAACGTCGCCGGCATCATGGGCTTCCATATCGACGGCTTCGCCCGCGAGCTGATCAACAAGTCGGCGAGGCTCGTGATCAAGGCTCCGGCGGGCGTCTCCTTCGAGCACGCGGCCTGCGCGCCGATCGGCTTCGGCACCGTGCAGCACATGCTGTTCGACAATGCCGGGCTCGAACCCGGCGAATCGATCCTGATCCATGCCGGCGGCTCCGGCATCGGCACGGCCGCGATCCTGATGGCCAAGGCGATCGGCTGCACCGTCTACACCACCGTCGGCGACGACGAGAAGGGTCGCAAGGCCAAGGAGCTGGGGGCCGATTTCGTCGTCAACTACAAGACCGAGCGCTTCGAGGGCGAAGTCCGCCAGATGACCAAGCGCAAGGGCGTCGACGTCGTCTTCGAGCATGTCGGGGCCGATACCTGGAACGGCTCGCTGCTCTGCCTGAAGCGCGGCGGCCGTCTCGTCACCTGCGGCGCGACCTCGGGCGCCTCGACAACGATGAACCTGATGCAGCTTTTCCAGCAGCAATACCGCATCACCGGCTCGTTCGGCTGCCGGCTGGAGAACATCGCGCAGTCGCTGGAAAAGATGGCCGGCGGCATGACGCCGGTGATCGATTCGGTGTTTCCCCTGCGGGATTTCGAGAAGGGCCTCGGTCGGCTCGAAGGCCGGCAGGTCTTCGGCAAGGTCATCGTCGCCTTCTGAACCGACCGAGACGCTTGACGGGGCGGCTTTCCTGCCGCAAGTCGCCTTTTCTGCCCGATAAGGCTCAAGACAGCACGGGCGCGATGGGGCCGGGCCGACCTTGGGACGACTGACGACATTCGCCGCGCGCGCCGGCGCGGCGGTGATGATCGGGCTGATCCGCGCGCTGTTCGCGTTCCTGCGGCTGCTCGGACCCGAGCGTTCGAGCGATCTCGGCGGCTGGCTTCTGCGCAGCGTCAGCCCGCTGATTCCGGTGAACCGCGTCGCGCTCGCCAATATCCGCGCGGCCTTTCCCGACATGGCCGAAACCGAGGTCCGGCGCATCGCGCGCCGCGCCTGGGAGAATCTCGGCCGCACGGCGGCCGAATACGCCCATCTCAAGACCCTGTTCGACTATGATTACCTCAACCCCGATGCGCCTTCCCGCGTCGAGGTCTCGGGCATCGAGCATTTCATCGCGCTCAAGGACGACGACAGGCCCGGCCTGATTTTTTCCGCTCACCTCGCGAACTGGGAGCTGCCGGCCATCTGCGCCGCCGCCTATGATCTCGAAACCACCGCCGTCTTCCGCGCGCCCAACGATCCGGCGATCGCCGCGATCATCCACGAGATCCGCTCCGGCGCGATGGACGGGCTCGCCGCCGCGAAACAGGGCGCGGCCTTCGCCATGCAGGGCGTGCTGGAGCGCGGCGGCCATCTCGGCATGCTGATCGACCAGCATTTTACCCGCGGCGTGGTCGTGCCGTTCATGGGGCGGCCGGCGCTGACCAATCCGATTCTTGGGAAGTTCGCCCGCCGCTTCGACTGCCCCGTGCACGGCGTCCGCGTCATCCGACTGCCCAACCGTCGTTTCCGGCTCGAGCTGACGCCGCCGCTCGACCTGCCGCGCGACGAAGGCGGCGAGATCGACGTTGCGGGCGCGACGGCGATGATGACGGCCGTGGTCGAGGGCTGGGTCCGCGAGCATCCCGAGCAGTGGCTCTGGATGCACCGGCGCTGGCGTCCCGCCATGATCGCCGCCAGGGGCATGGCCGACGCGGCGCGAACGCCGGCCCCGAAGCCGGCTTTCAAGGCAACGTGATTTCCAAGTGAGGTATATTGGGCGCTTTGGTAGAGCCCGCATGCTCCAAGACTGTCAGAGTACGAGACATGACCCTCCGCCTGCGCCTTGTCCTGAGTTCGTTCGCTGCCCTGATGCTGGGCGGCGCGCATGCGCAGACGCCAGCGACAACGCCGACCATCCAGCCGCGCGCCGTGGTCGAGCTCTTCACCAGCCAGGGCTGCTCCTCCAGCCCGCCGGCGAACGCGCTCTTCGTCGAGCTCGCCAAGGATCCGGCTGTGATCACGCTGACAATGCCGGTGACCTATTGGGATTATCTCGGCTGGAAGGACACGCTCGGCCACGACGCCTTCACCAAGCGCCAGAAATTCTACGCCAAGGCGCGCGGCGACGGTCAGGTCTACACGCCCCAGGCCGTGATCAATGGCGGCCCGCACCTCGTCGGCTCCGACAAGGTCGAGCTTGAGCGGACGATCCGCCAGCAGGGGGGCTTTGCGGCGCGCGTTGCGCTCGGCGAGGATGGCGACGCGATCAGGATCGCGCTGTCGCCGGCCGATCCGGCAGGCGCACGCGCCTCCGGCGTCTGGCTTTTGCCGACGACGCGCATCGTCACCGTGACGATCACCCGTGGCGAGAATCAGGGCAAGACCATTTCCTACGCCAACGTCGTGCGTGGCCTGGTCAGGGTCGGCGACTGGGACGGCAAGGAGACGACGCTGACGACTCCGCTCGCCAGCGCCAGGATCGGCGATGCCGACGGCTATGTCGTGCTGGTGCAGGCCGAGCAGCCGGGCCGCTGGGGCATGATGCCCGGCGCCATCATCGGCGCGGCCAGATCCGTCGCCGCGGCGGGTCGATAGCGGCGAAGGCGGGGGACATCGCGCGAAAGCGGGTTTCCCCACTTGACCCCGCAGCGTAGCGTCTCGCCAGGGTCACAATGACTTGGCACTGAGTCGGATATGCCGAGGCTGTTCACCGCGCTTGAGATTCCCGCCGAGGTCGCGTCGGCGCTGACCCTGCACCGGGGCGGACTGGTCGGCGCGCGCTGGATCGAGCCGGCCGACTACCACGTCACCTTGCGCTTTCTCGGCGATGTCGACCGCCGCATGGCCCATGACGTGCACGAGTTCCTCGGCGACATCCGCGGCTATCCTTTCGAGATCGCGCTCGACCAGCTCGGCAGCTTCGGCGGCGACAAGCCGCGCGCCGTCTTCGCCCGGGTCCAGCCGAGCCAGAAGCTGACCGAGCTGCAGGCCGATATCGAGCGGCTGATGCGCCGGCTCGGCTTGCCGCGTGAGGCGCGCAAATTCGCGCCGCATGTCACGCTGGCGCGGCTGCGCGACGTCTCGCCGGTCGATGTCGCGCATTATCTCGGCCAGCATCCGATCGTCCGGCCGATCGTTTTCACGGCGCGCAGGATCGCGCTGATGTCGTCGCGCGATTCGATCGGCGGCGGGCCCTATGTGCTGGAGGCGGCCTATCCGCTCGGCCCCTCCCATCCAAACCGGATGGCGCGGAGCGAGGTGCAGAGGCGATGACGAGACCCAAACGCCTGAGCCCCGACGCACGCAACGAAGCGCTGACGACGCTGACCGGCTGGAAGCTCGCGGAGGGTCGCGAAGCCATCGCCAAGCGCTTCGTCTTTCGCGATTTCAGCGAGGCCTTCGGCTGGATGACGCGGGTTGCCTTGCTGGCCGAGACGATGGGTCATCACCCCGAATGGTCGAACGTCTACAAGACCGTCGAGGTGACGCTCGCGACCCATGACGCCGACGGCCTGACCGAACTCGACGTCAAGCTGGCGCGCGCGATGGACGCGATGGCCGGCTGAGCGTCAGCTTTTGCCGCTGTTGGACCATGCCGCGAGGCGGCGCGTCAGCGGCGGCGGCAGGCGACGCAGGGCTCGCTTCAGCAGCGGCCGCCAGTTCGCCAGGCCGGATTTCACGATGAGCCGGCCCTTCCAGGACAGCGGCAGCACCGAATCGGTCACGGCCGTCACGCCATCGGCATGCTCGTACTTATAGGCATCGGCCGGCGCGAGCAGGTCGAAGATCGCATTGCCGCGCGCTTTTGCGCAGGAGAAGCTGTGATGCACGAGCAGGCCGCCGACGCCGCCGCGCTCATGCTCCGGGTGGGTCGCGATGACGTGGCCGAAGCTCGCGCCCTTGCAATCGAGCGCAAGGTCGAGGCCGATCGGCGCGCCATCGCAGGAGATGATCGCGATCCGCAGCGGCGAATCTCCCTCGGCATCGCCCGCGAGATCGCGGAAGAACGCCGAGAAGCGCGGATCGGAAATCGTCGGCGCGAGCACGCCATGGCGCAGCAGCGCCGCCTGCTTCATCGCGATCGCGGCGACAGCGAGATCGGCGGCCTCCTGCCCCGGCCCGGCCATCGCGAAGCCGATCGTCCCGCGCTCGGAGAGCCGCCGCAAGCGCCTGCGATGATTCGAGCGCTCGCGCGCGGCATAGGCCTGGCTTGGGCCGCCGGCGCCGACGCGCGCATCGAGATCGGCGAAGGGCGCGTCAAGCCGCTCCCGCAATACGGCTCCGGCGACGAGACCCGATCTCGACAACACCGAATCGGCGCGCAGCTTGCGCAGTTCGAAGAGATCCGCGCCGAGTTGATGAAGCGCGGCCCAGCCTGCATGAAGCAGCGCGGCCTCATCGCCCGCTCGCTCGACCAGCACATCCCCGAACTGCGCCACCGGAACGCCCATGAAGCGCAGGCTGACCACGCCGAGGTGACGCCGGCGCGCCAGCGGCCAGACCATGACGAGACGCCCGCTCTGCCTTGCCGTGACGATGCACAGGCGCGTTCCGGCATCGAGATAATGCCGCGCCCAATGTCGCAACACGGCATGGCGCTGGAACACCTGATGCGGCAGGCCCGCACGGGCGAAAAGCGCATCCCATTCGTCCTGCAGGGCGAGGAACGCGTCTGGCGTGTCGACGACGGCGATCGCGATCTCGTCCTTGCGCGTCGTCGCCTGCGGCAGGTCGCCAGGCCTCGCCTCGACCAGGTCGCCGCGGAAGGAGGCGGTCAGCGTCATGGCTCAGACGCCGGCGCGGACATGGGCGAGGAGCCGCCTGGCGCCGGCCAGCGGAAACCGCGCCAGATAGGGCACGAGCAGCAGCGGATGACGCGCCGCGAACGGCGCGTCATGCTCGACCATATGGCGGATGGCGAGCACCGGCAGCGGCGCGCGCAGGGGCCGGAAATCGGGGTTCCACAGACCAGGCGCATCGGAATCGGCATGCATCAGGCCGATCATCCGGTTGCGCGACAGCGAATAGAATTTGTGGCGGTTCTGGATGCGCTTGAGCATTGCGACGCCGTCCTCGCCGCCGCAGTTCGGGAAGCCGACGATCACCGTGCGGAAATGCGCCATGGCGGGCTTGGCCGGGATCGCCTCCAGCGCCTGGAAGCTTTTGCGGATCAGCTTAAACGCCGCCTCTTCGTCGGCCGGCCCGGCCTCGCTGATGCCGAGCCGGACGGCGTCGATCCTGGCGGCCTGGCGCGTGAAGGGGCAGACCGCGCCGGTCCGGCCGAGATCGGCGTGGGAGGCCATCAGGTAGCCCTCGACCCAGCCGACGAGGCTCGACAAGGCGGCGGGAGCGGCGTCCGCGCAACGCGCCTTCGCATCGGCGAAGCTCGACAAAGCGCCGCTGGCCTCCAGCCCGGCCAGTGGTCCGACGCGATCCATCTCGATCTGGCTCATCGTGCCCGCCCCGCATCCGAAGCGCGAGCCATAGCAGCCCAAGATTAGGGAAACGTTTCGACCGCCGGGCCCGGCTCTTCTGGCGCGTTAGGATTCTGGTAAGCCTCCGACCAGCCGCAAAGCCTGAGCGCCGCGAGCATATGCGGCGGCGGGGCTGCGACGACTGCGACGGGCGGGCGCTTGCGGTAGAGCGGGATCGCGATGCCGCGCGCGTGCAGCTGCAGTCCGGGCCCGCCTTCGCGCGGGGCCGCGCCGTAGATCTCGTCGCCCAGCATCGGCCAGCCCGAGGCCGCGCAATGGACGCGCAGTTGATGCGTGCGCCCGGTCAGCGGCGACAGTTCGAGCCAGGCCAGCGGACCGCTGTCGCCCTCGCCGCGTCCGAGCACGCGAAACGCCGTCCGCGACGGCAATCCCTCGGGATCGACCTTCATCCACCAGCCGCGATCGGGCGCGCGCTTGCCCAGGGGCAAGTCGATCAGCCCTTCGTCCTGTGCCGGATGTCCCTCGACGACCGCCCAATAGGTCTTTCCGATCAGCCCGTCGCGGAACAGCCGGTTAAGATCGGCCATGGCGCGCGGATGGCGGCCGAGCACGAGGCAGCCGGAGGTGTCCTTGTCGAGCCGGTGCGCGGCCTCGGGCCGCCGCGGCAGGCCGAAGCGCAGGGCGTCGAGATGGTCGGTCAGCACGGGTATGATCCTGCGCTTCGCCTGCGGCCCGCGATGCGAGGGCAGGCCGGCCGGCTTGTCGATCACCAGCATCATCGCGTCGCGATAGAGCAGCGAAAACGGCGGCGCGGGATCGGCCCCGCCGCGCGAAATCTCTGGTCGGTCCGGCGCTGTCATGGCATTGCGCTAGCGAAGTGAGGCCACCGACGCAATATCGCGTGCGGCGTGGCTCGCCGACGGGACGCATGATGAGCGAACAGGATCCGAGCAAGCGCGGCTTCTTCTCCAGGATTTTCGGCATCGGGGAGGAGCCGGCGAAACCGGCCGCGCCGGAGACGCAGGCTGTTCCTCAGCCTGCGGCCGCGCCGCCGCCTGAACCCGAGCCCGACGCCATGATCGCGCCCGACGCGCTGCTGGGCGAAACCGCGCCTCTGCCCATCGCGATGCCGGAGCCGGCGCCGGTGCAGGCTCCGCCGGTGACGCCGCCGCCGGTAGTCGCGCCCGAGCCGAAACGCAGCTGGTGGCGCAGGCTGACCGAAGGCCTGTCGCGGACCTCCTCTGCCCTGACCACCGGCATCACCGAGCTTTTCACCAGGCGCAAGCTCGACGCCGGCACGCTGGAGGACCTCGAGGACATCCTGATCCAGGCCGATCTCGGCCTGCCGACCGCCGCCCGCGTCGCGAAGGCCGTCGGCGAGGGCCGCTACGACCGCCAGATCGAGCCGGCCGAGGTCAAGGCGATCCTGGCCCGCGAGGTCGAGGCGATCCTGACCCCGGTGGCGCTGCCGCTGGTCATCGACGCCACGAAAAAGCCGTTCGTGATCCTGATGGTCGGCGTCAATGGCTCGGGCAAGACCACCACGATCGGCAAGCTGGCGCAGAAATTCCGCAACGAGGGCAGGAGCGTGATGCTCGCCGCCGGCGACACCTTTCGCGCCGCCGCGATCGAACAGCTCAAGGTCTGGGGCGAGCGCACCAAAGCCGAGGTCGTCTCGGGCCGGCAGGGCGCCGACGCCTCGGGGCTGGCCTATGAGGCGCTCCAGAAGGCCAGGGCGGCAGGCGCCGACGTGCTGCTCGTCGACACCGCGGGCCGCCTCCAGAACAAGACCGGATTGATGGATGAACTCGCCAAGGTCGTCCGCGTTATCCGCAGGATCGACCCCGAAGCTCCCCATGCGGCGCTGCTGGTGCTCGACGCCACGGTCGGCCAGAACGCGCTCGGTCAGGTCGAGGCCTTCCGGCATACGGCCGGCATCACCGGGCTCGTCATGACCAAGCTCGACGGCACGGCGCGCGGCGGCATTCTGGTGGCGCTGGCGGCGAAGTTCGGCCTGCCGGTGCATTTCATTGGCGTCGGCGAGAGCGTCGAGGATCTGGAGCCGTTCTCGGCCCAGGAATTCGCCCGCGCCGTCGCGGGACTGGGAGAAGCCGCGTGACCAGCGACAACGGAGCCGAGACCGCCGAGGCGGTGACGGAACAGGCGACGAACCACCGCACCGTCAACCCGCTGCTCAAGCTCGCGCTCGAATTCGGGCCTCTCGCCCTGTTCTTCTTCGCCAACTCCTATGGCGACAGGCTGTTCGGCGTGGCGCAGGACCGGCGCATCTTCGTCGCCACCGGCGTGTTCATGGCCGCCTCGCTCGTGGCGCTCGCCCTGTCGCGCGCCCTGATCGGCTATCTGCCGCGCATGGCGATCGTCAACGCGGTCGTCGTCAGCGTCTTCGGCGGCCTCACCATCGCGCTCGACGACGCCTTCTTCATCAAGGTCAAGCCGACCATCGTGAACACGCTGTTCGGCTGCGTTCTGCTGGGAGGCCTGTATTTCGGCCGCTCGCTGCTGGCGCTGGTGCTGGAGACGGTGCTGCAACTCGACGAGGCGGGCTGGCGCAAGCTGACCCTGCGCTGGGGCCTGTTCTTCTTCGTGCTGGCGGGCCTGAACGAGCTCGTCTGGCGCACCCAGACCCAGGATTTCTGGGTCGCCTTCAAGGTCTGGGGCGTGATGCCGCTGACAATGGCCTTCGCGCTGGCCCAGACGCCGCTGATCCTGAAGCACGAGATCAAGCGGGCCGAGGCGGCGGAGTAGCGGCACTCACTGATATTGCCATTTGGCATTCTTTGCTTTGGGCAAATGGAGAGCGCCATGACGGCCTCGCTGCGCATCGAAACCGGCCAGCCCGACTTCCTTCCCGATCCGATCTCGGACGAGGAGGCGGCCGCCATGTTCCGCGCGGCGATCAATCTGTTCCGGCTCTGGCGCGTCACCGACGAGCAGGCGGCGACGCTGCTCGACCTGCCCGTGCGCAGCTACCGGCGCTGGAAGGCCGGCGAGATCGGCCGGATCTCGCGCGACGGCAGGGCGAGGCTGTCCAACCTGATGGGCATCCACAAGGCGCTGCTCCTGATCTTTCGCGAGCCGCAGCGCGGCTATGACTGGATCAGGGCCGGCAACGCCGTCTTCGACGGCCGCACGGCGCTGGAAGTCATGCTCGGCGACAGGCGAGCGCCCCGGCTGGACCTCGCAGTTCCGCGAGATCAGGCTCGATATCTCAGGCAGGCTGCATGATCTGCGCGGAGGCAGCCCAGCCTTCGCCCCAGTGCCGGCGGCTGACGATTCTGGTCCGTGTCAGGCGCTCGGCGCGCGTCTCCGCAGCACGGGCTCGGACGGCGTGGTCTATCCCGGCATCCGCCGGCCGGGCGGGCAATGCGTCGGGCTGTTCTATCCCGATCTGGCGAAAAGCCCCGTTCAGGGCCGGCGCCTCGACCATCACCGGGACGGCAAACGGGTCGATCTCTACCGCGACCTCAGCGCCGGCGCGGTTTATCGCATCCTGTGACTACTTCGCCGCCAGTCTGATCGCGCCGTCGAGCCGGATGCTCGTGCCGTTGAGCATGTCGTTCTCGACGATGCCTTGCACCAGCGCGGCGTATTCGCTCGCCTTGCCCAGCCGCGACGGGAACGGGATCGAGGCGCCGAGCGAGGCGCGCGATTCCTCCGGCAACCCGTCGAACATCGGCGTCTCGAACAGGCCGGGCAGGATCGTCATCACCCGGATGCCGTAGGCGGCGAGCTCGCGCGCGATCGGCAGCGTCATGCCGACGACGCCGGCTTTCGAGGCCGAATAGGAGGCCTGCCCGATCTGCCCGTCCTCGGCCGCGACCGAGGCCGTGTTGACGATGACGCCGCGCCCGCCGTCGGCGGTGACCGGCTCCAGCGCCGCGAGAGCGGCGGCCGATTTGGCGATGATCCGGAAGGTGCCGGTCAGGTTGATCGCGACGCCCTTCTCGAAGGTCGCCATGTCGTGCGCCATCAGCTCGCCGGTGTCGCGCTTCTTCGAGACGACGCGGCGGCCGGGCGCGACGCCGGCGCAGTTGACGACGATCCGCGCCACGCCATGAG
Source organism: Allobosea sp. GW821-FHT12C12 (assembly GCF_058807355.1). Classification (NCBI taxonomy): domain Bacteria; kingdom Pseudomonadati; phylum Pseudomonadota; class Alphaproteobacteria; order Hyphomicrobiales; family Alloboseaceae; genus Allobosea; species Allobosea sp. GW821-FHT12C12. Next base: position 76,810 of record NZ_JBXAQP010000008.1, read on the forward strand.
CGGCGCGCGCCTTCGCCAGCGCCGCGTCGACCGAGGCGTCGCTGGTCACGTCGCAGGCGCAGAAGACGCCGCCGGTCTCGGCCGCGACGGCCTCGCCGCGCGCGGCGTTGAGATCGAGCAGCGCGACCTTGACGCCATGCGAGGCGAGCATCCGGGCCGTCGCCTCGCCGAGGCCCGACGCAGCCCCGGTGACGATGGCGGAGAGGGAGGAATCGAGCTTCATCGGCATGCCCCGTCGATCATCATGAGGTCGCGTTTCGTTTAGAGCCTTGGCCGGTGCGCTCCAAGCGGCATGTTTGGCCAGGCTCTTGTGCGGCTTCTCGGTAGGGGCCACATCTTTCGACATTGCGGACACGCCTGCGCGCCAGGATGATGCCGCCGAGATGGGAGACGGGAGAGACGGCATGAGCGAAGGGTTCACCTCGCGCTTCACGCAGGAAGAGATGGCGGCGATCCGCCGGAGTCTGCGCGACGAGGCGCGCTTCGGCGAGACGTTTCTCGCCCGCCTGAAGCGAGTGGCGAAGCGCATTCCCTTCACCGAGGACATGCTCGCCGCCTGGATCTGCACGCGCGATCCGGCGACGCCGCGCCGCGTCCGCCTGACGCTGCTGGCGGCGCTCGGCTATTTCGTGCTGCCGCTCGACGCGATCCCCGACATCATGCCAATCCTCGGCTTCACCGACGACGCGGCGGTGATCGCGGCGGCGCTGGCGGCCGTGGCGAGTTCAATCACGCCCGAGCATCGCGAGAAGGCGAAGCAGGCGATGGCAGAGCTTTAGGCGGTCACAGCGTCAGCACGATCTTGCCCTTGGCCTTGCGGTCGCCGATCAGCGCGTAGCCTTCGGTCCAGCGCTCCAGCGGGAAGGTCGCATGGACATGGGCGCGGATGTGTCCCGCCGCCGCCCATTCCAGCAGCCGCTCCATGTTGCGGCGGTGGCCGGCCTTGTCGCGCGTGACGAACTCGCCCCAGAACACGCCGCGCAAATCGCAGCTCTTGAGCAGCAGCAGGTTGAGCGGGATCTCCGGGATCGCGCCGCCGGCGAAGCCGACCACGAGATAGCGCCCCTCCCAGGCCATGGCGCGCAGGGCCGGCTCGGCGAGATCGCCGCCGACCGTGTCGTAGAGCACGTCGACGCCGCGCCCCTCGGTCAGCCGGCGCAGCCCGGCCTTCACATCCTCGCTGGTGTAGTCGAGTTCCTCCTGCGCGCCATGCTCACGTGCGAGCGCCAGCTTGTCGGCCGAGGAGGCGCAGGCGATGACATGGGCGCCGAGCAGCGCGCCGATCTCGACCGCGGCGAGTCCGGCCCCCCCGGCCGCGCCGAGGATGGCGAGGCTCTCGCCGGCTTTCAGTCCGGCGCGCTGGATCAGCCCGTGCATCGCCGTGCCATAGGTCACGAACAGGCCCGCCGCCTGCGCCTCGTCGAGCGCATCGGGCACCCTGACGATGGCGTCGGTCGGCACCACGACCTTCTCGCGCGCGGCGCCGTATCCGAGCCAGGCCGCGACGCGCTCGCCGATGCGCCAGCCGGTGACGCCCTCGCCCAGCGCCGCGATCGTGCCGGCGCATTCCGCCGAGGGCGAGAAGGGCAGCGCCGGCTTGGTCTGGTAGCGGTTCTGGATGATCAGCGTGTCGAAGAAATTCAGCGCCGCCGCCTTGACCGTGACGACGACCTCGCCCGGGGCGGGCCTCGGCTCGGGCACATCGCGGATGACGAGGTCCTCCGCCGGTCCATGCCGTTCGCAAAGCAGCGCCCTCATCGCATCCTCACCCCGCTTCGACCACGCCGTCGGCCTCCAGCACGCGCCGGAGCCGCGTGAAGGCGAGCCTGATCCGCGACTTCACCGTGCCGAGCGGCAGCCCGGTGCGCGCGGCGAGCTCGGCATGCGACAATCCCTCGAAGAAGGCGAGCCTGACCAGTCGCGACTGCTCCTCGGGTAGGCTCTGCAGGGCCTGCCTGAGCGCCTCCTCGCGCCGCTGGGCGTCGATCAGCCGGTCGGGCTCGACTTGGGGCACGGGATGCAGGATCGGGTCCTCGGGGTCGATCCGGCCCGAGCGGTCGCGCCGGGCGAGATCGATGCGGCGGTTGCGCGCGATTCGGTAGAGCCAGGTCGCGACCGAGGACTTCGCGGGGTCGAACAGATCGGCCTTGCGCCACAGCGTCGACAGCGTGTCCTGCACGACCTCCTCGGCCAGCGCGGCATCGCAGCCCTGCCGCAGCAGGAACCCGTTCAGGCGCGGCGCGAAATGGTCGAACAGCGCCGTGAAGGCGGCGCGGTCGCGCTGGTCCGCAACCGCGCGCAGAAGCGCGGCGAAGTCGGGCGGCGTCACGCCGTCCCTCCGGACGTGACCGGCCGGCGATCGCAAGCCGTGATCTCTTTCGCCCGCACCTGGTTTGCCATCCGTTCCGAAGCGCCGCGACGACCAGGTCCACGCCGGCCGGCCGCAGAGGCGCCGTTGTCGCATGCGGCGGCGGCGAACGGAACCGGCCCCGCGCGAGCCTATTCGCATTTTCGCCAGGATCGTGACATTCTATCCGACGTGTTAAGGTTCCTGTCGTTGTTCCGCGTGGCCAGATCGCCCCTCGGTCAAGGCGGCGTTAAGATTTCTGCTGATTGATGGCGGTCGATGATTCCACGTTTTGCCCCCACCGCCATCCGGCTCACCTCTCTCGCGTTCGCGCTCGCCGCCGGCCTCGCGGCCGGAAGCGCCAGCGCGCAGGCCCGGCGTGGAGCGCCTGCCGCCCCCGCGACGGCCGGCGCCACCCAGGCCCAGGCCCAGGCGATGCTGCTGGAGACCGCCGGCAAATGGCAGGCCTTCTCCTCGCAGCAGGGCCGCAACAAGATCTGCTATGCGCTCTCCAAGGCCGAGACGCGCTCGCCCGCGAACCTCAAGGATGTCGAGGGGCTGCTCTTCGTCTCCAGTCGACCCGGCGAGGGCGTGCGCAACGAGATCAGCCTGGTGATGAATTTCGACGTCAAGGAAGACGTCGAGCATCAGGCGGTGATCGGCGAAGAGCGCTTCGCGATGGTCGCCAAGGGCAAGTACATGTTCCTGAAGAATCCGGCCGAGGAGCCGCGCATGCTCGACACGCTGCGCAAGGGCGCCGCCCTCGAGGTGAAAGCCACCTCCAAGCGCGGCAACGCGACCAGTGACAGATACTCGCTCGCCGGTCTGACCCAGGTCGTCAAGCGGGCCGAGGACGCCTGCAAGTAGGGCTCGCCTTCAGGCCGGTTTCGCGGGCGGCGTCTCTCGTGCTATGAGCCGCGCCTGACCAGGGCGGCGCGACACGCCCGAGCCCAGCCAGAGTTCCGATGACCACGACCCTTCTCGCTCCCGCCGCACCGGCGGCCGAACCCGTTTTCCCGCGGCGGCTCTCGCTGGTCGGGCGCACGCGCGCCGGCCTGTCCGGAGCGCTGGCCGAGATCGGCGTGCCCGAGAAGGAGCGGCGCATGCGCGTCGGCCAGCTCTGGAACTGGATCTACCATTACGGCGTGCGCGACTTCGCCGCGATGACCACGATCGGCAAGGGCCTGCGCGGGGCGCTGGCCGAACGCTTCACGCTCGACCTGCCGGAGGTCACCGCCGAGCAGGTCTCGACCGACGGCACCCGCAAATGGCTGATCCGCATGGCCCCGACCGGCCCGCGCGACCGCGGCGCCGAGATCGAATGCGTCTACATCCCCGAGGTCGACCGCGGCACGCTGTGCGTCTCCAGCCAGGTCGGCTGCACGCTGACCTGCACCTTCTGCCATACCGGCACGCAGCGTCTCGTGCGCAACCTGACCGCCGAGGAGATCGTCGCGCAATTGATGGTGGCGCGCGACCGGCTCGGCGATTTCCCGAACCGCGGCGCGCCGGGCGGCGCCTTCGTGCCGAACGACGGCGGACGCTTCGTCTCCAACATCGTCTTCATGGGCATGGGCGAGCCGCTCTACAATTTCGACGGCGTGCGCGAAGCCATCGACGTGGTCTCCGACAATGAGGGCCTCTCGCTCGGCCGCCGCCGAATCACGGTCTCGACCTCCGGCGTCGTGCCGCGGATCGGCCCGCTCGGCGACGAGATGGGGACGATGCTGGCGATCTCGCTGCACGCCGTGCGCGACGATCTGCGCGACGAGCTCGTGCCGCTGAACAGGAAATATCCGATCCGGGACCTGCTCGAGGCCTGCCGGACCTATCCCGGCGTCTCGAACGCCAAGCGCATCACTTTCGAATACGTGATGCTCAAGGGCGTGAACGACTCCGACGCCGAGGCGCGCGACCTGGTGCGGCTGCTCAAGGGCATTCCCGCGAAGATCAACCTGATCCCGTTCAATCCCTGGCCCGGCACGAAATACGAATGCTCGGACTGGGACCGGATCGAGCGTTTCTCCGAGATCGTCTTCCGCGCCGGCTACGCCTCGCCGGTGCGCACGCCGCGCGGCCGCGACATCCTCGCCGCCTGCGGCCAGCTCAAGAGCGAGACCGAGAAGCTCTCGGCCCGCGCCCGGCTGATGCTGGACGAGGCCGACGCCGCGGCACAGGCCGGCTGACCGCGATGCTGCGCTGGCTTCTGCTGATCCCCTTCGCCCTGCTCGTCGCCATGGGCGCCGGCCTCTTCGCCATGATGGCCGCGAGCATCGCCTCGAGCGAGATCGCGCTCCTGATCGGCGGCGGCTTCGAGCGGCTGATGGACGCGCTGTTCGGCCTCGCCGAGAGCGGCGTCGATCCCGGTCCCGCGGCGGCGGCCGCCTTCAGCCTGATCGGCCGGCTCGGCCTCGCCATCATCGTCGCGCCGGTGGTGCTGGTCGCTATCTTCAGCGAGCTGTTCCGGCTGCGCGGGGGCCTGATCCAGAGCGGGCTGACCGGCCTCCTCGCCACGCTCCTGCCGCTCGCCATGCTGCGGCTCTCGCGCGCGCCGACCGAGGCCGAGACGCGAGTGATCGGCGCGCTGTTCCTGGTCGGAGCCGCTACGGGTTTTGTCTACTGGATCATCGCGGGGCGTGGGGCTGGCGGAGAACGGCGCAGCGAGATTTGAGTCAGCTCAATCCCCCACCGCCACGCCCTCGCGCCGCCCATCCGCCCCGCCCAAAAACCCTTCCGGCGTCTTGACGATCGCCTGGATGCCCGAGGTCATCTCGAGCAGGCGGACCTCGTGGCCCTTCGCTTCCAGCGCCGCCTTCCAGGCTTCGGCCTCGGTGCCATTCTCAAGTTCGGTCGGGCCGTTGCGGCTGCCGAAATTGCCGAGGTCGACCGCCTGTTGCGGGTCCATTTTCCAGTCCAGCAGCGCGACCAGCGTCTTGGCGACATAGCCGATGATCTGGCTGCCGCCGGGCGAGCCGACGACGGCATGGAGCCGTCCGAAGGCGTCGAAGACCAGCGTCGGCGCCATCGACGAGCGCGGCCGCTTGCCGCCCTCGACCCGGTTGGCGACGGGCTTTCCGTCCTCCTCCGGCGCGAAGGAGAAATCGGTCAGTTCGTTGTTGAGCAGGAAGCCCCCGGCGGTCATCAGCCGCGCGCCGAAGCCGTCCTCGATCGTGGTGGTCATCGAGACCGCGTTGCCGGCCTCGTCGATCACCGAGATATGGCTGGTGCCGTTCTCGACGCCGTCGGACGGCGCGAGAAGCTGGGCGCGCTTGTTGGGCGGTTCGCCGGCCCTGGCCCGGCCGATCGATGTCTCCGGGCCGACCAGCGAGGCCCGTCCGCGGACATAGTCGCGGTCGATCAGGCCTGCCAGCGGGATGCCGATGAAAGTCGGGTCGGCGAGGTAGAGCGCCCGGTCGGCGAAGGCGAGCCGCCCGGCCTCGCTGAACCAGTGGGCGGCTTCGGCGCCCGCGCCGAGACGCGCCATGTCGCGCGTCTCCAGGATGCCGAGCATCTGCTGGACCGCGACCGCGCCCGAACTCGGCGGGCCCATGCCGCAAATGCGCCAGACACGATAGGCGCCGCAGACCGGCTCGCGCTCGACGACGCGGTAGCCGGCGAGATCGGCCAGCGTCATGTCGCCGGGATTGCCGGCATGCCCGGTCACCGTCGCGACGATGTCCTGCGCGATCGGGCCTTCATAGAAAGCGGCAGCGCCACGCTCGGCGATGGCGCGCAGCGTCGCGGCGAAAGCGGGATTCTTGAGCACGGTTCCGACCGCCTTCGCCTTGCCGTCCGGCTCGTAGAAATAGGCCGCGGCGCGCGGATCGCTCTTCAGGGCCGCCTCGCCGGCGAGAAGCCCGTTCAGGCGCGGCGAGATCGCGAAGCCCTGCTCGGCCAGCGCGATGGCGGGCGCGATCACCCGCGGCCAGGGCAGATTGCCCCAGCGCCTGTGCGCCTCCTCCAGCAGTTTCATCGTGCCGGGCACGCCGACCGACAGCCCGCCGACCACGGCCTGCCGGAACGAAAGCGGCTTGCCGTCCGCGCCGAGGAAACGGCCGGGCCTGGCGGCGGCGGGCGCGGTCTCGCGCCCGTCCAGCGTGGTCACAGTGCGTTTCGCCTCGTCCCAATGGACGAAGAACGCCCCGCCGCCGATGCCGGAACTCTGCGGTTCGACCAGGTTGAGCACGAGCTGGATCGCGATCGCGGCGTCGGTGGCGCTGCCGCCCGCGCGCAGGATCTCCCGGCCGGCGTTCGCGGCGAGCGGGTTGGCGGCGGCGGCCATATGGCGCTGCGCGACGCCGGACACCTTGGCGATCCGCCCGGTGGCGGCCTCCGGCGCGGGCGCGGGCGTCTGGGCGCCTGCGCCGGTGGCGATGGCGACGCCCAGCAGCAACCCGACCGCGCGGCATGTCGAAATCCGGTCGCTCATGATCGATCTCCCTTGCCCGTGCTGCCGTGAGTCTAGCGCGTCGGCCTCGCCTTGCGCCATTCCGCCTTCATGTCTTGGAGACGCGGCGGGTCGGCGCTAAGGTCGGCCCGCATCCGGCTCCGGATGCGACGCTCCGAGAGGCCTGCCCGATGTCGATCTCCGTCCCGCTCCGCCGTCGCCGCCTCGGCGCGGTCATGCTCGCCGGTCTGCTCGGGCTCGCGCTCGCCGGCTGCGGCGTCAACAACGTCCCGACGCTGGAGGAGGCCGCCAAGGCGCGCTGGAGCGAGGTCCAGAACCAGTACCAGCGCCGCGCCGATCTGATCCCGAACCTCGTCGAGACGGTGAAGGGTTTCGCGGCCCAGGAGCGCGAGGTGCTGACCGCCGTGGTCGAGGCCCGCGCAAAGGCGAGCTCGGTCAAGGTCGACGCCTCGACCATCACCGATCCGGCCAGGTTCAAGGAGTACCAGGATGCGCAGAACCAGCTCTCGGGCGCGCTCGGGCGGCTGCTCGTCACGGTCGAGCGCTATCCCGAACTGAAGTCGAACCAGAATTTTCTCGCCTTGCAGTCTCAGCTGGAGGGCACCGAGAACCGCGTCGCCGTGGCGCGCCGCGACTACATCCAGGCGGTGCAGACGTTCAACACCGAGATCCGCACCTTTCCTGGCGTGATCTGGGCAAGGCTGTTCTGGGGCGCGAAGGCGATGGAGACCTTCGCGGCGACGGCCGGAGCCGAGCGCCCGCCGGCGGTGAAGTTCTGACGCGTGGCCGTCGCTGTCCGAACGAGGCGCCGGGAACCCCTCTCCCGGAGGGAGACGGGCGGGAGCGGTATACTCCCCTGCTTGAGCCTGCTTTTCCTTTGCTTTTTCAATACCTTTGGCTTGGCCCAACCAAGCTATCCGCCTCTGACCGGGCGCATCGCCGACGGCGCTAACCTGATCGCGCCGGCCCCCCGCCAGCGCATCGAGGCCAAGCTCAAGGCGCATGAGGACAAGACCACCGACCAGCTCGTGGTCGCGACCGTGCCGTCGCTCCAGGGCGTCAGTGTCGAGGACTTCGCCAACGGCCTGTTCCGCTTCTGGAAGCTCGGCGAGAAGGCAAAGAACAACGGCGTGCTGCTGCTGGTCGCCCCGAACGAGCGCAAGGTCCGGATCGAGGTCGGCTACGGTCTCGAGGGCGCGCTCACCGACGCGCTCTCCAAGATCATCGTCACCACGGCTATCGCGCCGAAGTTCAAGACCGGCGATTTCGCGGGCGGCATCGAGGCCGGCGTCGACGCGATCCTGACCATCCTGACCGGCGACGCCGAGGAATGGCAGCGCCGCGCCGTGGTCCGCGACGACGAAAGCTCGATGATCGAAGCCGTCGCCGTCATCATGGCGATGGTCTTCGTCTTCATCCTGATCTTCGCCTTTCTGCGGGGCTTGAACGGCGCGCAGGGAACGCGACGGCACCGCATGCGCGACGGCCGCTGGGTCGTTCTGCCCTCCGCGGGATCCTCCTCCGGCTGGAGCACGGGGTCGTCCGGCGGGAGCTGGAGTTCCGGGTCGAGTTCGGACAGTTTTTCCGGCGGCGGCGGCTCGTCGGGCGGCGGCGGCGCTTCGGGGGACTGGTGATGGCGCAAATCCTGAATCGGGGAGAGCCCTGATGAACGCCGAAGACAGGGATGCGGTCGCCGAGGCCGTGGCGCAGGCCGAGACGCTGACCTCGGGCGAGATCATGGTGGTGATCGACCGGGCGGCGGGCAGCTACCGCTCGACGCCGCTGATCATGGCGCTGACGCTCGCGCTGTTCACGCCCTGGCCGCTCCTGGCGCTGACCGCGACCAGCGCGCCGCGCATCTTCCTGATCCAGCTCGTCTGCGCCGTCCTGCTGATCGCGGCGCTGCTCTGGCACGGCCGCGGCGGGCGCTTCGTGCCGGGCTTCGTCAAGCGCCGGCGCGCCCATGACGTGGCCCTGCGCGAATTCACCGCGCGCGGCCTGACCCTGACGCGCGGGCGAACCGGCGTTTTGCTCTATGTCGCGCTGCAGGAGCGCTATGCCGAGATCATCGCCGATGTCGGCATCGACGGCCGGGTCGAGCCCGAGACCTGGCGGCGCATCATCGAGCCGCTGCTCGACGCGGCGCGGCAGGAGCGGCTGCGCGCCGGGCTGATCGAGGCGGTGGGCGCGATCGCCCGCGTGCTGGCGCCCCACGCTCCGCCGGCGCCCGACGATGTCGACGAGCTGCCCAACAAGGTCGTGCTGCTCTGACCCGGGCGCCCGCCCTCACGGACAGGGGTTGCCGACCTCCTGATGGATCGCGTCGATCTTCTCCTCGAGATCGGCCGGCAGCGTCACCCCGATCGAGGCGATGTCGGTCCTGAGCTGCTCCAGCGAAGTCGCGCCGATGATGTTCGCGGTCACGAAGGCGCGCGAGTTGACGAAGGCGAGCGCCATCTGCGCCGGATCGAGCCCCGCCTCCTTCGCCAGCGCGACATAGCGCTTGATCGCGGCCTCGGCGCCTGCGGTCTGGTAGCGCTGGCCCCGGTCGAACAGCGTCGTGCGTGCGCCGGCCGGCCGCGCCCCGTCGAGATACTTGCCCGTGAGAAAGCCCTGCGCCAGCGGCGAATAGGCGAGCAGGCCGACATCCTCGCGCAAGGCGATCTCGGCCAATGCGGTCTCGAAGGTGCGGTTCAGCAGGTTGTAGGCGTTCTGGATCGACTGGACGCGGGGCTTAGCCCGCGTCTCGGCGTCGGTGACGAAGCGCATCGTCCCCCAGCCGCTCTCGTTCGACAGGCCGAGATGGCGGATCTTGCCGGCCTTGACGACCTCGGCGAGCGCGTCGAGCTGTTCGGGGATCGCCGTCTCGTCGGCCGGCTTCTCGAAAGTCGCCTTGCTGAAGCGCGTCGGATTCGAGCCCCACGGCATCGGCCGCTCGGGGAAATGGATCTGGTAGAGGTCGATATGATCGGTCTGGAGCCGCTTCAGGCTCTTGTCGACCGCTTCCATGATCTGCTTGCGGTTGACCCGGGTCGGGCCCTTGTCGTCGCGGAACCAGGTGAAGCCGCCGCGCCCGCAGATCTTGGAGGCCAGGATCACCTTGTCGCGATTGCCCCGCGCCTTGAACCAGTTGCCGATGATCCGCTCGGTCGAGCCTTGCGTTTCGGCTTTGGGCGGGATCGAGTAGAGCTCGGCCGTATCGAAGAAATTGACGCCCTGTTCGAGGGCGTAGTCCATCTGCGCGAACCCTTCGGCTTCGGTGTTCTGCTGGCCCCAGGTCATGGTCCCGAGACAGATCACGGAGACGTTCAGGTCGGTGCGGCCGAGGCGGCGGTATTCCATGGGGGTCGACTCCGGAAGAAGGGCGCGTCGCAACGCGCCGAGACAGATATCTGAGGGGCAAGGATGATGCCGGCTGCCCGGAGGCTCGCGGCAGGGTCAGGGCTGGGCCGGCAGCCCCGCGATGAAGCGCTCGACGCTCGGCAGGATGCGCGCGACGATCGTGCGCACGCCCTCGGCGTTGGGGTGCAGCAGGTCGGGCTGGTTCAACGCCCGGTCTCCCGCGATCCCCTCCAGGAAGAACGGGTAGAGCATCACGCCGTGCTTTTGCGCGAGCCTGGGATAAAGCCCGTCGAAGCGCTGGGCGTAGTCCGGCCCGAGATTGCGCGGCGCATACATGCCGGCCAGCAGCACGGCGATGCCGCGCCCCCTCAGCCGCGCGATGATCTGGTCGAGGGCGTTCTCGGTGGTCGCCGGATCGAAACCGCGCAAGGCGTCGTTGGCGCCGAGTTCGAGGATGACGCCGTCCGTGCCGTCGGGCACGGACCAGTCGAGCCGGTCGAGGCCGCCCTGGGCGGTGTCGCCCGAGACGCCTGCATTGGCGACCGAGACGCGCAAGCCCTTCTGGCGCAGGGCTTGCTCGAGCACGGCCGGAAAGGCCGCGCTGGCCGGCAGGTTGTAGCCGGCGCTGAGGCTGTCGCCGAGCGCGACCAGCCTGATCTCGCGGGCGGCCGCGGGCGGCGTCTGGGCTTTGGTCATGGTCGCAACTGTGAGGACGAAGGTGAGCGTCAGCAGAAAAACCGCCACCCATGATTGGACAAGCGGAAACGAGAACCCATATCGCCGGACGGGGCGCGCCGCCGTTTCGCCGCGCTTGCGCCTTGGATGGCTGCGAGCGGAGCTGTCGGTCTCGGTTGAAGTCAGGATCATATCACGATGAGCGAAAACGCCGCTCCAGCCATCGAATTGCGGGATGTCCACCTTAGTCTGGGGCGCGCGGCCGCCCGCGTCCATATCCTCCAGGGCGTTTCTTTGTCGCTGGCCTCGGGCGAGGCGACCGGGCTCGTCGGCCCGTCCGGCTCCGGCAAGTCGACGCTGCTGATGACCATGGCCGGGCTGGAGCGTCCCGATTCCGGGCTCGTCCGCGTCGCCGGGCAGGATCTGGGCGGGCTCGACGAGGATGGACTCGCGGTGTTCCGCGGCCGGCGCATCGGCATCGTCTTCCAGTCCTTCCATCTCGTGCCGACGATGACGGCGCGCGAGAACGTCGCATTGCCGCTGGAGCTCGCCGGCGCGAGCGACGCCTTCACCCGCGCCGAGGCCGAACTGCGCAATGTCGGCCTGAGCGACCGCATGGACCATTACCCGGCCCAGCTCTCCGGCGGCGAGCAGCAGCGCGTCGCGATCGCGCGCGCCGTCGCGCCGGATCCGGCGATCCTCGTCGCCGACGAACCGACCGGCAATCTCGACGAGACGACCGGCCGCTCGATCGTCGACCTGATCTTCGCGCTGCGCCGCGAGCGTGCGGCGACCCTGGTGCTCGTCACCCACGACCTTTCGCTCGCCGCGCTCTGCGACCGCACCGTGCGCCTGCGCGCCGGGCGCATCGAAGCAGAGCCGGAAGTGGCGCCCGCCTGATGCACGCCCCCGTCAAGCCCGTCGCTCCCCCTGCGCGCACGCCCGGCTTCCCGCTGGCGCTGAAGCTCGCCTGGCGTGACCTGCGCGCCGGCTTGCGCGGCTTCGGCGTCTTCATCGCCTGCCTCGCGCTCGGCGTCATGGCGATCGCCGCCGTCGCCTCGGCCTCGCGCGGCCTGACCGAAGGCCTGTCGCGGGAAGGCCGGCGCATTCTCGGCGGCGACGCCGCCTTCGGCCTGATCCATCGCGAGGCGAGCCCGCGGGAGCGCGCTTTCCTCGCGGCGCGCGGACAGGTCTCGGCCATCGCGACGATGCGCGGCATGGCCAATGCCGGTGAGAAGGGCTCCGCGCTGGTCGAGATCAAGGCGGTCGATGCGAGCTATCCGAGCATCGGCTCCGTCTTCACCGATCCGGCCGGGCCGATCCAGGCGCTGCTCGCCGAACGCGACGGCGTCTTCGGCGCGGTCGCCGATCCCGTCCTGTTCGGACGCCTCGGCCTGAAGACGGGCGATATCGTCACGGTCGGCGCGGCAAAACTCCAGCTTCGGGCCAGCCTCGTCTCCGAGCCCGACAAGATCGCGTCCGGCGTCGGCTTCGGCCCGCGCCTGCTGATGCCGGAAGCGGCGCTGCGCGCCACCGGCCTGCTCCAGCCCGGCAGCCTGGTGCGCTGGACCTACCGCGTGCAGCTGCCGGCGGCGGCCTCCGACGACGCGGCGCTCGAGGCGCTGATCGCGGCCGCCGGGGCCGAGCAGCGCGACGCCGGCTGGGAGATCCGCTCCCGTTCCAACGCCGCTCCGAATTTTCAGCGCAATCTCGAACGCTTCACCCAGTTCCTGACGCTCGTCGGCCTGACCGCGCTGCTGGTCGGCGGGGTCGGCGTCGCCAATGCGGTGCGCCGCTTCGTCGAGGCCAAGACGCTCGATTTCGCCACGATGAAGGCGCTCGGCGCCAGCGGCGGCCGCGTCGTCGCGATCCACCTGACCGAGGTGATGATGGTGGCCGCGCTCGGCACGGGGATCGGTCTCCTGCTCGGGGCCGCCGCGCCCTATGCGATTGCCGCCATCTTCGGCGCGATCCTGCCCGTGCCGTTCGAGCCGACGATCGCGCCGGGCGAGCTCGGCATCGCCGCGCTCTACGGCCTGCTGACGGCGCTGGTCTTCGCCATCCTGCCTCTCGGGCGCGCTCATGACGTTCCGGTCTCGGCGCTGTTTCGCGACCAGATCTCGCCGGACGCCCGCCGCCCGCGCGCGATCTACCTCGTCATCGGCGCGCTGGCGCTGGCCGGACTCGTCGGGGTCGCGGTCGGCTTCGCCTATGAACGGCGCATCGCGCTGATCTATCTCGCGGTGATGAGCGGCGTCTTCCTGCTGCTGCGCGGCGTCTCCTGGGGCCTGATGGCGCTGGCGCGAACGCTGCCGCGCCCGCGCGGGCCGGCCTTGCGCATGGCGCTCGCCAACAGCCACAGGCCGGGTGCGCTGACGCCCTCGCTCGTGCTCTCGCTGGGCCTGGGCGTCGCGCTGCTCTCGGCGCTCGCCTTCATCGACGTCAGCATCACGAGGCAATTGACCCAGGCGCTGCCGCGGAAGGCCCCGGACTTCTTCTTCCTCGACATCCCCAACGCCGAATCGGCCCGCTTCGACGCCTTCCTGGCCGAGCAGCGGCCGGGCGCGGCGCTGGAGCGCGCGCCGATGATGCGCGGTCGCATCGTCGCGGTGAACGGCGTCCGGGCCGAGGAGATCAAGGCCTCCGAACAGGCCGCCTGGGTGCTGGAGGGCGACCGAGGCATCACCTACGCGGCGGATCTGCCGGAAGGCTCCAGCCTCGCCGAGGGGCAATGGTGGCCGGCCGATTATCGCGGCGAGCCGCTGGTCTCGTTCGATGCGCCGATCGCGGCCGGCCTCGGCCTCAAGCTCGGCGACACGCTGACGATCAACGTGCTCGGCCGCCAGATCACCGCCCGCGTCGCCAATCTGCGCAAGGTCGAATGGCGCTCGCTCGGCATCAATTTCGTGATGCTGTTCTCGCCCAACACATTCGCCGGCGCGCCGCATACCAATCTCGCCACGGTGACGCCGGCCGCCGGCGCCGCGCCGGCCGACGACGCCGCGCTGCTGCGCCGTCTCGCGGTCGAGTTTCCCTCGGTGACCGCGGTGCGGGTGCGCGACGCGCTGGAAGCGGTCAGCGTCGTGGTGCGCCAACTCGCCACCGCGATCCGCGGCGCATCGGGCCTCGCCATCGCCGCCAGCCTGCTGGTGCTGGGCGGGGCGCTCGCCGCCGGCCAGCGCGCGCGGCTTTATGACGCGATGATCCTGAAGACGCTCGGCGCGACGCGGCGCTTCATACTTTCGTCGTACGCCCTCGAATATGCAGCAATAGGATTTGTCGCGGCCCTGTTTGGCGTTGTCGCGGGCGCTCTGGCGGGGTGGGGCGTCGTCACGCAAGTGATGAAGCTGGAATTCGTCAGTGATCCGACCGGCGCCTTGCTGGCCGCGACTACGGCTATCGGCGTCACAGTTCTGTTCGGATTGACCGGGACGCTGAAAATACTGTCGAAAGCGCCGGCTTCTCACTTGCGGAATTTATGAGAGCGCCGCGCTTCCCTCAGGAACTAGACCTGACGCCCGGTCGACTTTGCATGGTTGGTCGGCGGCGTTTCTATGAAGCGCGCCGTCTTAACCATGCCCTCCCCTTGTAAGCGCCGGCGATCCCCCTCATATTCCCGACATCGCCACGATTGTGCGCGACGACAGGGCTTCGCGGAGGCGACGTCCGTCTTCGGATTCAACGTCAGGGGAACTCGCTCGATGAGCAACTTCGACCGCAATGCTCCAGCCTGGGGTGCCGGCAGGGTACAGCAGGCCAGCGCTGTCGAGATGGATCAGGGCCTGCGCTCGTTCATGCTCGGCGTCTACAACAACATGGTGATCGGCCTGGCGCTTTCGGCGCTGTTCGCGCTCGGCGTCAACCAGCTCGCCGTCACCGATCAGGCCAACGGCGTCGCCCGTCTCGGCGGCACCTATCTGACGGCGTTCGGCAAGCTGCTCTACACCACGCCGCTGATGTGGGTGTTCGCGCTCGCTCCGCTGGGCTTCGTGCTGTTCTTCTCGTTCAAGGCCGACAGCCTGCGCGCCTCGACCGCGCGGACGCTGTTCTTCGCCTTCGCGGCGGTGATGGGCGTGTCGCTCTCGACGCTTCTGATCCGCTATACCGGCGCGTCGGTGGTGCAGGTGTTCTTCATCACCGCGGCCACCTTCGGCGGCGTCAGCCTCTATGGCTACACCACGAAGAAGGCGCTGTCGGGCTTCGGCTCGTTCCTGATCATGGGCCTGATCGGCCTGATGATCGCCTCGCTGGTCAACCTCTTCCTGCAGTCGAGCGCGCTGCAGTTCGCCATCTCGGCGATCGGCGTGCTGGTGTTTGCCGGCTTGACCGCCTGGGATACCCAGCGCCTGAAGGAAATGTACCTCTACTCGGACATGAACCCCGAGGAGGCCGCGAAGCTCTCGGTGAACGGCGCGCTGTCGCTCTACCTGAACTTCGTCAACATGTTCCAGATGCTGCTCACCCTGTTCGGCAATAAGAGCGAATGATCTGACGAATACGCCGCGCAGGCGGAACGAGCCCCGGCCAAAGGCCGGGGCTTTTCTTTTGGGCGCGGGCTCGGGCATCATCCAGGCCATGAGCCTGACCATCCGCAGCCTGACCATCCGCCCCGCCGCGCCTGCCGACATGCCGGCCATCACCGCGATCTACCGGCACGCCGTCCTGCACGGCACCGCCTCCTGGGAGCTCGATCCGCCCGACGAGGCCGAGATGACGCGACGGCGCGAGACGATCCTCGCCGGAGGCTACCCCTATCTCGTCGCGGAGACCGGCGGATGCTTGCGCGGTTATGCCTATGCCGGCGCCTATCGGCCGCGCCCGGCCTATCGCGCCACGGTCGAGAACTCGATCTACATCGCGCCCGATGCGCAGCGGCAGGGCATCGGCTCAGGCCTGCTCGACGCGCTGATGGCGGAATGCGAGAAGCGCGGCTTCCGCCAGATGATCGCGGTGATCGGCGACGGCGCCGGCGCCTCGGTCGGCTCGCGGCGCCTGCATGAGCGGGCCGGTTTCCGTCTGATCGGCGTCGCCGAGAAGGTCGGCTTCAAGCACGGCCGCTGGCTCGACCAGATGCTGATGCAGAAGGAACTGGGCGAGGCCGACCGGGCGACGCCGGCGTGAACCTCAGCTCACCACGCTCAGCGTCCTGTCGAGCACGCGCAGCACGCGCCCGAGCTCGGGACCGCGCTTCAGCACCAGCCCCGTCGCCGCCACCACCGAATAGGCGCCCTGGCGCTTGGCCAGCGCCGGATCCTTGACGATCCGGTAGAGCGGCACCTCCGAGGAGCGGCGGTAGACCGAGAACTGCGCCTTGTCCTTGAGGAAATCGATGGCGTAGTCGCGCCACTCGCCGGCGGCGACCATGCGGCCATAGAGGTTCAGCAGGTCGGACAACTCGCGTCGGTCGAAGGTGACGGTCGCGGGGCGCGGCGCGGGGAAGGCGATCACGCCGCCGGATCCTTGCGCTTGCGGCGTTTCGCCTTCGCTCATCGCGCCTCCCATCGGCGGGCCTGCGGGCCGCGCCTGTTGCCGTCCTTTCGCGATGATGCCCGCCCGATCCTGTGCTGGCAAGGCATCGGCGGGCGATCACGGCTTCGTAGGCGCCGCCCCAATTTCGCCCCGAACGCGCCAAGCCTCGGCCAAGTTGGGCGGATCAACTGGCCTCTGTTGCCTCGACGGCCCGGCTTGTCCGCGTTCCGGATTTGTCAGCCCCCCAGCCCCCCGCAGCGTCGGTGGAGTCGGGCCAGCGATGTCGAGGCCAACTCAACGGCTGGCGTTTCGCGCTGGCCGTTTTTCTTTGGGCCAAGCCTTCATCGCTCCAAGCCTTCATCGCTCCGGGCCTTCATCTCGCTTGCCGATGGTATTCCGCGTTCGGCCGCATATCGACGGCCGAGGCCATCCGGTTCGACATGTTGAAGAAGGCCGCGACCGCTCCGACATCCCAGATGTCGCGCTCGCTGAACCCTGCCGCGCGCAAGCCCTCGCGGTCCGTTTCCCCGACGAGATGCGGAGTCTCGGTCAGCTTCACCGCGAAATCCAGCATCGTGAGATGGCGCCGCGAGAGCTCGGCGGCGCGATAGTTCATCACCATCAGCTCGCCCAGCACCGGATCGCCCGAGAGCTGGCGCACCGCCGCGCCATGGGCGGTCAGGCAGTAATAGCAGCGGTTCACCGACGAGACCGCGACCGCGATCATCTCGCGCTCCAGCTTCGACAGGCCAGACGGCGCCAGCATCAGGTCGTTGTAGAGCGCGGCGAACGCGCTGAGCTTGGCGTCGTCATGGGCGTAGGACAAAAGCACGTTCGGCACGAAGCCGAGCTTTTCCAGGCATTTGTCGAAATAGGCCCGGTTTTCCGCCGAGAGTTCGCCCTCGGCCAAGGCCAGCGCCGTCACCGACGGCGGCGCGTCCTGCGCTGCTGGAGCCTCGCCCGGCTTCGGTTTGTCATGCTTGATCGTCATGGTCCGTCCTGTCGCGACATCGATGCGGAATTTCGACAGATTCTGTCGGGTTCTCGCTCTATCGTGGCGGGCGCGTGCGCCAAACGCGCGACAAACGTTGAACCGGGCCGCAGCCTATGTCATCGCTGCGGCAAAATAACAGGGGGCAGGCATGGCCAAGCGGGTGACGAATGCGACGATCGCGGCGGTTGCCGCCATCGAGGCCAGCGCGGCGGCCCTGGGCGCGAAGCTGCCCGCCGATTTTCCCCGTCTGCTCTATGGCCGCGTCGCCGCCGAGGACCTTGCCGCGCTGCCGGCAGACATGCTGGCCCGCACCGCCGAGGCGGCGCATGACTACCTGACCGAGCCGCGGCGGCACGACGCCGTGCGCCTGCGTTTCCACGACGAGGCGTTCGTCAGCGAAGGTCGCGCCCGGCAGGTCACGATTCTCGACGTTCTCAACGATAACAAGCCCTTCCTGCTCGATTCGACGCTTGCCGAACTGACCGGGCAGGGCTTCGAGCCGCGCCTCGTCGCCCACCCCATCCTCGCCGTGGTGCGCGATGCCGAGGGGGCATTCCTTTCGCTTGCCGGCGAGGCGGCCGGCCGCGCTCCGGAAGGCGCGCGGCGCGAAAGCCTGATCCATATCCATCTCGACCGGATCGATACGCCCGAAGCGCGCGAGCGGCTCGAGGCCGGGCTGATGCGCGTCTATGCCGATGTCGCGCTCGCCGTCGACGACTGGGCCGCCATGCGCGGGCGAATCACAGAGGTGATCCAGGCCTACCGCACCAATCCGCCGCCGCTGCCCGAGGACGAGGTCGCGGAGGCGCTGCAGTTTCTCGAATGGATCGCCGGCGACAATTTCACCCTACTCGGCATCCGGGCCTATCGCTTCCCCGGCGGCGACGCGGCGGCCGACCCGATCGAAGGCTCGGGGCTCGGCATCCTGCGCGACCCGACCGTGCGGGTGCTGCGCAAGAACAAGGAGATGGTCGTCACCACGCCGGAGATCCGCGCCTTCCTGGCCAAGCCGCTGGCGCTGATCATCACCAAGGCCAACGTCAAGAGCCGGGTGCATCGCAGCGTCCATCTCGACTATGTCGGGGTCAAGCTGTTCACGCCCGACGGCCGGCTCGACGGCGAGCTGCGCATTCTCGGCCTGCTGACCTCCAACGCCTATACCGGCAGCGCCCGCTCGATCCCCTATCTGCGCCTCAAGGTCGCCCGCGTCGCGAGGAACGCCGGCTTCGACGCCGCGAGCTATTCCGGCCGCGCGCTGCTCGCCGTGCTCGACGCCTATCCCCGCGACGAGCTTTTCCAGATCGACGCCGAGACGCTGGAGCGCTTCGCGGTCGACATCCTGCGGCTGACGGAGCGGCCGCGCATCCGGGCGTTGGCGCGGGTGGACGAGTTCGATCGCTTCGTCTCGGTGCTCGTCTTCATCCCGAAGGACCGCTACGATACGCAGGTCCGCCGTCGCGTCGGCGAGTTCCTGACGCGTATCTATCAGGGCCGCCTGTCGGCCGCCTATCCGGCCTATCCCGACGGGCCGCTCGCCCGCACGCACTACATCATCGGCCGCGACGAGGGCAAAACGCCGCGGATCGAACAGGCCACGCTGGAAGCGGGCATAGCCGCGATCGTCCGGACCTGGAGCGACGGGCTCAAGGACGTGCTCGACGCGCAGAAGGCCGGCCCCGCCGCGCGCGCTCTGGCCGAGCGTTTTTCGGACGCCTTCGGGGCGGCCTATCGCGAGCGTTTCTCGGCTGCGGACGCGCTCGTCGACATCGACATGCTGCAGAAGCTCTCCGCCGAGCGGCCGCGCGCGGTCAATCTCTACCGGCGCGAGGGCGACGTCGCGACGCGCGCCAATCTCAAGGTGTTCTCGCGCGGCTCCGCGATCTCGCTCTCGGCCCGCGTGCCGGTGCTGGAGAACATGGGCTTCCGCGTCGTCAACGAGCGCACCTTCAACCTGACGCCGCAGCCGGCGCCCGGCTCGGCGGAAGCCCCCGATTCGACCCGCGTCTGGCTTCACGACATGACGCTGGAGCGCGCCGACGACGGCGAGATCGACGTCGCGCGCCTCGACCCGGTGATCGAGGCGGCGCTGATGGCGCAGTTCCGGGGGCTGGCCGAATCCGACCGCTTCGACCAGCTCGTGCTGGCGGCGGGCCTCGCCTGGCGCGAAGCCGCGCTTCTGCGCGCGCTCGGGCGCTATCTGAGGCAGGTCGGCGCGCCCTATGCGCAGGGCTACATCGCCGACGCGCTGACCCGCCATGCCGGCATCGCGGCCGGCATCGTCGCGCTCTTCCTCGCCAAGTTCGATCCGCGCCTCGTGGAGGCGGAGCGCGAGACGAGGATGGCGGCCGAGCGCGGGCGCATCGAGACCGCGCTCGACGCGGTCACCAGCCTCGACGAGGACCGCATCCTGCGCCGGCTGGTCAACCTGATCGACGCCGGCCTGCGCACCAACTTCTTCCAGATCGGCCCGGACGGCCATCCGCGCGGCACGATCTCGGTCAAATACGACTGCGCCAGGGTCGATTCGCTTCCGCTGCCGCGCCCGCTCTACGAGATCTTCGTCTATTCGCCCCGTGTCGAGGGCGTCCATCTGCGCTTCGGCAAGGTCGCGCGCGGCGGCCTGCGCTGGTCCGACCGGCCGCAGGATTTCCGCACCGAGGTGCTCGGCCTCGTCAAGGCGCAACAGGTCAAGAACGCCGTCATCGTGCCTGTCGGCGCCAAGGGCGGCTTCGTGCCGAAGCAGCTTCCGCCCGCGACCGACCGCGGCGCCTGGCTCGCGGAGGGCACCGAGAGCTACCGCATCTTCGTGCGGACCTTGCTCGAACTGACCGACAATCTCGACGGCGAGACGGTCGTCCCGCCGCCCGACACCGTGCGCCATGACGGCGACGACCCCTATCTGGTCGTCGCGGCCGACAAGGGCACCGCGACCTTCTCCGACACCGCCAACGCGCTATCGCTGGAGAAGGGCCACTGGCTCGGCGACGCCTTCGCCTCGGGCGGCAGCCAGGGTTACGATCACAAGGGCATGGGCATCACCGCGCGCGGCGCCTGGGAGGCCGTGAAGCGGCATTTCCGCGAGGTCGACATCGACATCCAGACGACGCCCTTCACCGTGGCGGGCGTCGGCGACATGTCGGGCGACGTCTTCGGCAACGGCATGCTGCTCTCGCCGGCGATCAGGCTGATCGCCGCCTTCGACCATCGCGACATCTTCCTCGACCCCGATCCGGACCCGGCGAAGACCCTGGCCGAGCGCCGGCGCCTCTTCGCGCTGCCGCGCTCCTCCTGGCAGGACTACGACAAGTCGCTGATCTCGGCTGGCGGCGGCGTGTTCTCGCGCCAGGCCAAGAGCATTCCGCTCTCGGCCCGGATGCAGGCCGCGCTCGACTTAGCCCAGGCCGAGGTCACCCCGCCCGAGCTGATGACCGCGATCCTTAAAAGCCGCGTCGATCTGCTCTGGTTCGGCGGCATCGGCACCTATATCCGCGCCACGGACGAGAGCGACGCGCAGGTCGGCGACCGCGCCAACGACGCGATCCGCGTCACCGGCAGCGAATTGCGCGCCCGCGTCATCGGCGAGGGCGCCAATCTGGGCGCGACCCAGCGCGGCCGCATCGAGGCGGCGCGCAAGGGCGTGCGCCTCAACACCGACGCGATCGACAATTCGGCCGGGGTCAACACCTCCGACGTCGAGGTCAACATCAAGATCGCGCTCGCCGGCCCGGTCAAGGACGGCCGGCTCGGCGAGGACGCCCGCAACGCGCTGCTCGCCGAAATGACCGACGAGGTCGGCCTGCTGGTGCTGCGCAACAACTATCTGCAGACGCTGGCGCTCTCGCTGACCGAGGCGCAGGGAGTGTCGGCGACGCCGGGCCTGCGCCGGCTGATGCAGACCCTCGAAGCGGCCGGCCGGCTCGACCGCACGGTCGAATACCTGCCGAGCGACGCCGTCATCGCCGAGCGCGAGAAGCGCGGCGAGGCCCTGACGCGGCCGGAGCTTTCGGTGCTGCTGGCCTATGCCAAGCTCGCTCTGCACGACGCGCTGCTCGATTCGCCCGTGCCGGACGATCTCTATCTCAACAGCGAACTCGTCCGCTACTTCCCCAAGGCCCTGCGCGACGGCTACGGCCCCGAGATCGCCGGCCACAAGCTGCGCCGCGAGATCGTCGCGACCCAGCTCGCCAACGCCATCGTCAATCGCGGCGGCCCGGCGATCGTCACCACGCTCGCCGACCAGACCCGCGCCGGGGCCCCGGCGATCGCCGCCGCCTATGCGATCGCGCGCGATTCCTTCGACCTGATCGCGCTCAACACGGCGATCGACGCGCTCGACGCAAAGGTCGCCGGCAAGACCCAGCTCGGGCTCTACGGCGCCGCCCAGACGCTCGTCACCGACCGGATGAGCTGGTTCCTGCGCCGCGGCGTCGCGACGCCCGGCGCGATCGAGGCGACGGTGGCGCATTACGCCCAGGGCGTCGCGGCGCTCTCGGCCGAACTCGATACGCTGCTGCCGGACGCCGCCGCCCAGGCGCGGCAGGCCCGGATCGCGGTGCTGACGGCCGAGAACGTGCCCGAGGCGCTGGCGGCGCGCGTCGCCAGCCTGCCGGCATTGGCGCAGGCCACCGACATCGTCGACATCGCCGGGCGCACCGGACGGCCCGTCGCCGAGGTGGCGCGGATTCATTTCGGAATCGATTCGGTCTTCGGGCTGTCGGCGCTGGCGATCTCGGCGGCCGCCGTCCCGGCCACCGACGACTACGAGCGGCTGGCGCGCGAGCGCGCCGTCGAGACGTTGGCCGACGCCCATGCCGGGCTGACGCAGGAGGTCACCGCGAACGGGCAAGGCCAAGGGACTGGCGCGACGGCGCTCGACGCCTGGCTCGCCCTGCGCGGCACGGAGGCGGAGCGCACCCGCTCGACCGTCTCGGCCATTGCCCTGTCGGGGCTTTCGCTGCCAAAGCTGATGGTCGCCGCCGGCATGCTGGCCGATCTGCCGCGCAAGACCGCCTGACAAAGAGCGCCTGACGAGAAGCTGTGAGGATGATCGAAACCCTGCCCGATTCCGCCGCCATCCGCATCGACCCGAAACTGCTCGAGATCCTGGTCTGCCCGGTGACCAAGAGCACGCTCGAATACGACGCCGCCAGGCACGAGCTGATCAGCCGCGCGGCCAGGCTCGTCTACCCGATCCGCGACGGCATCCCGATCATGCTGCCGGAAGAGGCGCGGGTGCTGGAGGGGTAGTCGTGATTGCTCGCAATGACGCAAGCTACAGCCAATGACGCAAGCTACAGCGCCTCGCCCCGGAGCAGGCGCGGCGGCTCGCCCGAAATCCCCGCCGCCTCGCGGATGAAGAAGCGCTTCAGCCCCGGCAGGCGGTCGACCAAACCGAGCCCCAGATCGCGCAGCAGCCGGACCGGCGTCGCGTCGTTCGAGAACAGCCGGTTCAGCCCGTCGGTGACCGCGCCCATCGCCACCGTGTCGAAGCGCCGGGCCCGCTCGTAACCGCCAAGGACATCGGCGGAGCCCGGATCGAGCCCGAGCCGGGCCGCATCGACGATCGCCTCGGCCAGCGCCGCGACGTCCTTAAGGCCGAGATTGAGCCCCTGCCCCGCGATCGGATGAATGACATGGGCCGCGTCGCCGAGCAGCGCAAGCCGCTCGGCGATAAAGCTCCGCGCCACGCCGAAGCCGAGCGGCAGCGCGTGCAGCTTGCTCTCCAGCGCGATCTCGCCGAGCTCGAGGCCGAAACGCCGCTCGATCTCGGCCTTGAGATCCTCGGCGTCGAGCGACATCAGCGCGGGCACGTTCTCCTTCGCCTCGGTCCAGACGATCGAGGAGCGGTGGCCGAGCGCGCCGCCATCGCTCAGCGGCAGGATTGCGAAAGGTCCCGACGGCAGGAAATGCTCGATGGCGCGCCCGCCATGCGGCCGTTCGTGACCGAGCGTCGCGACGAGCCCGGATTGCGGATAGTCCCAGCCGACCCAGCCTATGCCGGCCTGCTCGCGCAGCTTCGAGCGCGCCCCATCGGCCGCGACGAGCAGCGCGGCACGCAGGCGCTCGCCGCTGCTCGTCGTGACATCGACGCCGTCGTCATCGGCCGTGAAGCGCCGCACGCCCTCGGCTCTCGGCACGACGCCGGCCTCGCGGCAGGCCTCGAGCAGGGCCCGCATCAGCGCCGCGTTCTCGACCATATGGGCGAAAGGCTGGCCGGGCTCGACCTCGCCGTCGAAGGTCAGGAAGACCGGCCGGACCACGTCGTTGATGCGGCTGTCGGTGACCAGCATCCCGGTCATCGGCTGCGCGGTGGCGGAAATGGCGTTCCAGACGCCGAGCGCCTGCAGCATGCGCCGCGCGGCGGCCGCGACCGCATAGGCGCGGTCGTCCGCGCGTGGCGGCGACGCCAGCGCCGGATCGGCCAGCGTCACCGCAACGCCGTCGCCCAGCGCCTGTTTCAGCGCCAGCGCCAGCGACAGGCCGGCCACGCCGCCGCCCGCGATCACGATTGCGGCCCTCGCGCCGTCCCGATTCTGCGCCATCGCGCTGTCCGTCCCGCTACGCCGGCGCGGCTTGACGGCGCACGGCGGCCTGGTGCTGATGCGCGCTGGCGGCCCTGATCGCCGCAAGCCCGCCGGAAGCCTTGGAACGACATGTCCCAGATCAGCGACTCCCTGACGTCGATCCTCGACCTGGAACCGCTCGAACGCAATCTGTTCCGGGGTCGCAGCCCCAATATCGGCTGGCAGCGCGTCTTTGGCGGGCAGGTCATCGGCCAGGCGCTCTATGCCGCCTGCAAGACTGTGGAGGCGCGCCAGCCGCATTCGCTGCACGCCTATTTCCTGCTGCCCGGCGACCCATCGATCCCGATCCTCTACGAGGTCGACCGCCTGCGCGACGGCCGCTCCTTCACCACGCGGCGCGTGCTGGCGATCCAGAAAGGCGAGGCGATTTTCGCCATGTCGGCCTCCTTCCAGGCGCCGGAGGAGGGCTACGAGCACCAGATGCCGATGCCCGACGTGCCGATGCCGGAAGATCTGCCCGATCGCGAGGAGATGCGCGCCAGCGTGCTCCCGAACATGCCGCCGGTGGTGCGCGCCTATTACGAGCGCGAGCGGCCGATCGAGATCAGGCCGGTCGAGCTGAAGCGCTATGCCTCGGCGCGGAAGATGGAGCCGAAATTCAATGTCTGGATCAAGGCGATGCAGCCTTTGCCGGACGAGCCGGCGATCCATCAGGCCGTGCTGGCCTACGCCTCCGACCTGATGCTGCTCGATTCGAGCCTGATCGCCCATGGCCGCACGGTGTTCGACAAGAACATCCAGGGCGCCAGCCTCGACCACGCGCTCTGGTTCCACCGTCCGTTCCGCGCCGATGAGTGGCTGCTTTATGCGCAGGACAGTCCGTCGAGTTCGGGCGCGCGCGGGTTTTCGCGCGGGCTCGTTTTCGACAGGCAAGGCCGGCTCGTCGCCTCGGTGGCGCAGGAAGGGCTGATCCGGCCCCGGCCCGACAGGGGCTGAGCGACGCGGCGACACCTCCCGCATTCGCCTAATTTTTCATCAGATGCATAGTCGATGGGCGATCTCGCGCGCGCCGACCGCGGAGTCGCGCCCGATTCGGCGAATCGATCCTTTACGTTGCACCGCGGCAGTTGGCACGCGCCTTGAATTGCAGGCCCGACGCGCGCCGGGTTCTCGGGCACGCGAGGCGCAACGAGATCGCCGGGGCTGACTTCCGGGCGGCGTAAACGGGGAAACCCTGCAATGAAGATCGTGATGGCTATCATCAAGCCGTTCAAGCTGGAGGAGGTGCGCGACGGGCTCACCGCCATCGGCGTGCACGGCCTGACCGTGACCGAGGTGAAGGGCTACGGCCGCCAGAAGGGCCACACGGAGATCTACCGTGGCGCCGAATACGCCGTCAGCTTCCTCCCGAAGATCAAGATCGAGGTCGCCGTCTCCGACGAGCTCGTCGGCAAGGTGATCGAGGCGATCACGGCCGCGGCCCGCACCGGCCAGATCGGCGACGGCAAGATCTTCATTTCGTCGATCGAGAAGGCCGTGCGCATCCGCACCGGCGAAACCGACGGCGACGCCCTCTGACATCAGATCCTTCAGGCAGGAGTTTCCAGATATGAATTTCAAGACCCTCAGCCGGGCGGGACTGGCCGGACTGGCGCTTGCCGGCGTCGCCGGGGCCGCGCTCGCGCAGACCGCGGCCGCTCCGGCCACGCCGCCCGCCCCGGTGCCCAACAAGGGCGACGTCGCCTTCATGATGAGCTCGACCGTGCTCGTCCTGCTCATGATCATTCCGGGCCTGGCGCTGTTCTATGGCGGCCTCGTCCGCACCAAGAACATGCTCTCGGTGCTGACCCAGGTCTTCGCCATCGTCTGCGTCGTCTCGCTGATATGGGTGATTTTCGGCTATTCGCTCGCCTTTACCAACGGCGGCGGCCTCAACGATTTCGTCGGCGGGTTCTCCAAGGCCTTCCTGAAGGGCGTCGACGCCACCACCACGGTCGCGACCTTCTCCAACGGCGTCGTCATCCCGGAATATGTCTACATCGCCTTCCAGATGACCTTCGCCGCGATCACGCCGGCTCTGATCGTCGGAGCCTTCGCCGAACGCATGAAGTTCTCGGCGCTGCTGCTCTTCACCGTGCTCTGGGTCACCTTCATCTATTTCCCGATGGCCCACATGGTCTGGTACTGGGGTGGTCCCGATCTCGTCGGCAACGCCGCCAAGGCGCTGGCCGAA
Source organism: Allobosea sp. GW821-FHT12C12 (assembly GCF_058807355.1). Taxonomy (NCBI): domain Bacteria; kingdom Pseudomonadati; phylum Pseudomonadota; class Alphaproteobacteria; order Hyphomicrobiales; family Alloboseaceae; genus Allobosea; species Allobosea sp. GW821-FHT12C12. Next base: position 102,802 of record NZ_JBXAQP010000008.1, read on the forward strand.
GCGCCTGCCGACGGCAAGGCGGCCGCCCAGGCCGCGCTCGACGCCGTCAATGCCGACGCGGGCATGCTCTTCAAATGGGGCGCGCTCGACTTCGCCGGCGGTACCGTGGTGCACATCAACGCGGGCATCGCCGGCCTCGTCGGCTGCATCCTGCTCGGCAAGCGCATCGGCTACGGCAAGGAGCTGATGGCTCCGCACTCGCTGACCATGACCCTGATCGGCGGCGCGCTGCTCTGGGTCGGCTGGTTCGGCTTCAACGCCGGCTCCAACCTCGAGGCCAACGGCACCGCGGCGCTCGCCATGATCAACACCTTCGTCGCCACGGCGGCGGCGGCGGTCGGCTGGCTGTTCATCGAATGGGCGGTCAAGGGCAAGCCCTCCATGCTCGGCATGATCTCGGGCGCGGTCGCGGGCCTCGTCGCGGTCACGCCCGCCGCCGGCTTCGCCGGCCCGATGGGCTGCATCGTGCTCGGCCTGATCGCCGGCGTCGTCTGCTTCGTCTTCTGCTCCAGCGTCAAGAATGCGCTCGGCTACGACGACTCGCTCGACGTCTTCGGCATCCACTGCATCGGCGGCATCATCGGCGCTCTGGCGACCGGCATCCTGGTCAACACCGCGCTCGGCGGCGCCGGCATCCCCGACTACTCGTCGAAGCCGGGAGAACTCACTGTGGGCGCCTACGAGTTCGGCACGGCCTTCTTCGCGCAAGCCAAGGCGGTGCTGTTCACGCTGGTCTTCGGCGGCCTCGGCTCGCTGATCCTCTTCAAGGTCGTCGATGTGATCGTCGGCCTGCGCGTCGCTCCCGATCAGGAGCGCGAGGGCCTCGACATCGCCGAGCATGGCGAGCGCGCCTACCACGCCTGAGCGCTTTCACGTGAAACGTCGAACCCCGGCGGGCGACCGCCGGGGTTTCCTTTCGCCCGGAATGCGTTGCGTTCGTCAGCCCGTCTTCGGCTGGTCCAGCACGATCTCGAGCACCTGCACGCTGTCGGGCAATTCGATCAGGAACTCCGGGTCGCGTTCGAGGTGATGGATCCTGCGCGGGTCCGGCCCGGCGAAACGCGACATCGCCTCGACGCTTTCCCAATAGGAGATTGTCACGAACTCGGTCTCGCCCTCGCGGTCCTCGCGGAACATCTGCGCGCCGAGCGCCTTTTCGAGCAGCGGCGCGACGCCGACCTCGCGCAGATAGATCGCGTAGTCGTCGGCCTTGTCGGTCGTGGTGCGCCCGCGCCAGATGCGGGCGATCGTCGCGATCTTGTTCCCATCGCCGCTCAGCATGGCGACATCTCCCCGATGGTTCGTCGATGACACAGGAATGCAACCGGGCCGGCTTCGTTCCGGTCGCCCGGAGGGCTCAAGGTTAAGCGGGTCTTAACCTGCCCTTCCTAACCTGCGCGATGAGATCGACCGCTCGGGGTCGACCTGTCCGAAGCACGGCCCCAATCCATGCGCACGATCCGCCGCTCATCCTCGCTGATGGACCGCCTGCCCGATCCGGTGCGGGAGTTCCTGTCGCGCCGCGCCGCCGAGCTGTGCGGACTGGTCCTGCTCGCCGTCACCGCCGCCGTGGCGGTCTCGCTTGCGACCTGGTCTGTCGACGATCCGAGCCTCAACAACGCCACCAACGGGGCGGTCAGCAACTGGCTCGACCGCCCCGGCGCGATGGTCGCCGACCTGACCATGCAGCTGCTGGGCCTCGGCGTCGTCGCCATGCTGTTTCCGCCGCTGACCTGGGCGCTGCGGCTGATGCGCGTGCATCTGTTCGACCGCGGCGCGCTCAAGCTCGGCCTCTGGATCGTCGGCTTCGCCGCCACCGCCGCCGTCGCCAGCGCCCTGCCCGCGACGCCGCGCTGGCCGCTGCCGACCGGAATGGGTGGCGTCATCGGCGACGGCCTGCTGTTCGGCACCCGCAATCTCGTCGGCATCGCCGGCAACGCGCTCGCCGGACTCGTCGGCTTCCTTTATGCCGGCATCGCGATCCTGGCGGTCACGGCCGCGGCCGGCTTCGGCTTCGTCAGCGACGAGGACCCGGTCGAGGAGGCGGAGGCCGCCGACGAATCCTGGTCAGACAACGAGGACCGCCGCGACGACGAGCCCGGCATCGCGGTGATCCTGATCGGCTGGCTCGCCCATGGCGCGATGGCGCTGAAGGGCATGATCATGCGCCGCCTGCCGCATCCGCCGGAGCCGATGGCCGGGACGGCCGGCGCTGCGCCGGTTGCCGCCGGGCGCGTCAGACGCGAACCGCGGTTCCACGAGCAGACAACGCGTGCGCCGATGCCGGATTTCGCCCCCGAGCCACTGCCGGCGTCCCGACCCGCCACGCGCCCTCCCGAACCTGTTTTCAAGGATGACGGCGAGCCGCGGGATCTGCGCGATCTCAACGCGCCGCGCGTCACCGCCCCGCCGGTCGCGCCAAAGCCCGGCAAGCGCCTCCAGCGCGAGGCGCAGCCCTCGCTGCTCGATCGCGAGAAGTTCGAGCTGCCGCCGCTGACCTATCTCTCCGAGCCGAAGAAGCTCCCGGTCAACACGATCTCGACCGATGCGCTCGAGCAGAACGCGACCCTTCTCGAAGGCGTGCTCGAGGATTTCGGCGTGCGCGGCGAGATCACCCAGGTTCGCCCCGGCCCGGTCGTGACGCTCTACGAGCTGGAACCCGCGCCGGGCACCAAATCCTCGCGCGTGATCTCGCTCGCCGACGACATCGCCCGCTCGATGAGCGCGGTCTCCGCCCGCGTCGCCGTGGTGCAGGGCAAGAACGCGATCGGCATCGAACTGCCCAACGCCAAGCGCGAGACCGTCTTCCTGCGCGAGCTTCTGGCGAGCCAGGATTTCGAGAGCTCCAAGCACAAGCTCGCGCTCGGCCTCGGCAAGACCATCGGCGGCGAGCCGGTCATCGTCGATCTCGCCAAGATGCCGCATCTGCTCGTCGCCGGCACCACCGGCTCGGGTAAGTCGGTCGCGATCAACACCATGATCCTGTCGCTGCTCTATCGGCTCAAGCCGGAGGAGTGCCGCCTGATCATGGTCGATCCGAAGATGCTCGAACTCTCCGTCTATGACGGCATTCCCCATCTGCTCACCCCCGTCGTCACCGACCCGAAGAAGGCGGTCGTCGCGTTGAAATGGGCGGTGCGCGAGATGGAGGAGCGCTACAAGAAGATGTCGAAGCTCTCGGTGCGCAACATCGAGGGCTTCAACAACCGCATCGGCGAGGCGAAGGCCGCCGGCGAGGTCGTCACCCGCACCGTGCAGACCGGCTTCGACAGGCATTCCGGCGAGGCGATCTACGAGGACGAGGTCATGGACCTCGAGCCGCTGCCCTTCATCGTCGTCATCGTCGACGAGATGGCCGATCTGATGATGGTCGCCGGCAAGGAGATCGAGGGCACGATCCAGCGCCTCGCCCAGATGGCCCGCGCCGCCGGCATCCATGTCGTGCTCGCGACGCAGCGTCCCTCGGTCGACGTCATCACCGGCACGATCAAGGCGAACTTTCCGACCCGCATCTCGTTCCAGGTCACTTCCAAGATCGATTCGCGCACGATTCTCGGCGAGCAGGGCGCCGAACAGCTGCTCGGCCAGGGCGACATGCTCTACATGGCCGGCGGCGGCCGCATCACCCGCGTCCACGGCCCCTTCGTCTCGGACGCCGAGGTCGAGAAGGTCGTCGCGCATCTGAAGACGCAGGGCCGCCCGCAATATCTCGAGGCCGTCACCTCGGAAGAGGAGCCGGCAGGCGAGGACGCCGAGGACGGCGCGGTCTTCGACAAGAGCGCGATGGCCCAGGCCGAGAGCGAGGATCCGTACGACCAGGCTGTCGCGGTCGTGCTGCGCGACAAGAAGGCCTCGACCTCCTATATCCAGCGCCGCCTCCAGATCGGCTACAACCGCGCCGCCTCGATCATGGAGCGGATGGAGAACGAGGGCATCGTCGGTCCGGCCAACCATGCCGGCAAGCGCGAGATCCTGGTCGAGACGGGCCGCGCCCGCGAGGACGAGGATTGAGCGGGCGGGGCTCGCGCCGCGTTCCGGCGCGCGCTCTGGCCGTCAAATTGCCATGACGCCGTGCAACCTTGCATCGATCCCCGGCGTTGACCAGTTCATCCGGCTTGGCAGCCGTCTGTTTCGGGAGCATTCTGGCTCATGACATCGTTACGGCCCCGCCTGCTCGCGTTCTCCGCCGCATCCGCGCTGGCGGCGGCCCTGCTCGCCGCGCCGGTTACGGCGCAGCCGCTGCAGTTGCAGTCCGCCAGGCCCGCCGGCGGTTCCCCGGCTGCGGCCGCGCCTGCGAACCGCCCGACGCCGCTGCCGCCGATCCGCCCCGAAGGGCTGGGGATCGCACGCGCCGCCGCCGGCGCGCCGGTCGTCACCGCCAATGCCGAGGCGGTCAAGCCGGCGCGCGCGCAGACGCGCGGCCCGGTCCCGGCATCTCAGGCGGAGGCCGTCGACAGGCTGAACGCCTATTTCAACGGATTCGCCAATCTGCAGGGCGATTTCATCCAGTTCGCCGCCGACGGCCGCCGCTTCGAGGGCAAGATCTACGTCCAGCGGCCGGGCAAGATGCGCTTCGACTATCGTCCGCCCGTGACCATGGAGGTCGTCGCCGACGGCACCTCGGTCGCGATCCGCGATTCCAAGCTCGCGACGCAAGATCTCTATTCGATCGGCCAGACGCCGCTGAAGTTCCTGCTCAAGGAGCGGATGGACCTCGCCAAGGACTCCATCGTCACCGGCTACGGCGTCAAGGGCGACATCCTCTCGGTGAAGCTCGAGGACCGCTCGACTCTGGGCGGCACCTCGAAGATCACCCTGAACTACGACCTCGCGGCGAATGTGCTGCGGCAATGGGTGGTGATCGATCCCCAAGGATACGAGACCTCCGTCTCGCTCTACAATCTCGACACCCAGCGCCAGCCGGATCCGAAGAATTTCGTGATCAACTACCAGCGCGTGCTCTGACAGTCCCCGTCATTGCGAGCAATGACGGATGAGCTTGCTTTTCCGCGCGCAGCGAACCAGTTTCCGGCCTCCTCCCGCCGGAATCCTCGCGTGCGACTCACCGTCACCAGCTGGAACATCAACTCGGTGCGCCTGCGCATCGGCATGGTCGGGCAGTTCCTGACCGAGCACGCGCCGGATATCCTGTGCCTTCAGGAGACCAAGACGCCCGACGAGCAGTTTCCGGCGAAGGCTTTCCACCAGCTCGGCTATGTCCATCAGGCCTTCATCGGCCAAAAGGGCTACAACGGCGTCGCGATCGTCTCGAAACTGCCGTTCAGCCAGCGGGACGCGATGGCGATGTGCGGCAAGAACGACGCCCGCCATATGAGCGTCGTGCTCGATTCGGGCGCCGGCGCCGCGGCCGGGATCGCGATCCACAACTTCTACATTCCGGCCGGCGGCGACATTCCCGACCCCGCGCTGAACGTGAAATTCGCCCACAAGCTCGCCTTTCTCGACGAGATCGGCGTCTGGGGCATGGCCAGGCGGCCGAGCGACCGTCCCGCGATCCTGCTCGGCGACCTCAACATCGCCCCCTACGAACACGACGTCTGGAGCCACAAGCAACTGCTCGACGTGGTCAGCCACACGCCGATCGAGACCGCGACGCTGGAGAAGCTGCGTTCGGAACTGGGCTGGACCGACGCGGCGCGGACGCTGCGGCCCGAGCCGGAGAAGCTCTACAGCTGGTGGAGCTACCGCGCCGCCGATTGGGAAGCCTCCAACCGCGGCCGCAGGCTCGACCATATCTGGCTCTCGGAGGGCCTGAAGCCGACGCTGCGCGATCTTGGTTTCCTGCGCGAGGCGCGCGGCTGGGAGCGTCCGTCCGACCATGTCCCGGTGACCGTGACGCTGGAGCTCTGAGGCTCGGACCTAGCCGCGCCCGATGTCGAGCAGCGCGGCCTGTACGCTCGCCAGTTCGCCGACGAAACCTTGCAGGCGGTCGCTGATCGCTTCGGCGATCGCCTGGGCCGAGGCCGGCGATTCGCCGAGCACCCGGCGCATCACGCTGCGCGAGAGCTTCATCACCTGCGTCGGCTCGCGCGCGATCGCCGTCACCGGCCGCTCGATCGCGGCGAACAGCGCCATCTCGCCGAGCAGGGCGCCTGCGCCCGCGATTTCGTCGGCCGGCTGCCCATCGTCGCCCCGCATCAGCGCCACGGCGCCGGAAATGACCAGGAAGGCGCTGTCGGAGGATTCGCCCGCGCGAAACAGCACGTCGCCTGCGCGCAGGATGCGGCTTTCCGCCGCGAACGCCACCAGCCGCAGCGCGTCGCGCTCCATCAGGCCCAGCAGCTTCTGGCGGGCCAGCAGGGCGATGTCGTCGTCGAGCGCCATTCGGACTTAAGGATTCAGGCGGTAGCCGCCCGCATCCGTCACGAGCAGTCGGGCATGGCCGGGATCGGGCTCGATCTTCTGGCGCAGCCGATAGATATGCGTCTCCAGCGTATGCGTGGTGACCTGCGAATTGTAGCCCCAGACCTCCTGCAGCAGGATATCGCGGGCGATCGGCCTGCGGCCGGCGCGATAGAGGAAGCGCAGGATCGCGGTTTCCTTCTCGGTCAGCTTAGTCTTGGAGCCCTTCTCGCTGACCAGCAGCTTCGAGCCGGGATGGAACGTATAGGGCCCGACCTGGAAGACCGCGTCCTCGCTCGCTTCGTACTGGCGCAGATGCGCCCGGATGCGGGCGAGCAGCACGGCGAACTTGAAAGGCTTGACGACATAGTCGTTGGCGCCGGCTTCCAGACCCAGAACGGTGTCGGCGTCCGAGCCCTGCCCGGTCAGCATGATCACCGGGCTCTTGAAACCGTTCTTGCGCATCAGCTTGACCGCCTCGCGGCCATCCATGTCGGGCAGTCCGACATCCATCACCGCGAGGTCGAAGCGCTCCGCCTGCACCGCCTTGACGGCCGCCGTCGCGGCGCCGGCGGCCGAGATCTTGAACTCGTCATAGAGGGCAAGCTGTTCGGCCAGGGCGTCACGCAACGTCTGGTCGTCGTCGACCAGAAGGATATGATGGACGGCTGCCATGTGGATTCGTTCGTCTGGTTGCGATTCCGGCACCATGAGCCCGCTGATTCGCGACCGCAAGTCAGGCACGGTCGAAAACGGGTCAAGCAGGATGGAAACGCCGTGAGAAAATGTGACAAGCCGCGGGCCGGCTCGCCGGGGAAACGGAGCAGACAGCTGACCAGCTTGCGCGTGTTCGCCTCGGTCCGCGACCGCCGCACCGGCTTCCTGGTCGCCGGAAACGCCGTCTTTCCCTGCGCGCTCGGCCGCTCCGGCATCGGCAGGCTCAAGCGCGAGGGCGACGGCTTCACGCCCCGCGCGGCCCTGCCGCTGCGGCGTGTCTTCTGGCGCGCCGACCGTTTGCCGAGGCCGCGCACGCTGCTGGCGGCGCGGGCGATCCGGCCCCGCGACGCCTGGTGCGACGATGCGGGCGACCGCCGCTACAACCGCCTGATCGACCGCCCGCCGGGCGAGGCGGAGGAGCGGCTGACCCGCGCCGACCATCTCTACGACGTCGTCGTCGAACTCGGCTGGAACGACGCCCCGGTCAGGCGCGGGCGCGGCAGCGCGATCTTCTGGCACCTGGCGAGGCCGGGCTTCACGCCGACGGCTGGCTGTGTCGCGGTGCGGGGCGAGGTGTTCGCGAAGGTTCTGCCAAGGCTGGCCTGTAGATGCATGATGGTCGTGGAGTAAGCGTTCTTCCCTCATGCCCGGCGTTGCGCCGACCATGACGGGCGTCGCGGCTCACCCCGCGCGCCGAAGATCGCGCTGCCGACCCGCACATGCGTCGCGCCGAGCTGGATCGCGGCCTCGTAATCGGCGCTCATGCCCATCGACAGGCCGGGCAGGCCGTTGCGCGCGGCGATCTTGGCGAGCAGCGCGAAATGCGGCGAGGGCTGGTCCTCGGCCGGCGGGATGCACATCAGCCCCTCGATGACGAGGCCATGATGGACCCGGCAGAGATCGAGGAAGGCGTCGATCCCCGATGGGCTCACGCCGCCCTTCTGCGGCTCGTCGCCGGTGTTGACCTGCACGAACAGGCGCGGCGCCCGGCCCGAGCGGGCGATCTCGCGGGCCAGCTCCTTGGCCAGGCTTTCGCGGTCGAGCGACTGGATCACGTCGAACAGCTCGACCGCCTCGCGCGCCTTGTTGGATTGCAGCGGCCCGATCATGTGCAGCTCGACATCGGGGCAGCGTGCGCGCAGCGCCGGCCATTTTGCTTTGGCCTCCTGCACGTAGTTCTCGCCGAAGACGCGCTGGTCCGCCTCCAGCGCGGCCAGGATCGCCTCCTCCGGCATCGTCTTGGAGACCGCGACCAGCGTCACCGAATCGGGCTCGCGCCCGACGTCGCGGGCCGACCGCGCCACGGCGCTTCGCGTTTCCAGAAGCCGCGTCCGGACGTCGCTCATCGCAAAAACCCTTCCATTCCGAGGGCTTCCGCCCCTTGCGCGCCGTTGACCCGGTCCGCGCAATCGTGTCCTAGTCCGGCTCGCTTCGCTCACGCAACAATCGCATGCTCTCATGGCCGTCGAACGCTACAATCCCAAGGAATCCGAGCCGAAATGGCGTCAGGTCTGGAACGAGCGAAAGCTCTTCGAGACCCGTAACGATGACAGCCGGCCGAGCTATTACGTGCTCGAGATGTTTCCCTATCCGTCCGGGCGCATCCATATGGGCCATGTCCGCAACTATGCGATGGGCGATGTCGTCGCGCGTTACAAGCGCGCCAAGGGCTTTGCCGTGCTGCACCCGATGGGCTGGGACGCCTTCGGTCTGCCGGCCGAGAACGCCGCCAAGGCCAACAAAATCCATCCGCGCGACTGGACCTACGCCAATATCGCGACGATGCGGACGCAATTGCAGTCGATGGGACTGTCGCTCGACTGGAGCCGCGAGCTCGCGACCTGCGATCCGAGCTACTACAAGCACCAGCAGAAGCTCTTCCTGGATTTCCTGAAGGCCGGGCTGGTCGACCGCAAGACCGCCAAGGTCAACTGGGACCCGGTCGACGAGACGGTTCTGGCCAACGAGCAGGTCATCGACGGCCGCGGCTGGCGCTCCGGCGCGGTCGTCGAGTTGCGCGAGCTGACGCAATGGTTCTTCAGGATCACCGATTACGGCCAGGAACTGCACGACGCGCTGGAAGGCCTGAACCGCTGGCCCGACAAGGTCCGGCTGATGCAGAGGAACTGGATCGGCCGTTCGGAAGGCCTGCTGATTCGTTTCGGCCTCGAATCGAGCGCGACGGCGTTGAACGAACTCGAGGTCTACACGACGCGGCCCGACACGCTGTTCGGCGCGAAGTTCCTCGCCGTGGCGCCCGATCACCCGCTGGCCAGGGCCGCCGCCGTCGAAAGCCCGGCGCTGCGGGGCTTCATCGAGGACTGCAAACGCATCGGGACGGCGCAGGAGGCGATCGACAAGGCGGAGAAGCTCGGCTTCGACACCGGGTTGCGCGCCGTCCATCCCTTTGATTCGTCATGGACATTGCCGGTTTATGTCGCGAACTTCATCCTGATGGAGTACGGTGCCGGCGCGATCTTCGGCTGTCCGGCGCACGACCAGCGCGACCTCGACTTCGTCAACAGATACGGGCTCGGCAACACCCCGGTCGTCTGCCCCGAGGGCGTCGATCCGGCGAGCTTCGTCGTGACCGACACGGCCTATGTCGATGACGGCCGCATGATCAATTCGCGCTTCCTCGACGGCATGACCATTCCGGAGGCGAAAGAAGAGGTCGCCCGCCGCCTGGAAGCGGCGACGCGCGGCGGCGCGCCGGTGGCGGCGCGCAAGGTCAATTTCCGCCTGCGCGACTGGGGCGTCTCGCGCCAGCGCTATTGGGGCTGCCCGATTCCGGTGATCCATTGCGCCGATTGCGGCGTCGTGCCGGTGCCCGACGTCGACTTGCCGGTGACCCTGCCAGACGATGTCTCCTTCGAGAAGCCCGGCAACCCGCTCGACCATCATCCGACGTGGAAGCATGTCGCCTGTCCGCAATGCGGCAGACCGGCGCGGCGCGAAACCGACACGATGGACACTTTCGTCGATTCGTCCTGGTATTTCGCGCGCTTCACCGATCCGTGGCGGACCGATACGCCGACCGACCGCGCCGTGGTCGACCGCTTCCTGCCGGTCGACCAGTATATCGGCGGCGTCGAGCATGCGATCCTGCACCTGCTCTATTCGCGCTTCTTCACCCGGGCCATGAAGGCGACCGGCCACGCCGGGCTGGACGAGCCTTTCGACGGCATGTTCACGCAGGGCATGGTCGTGCACGAGACCTATCGCGCGCAGGACGGCGCCTGGATCGAGCCCGGCGACGTCCGGATCGAGGCCGATGGCTCGCAGCGGCGCGGCTTCCATGTCGAGAGCGGCGCCCCGATCGAGATCGGCGCGATCGAGAAGATGTCGAAGTCGAAGAAGAATGTCGTCGACCCCGACGACATCATCGCCTCCTACGGGGCCGACACGGCGCGCTGGTTCATGCTCTCGGATTCGCCGCCGGACCGCGACGTGATCTGGACCGACGAGGGCGTGCAGGGCGCGGCCCGCTTCGTGCAGCGGCTCTGGCGGCTGGTCGGCGAGATCGCCGTGCGGACAGCCAACGAGGCCGCCATGCCGGCCTCGTTCGGCGATCCGGCGACCACGCTGCGCAAGGCGAGCCACCGGGCGCTGCATGCTGTCGGGGCCGATATCGAACGGCTCGGCTTCAACCGCTGCGTCGCCCACATCTACACCCTGACCAACGCCATCGGCAAAGCGCTGGACGCGGCGGCCGAGAACGCCGACCTCGCTCCGGACACGGCCTTCGCCCTGCACGAATCCGCCATCATCGCGACGCAACTTGTCGCGCCGATGATGCCGCATCTCGCCGAGGAATGCTGGCAGGCGCTCGCTCGGCCCGGCCTTGTCGGCGAGGCCGCCTGGCCGGTCGCCGACGAGGCGCTGCTGAAGGACGACAGCGTCACGCTGCCGGTCCAGATCAACGGCAGGAAGCGGGCGGAGGTGACGGTGCCGGCCGATGCCGATAGCATGGCGGTCGAAGCGATAGTGCGCGCGACCGACGCCGTGATGAAGGCGCTCGAAGGCCGGGCTGTCCGGAAGATCATCGTCGTGCCTGGGAGAATCGTGAATGTCGTTGCCTGAGGCCGATCCGTCGACGCCGGCTCCGTCGCGCCGCCTGATGCTGGCGGCAGCCCTGGCCGCCGCCGCGCTGACCGGCGGCTGCCTGCAGCCGCTCTATGCCGAGAGCACGGCCAGCAGCGTCGGCGGCAGCGTCAGGAACGCGCTGAGAGATGTCGAGATCGCCGAGATCAAGGGGCTGACCGGGCATTACCTGCGCAACGAACTCGTCTTCGAGCTCGACGGCGGAGGAGACAACCCGGCGCCGAAGCGACTGAAGCTGACGGCCTCCGTGACCGACGCGCTCGAGGTCATCACGGTCGATTTCGCCAATGGCCGGGCCGATTCGGCGATCCTCGTCGCGCGCGCCACCTGGAGCGTCGCCAACATCGCCAACGGCCAGGTCGTGTCGCAAGGCACCAACATGGTCCGCGCCCCCTATGAACGTTCGGTCCAGCGCTTCGCGACCGTTCGCGCCGCGCGCGATGCCCAGATCCGGGCCGCGAAATCGCTCGCGACCCTGATACGCGGCCAGCTCTCCGCCGATCTGGTCTCGAAATAGGCGGACGTTCACGCCATGGTCGCCGTCAAGGCGCATGAGGCCGACAGGGTCTTGGCCCGCCCCGATCCGGCCTGGCGGCTGGTGCTGTTCCACGGTCCCGACGCCGGGCTCGTCGCGGAACGCGCCGCCCGCCTCGCCCGCGCCAGCGTCGACGATCCTCACGACGCCTTCCAGCTCGTGCGCATGGACGGCGACGACATCGCCGCGGACCCGCTCAAGCTGGTCGACGAGGCCAACACGATCGGCCTGTTCGGCGGGCGGCGCGCGATCCGCGTCTCCGTCACGAGCAAGCCGCTGCTGTCCGCCGTGGAGCCGCTGCTGGCGACGCCGTCGCAGGACGCCATCGTCATCGTGGAGGCCGGCGATCTCCAGCGGGGCAATCCGTTGCGGCTCGCCTGCGAGAGGGCCCGCACCGCCCTCGCCGTGCCCTGCTATGGCGATGCGGCCCGCGATCTCGGCGCGATCATCGACGAGATGGTCAAAGCCGAGGGCAAGACCATCGACCGGGTCGGCCGCGACCGCATCGCCGGCCTCCTCGGCGGCGACCGCCAGACCTCGCGCCGCGAGATCGAGAAGCTGCTGCTCTATGCCGGCGCCGACCGGGTGATCGATGACAGCCATATCGACGCGGTCGTCGGCGACACCGCCCAGCGCGAGCTCGGGATGCTGGTCGATGCGGTCTTCGCTGGCCGGGTCGCGGCGCTCGACCTCGCACAGGCCAAGCTCAGCCGCGAGGGCCTCGACGCCGGCGTCATGCTCGGCGGCGTGCTGCGCCATGCGCTTGGGCTGCTCAAGGCGCGCCAGAGTGTCGATGCCGGACGCAGCGCCAGGGACGCGGTCGCGGCGATGCGCCTGCCATATCCGCGCATCGCGGCGACCGAGGCGGCGCTCAACAGCTGGACGACGCCGAAGCTCGTCGAGGCGGTGTCCCTGCTCGGAACCGCGACGCTGGCGGTCCGGCGCGACGCCGACACCGGCAAATCGGCGGCCGTTCGCGCGCTCTGGACGATAGCGCGGCAGGCGCGCAGCGGCTCCCGCGCCGACTGAATAGGCCGGTTCGTCAGGTCTTCAGCCGCCGGCAGAGCGACTCGAGCTGCTCCAGGGTCTTGTAGCCGATCTTCATCTCGCCGCCGCCGCTGGCGCGATGCTGGATCGAGACCGACAGGCCCAGAGCCTCCTCCAGCGCCTTCTCGACGGCCCGCGTATCCGGATCCTTGTCGCGCCGGGTCGGACCGGGCACGCTCTTGCTTTCGCCGCGGCTCTCGTCCTGCACGATACGTTCGATATCGCGCACGCTGAGCCCGTCATCGACGATCTTGCGCGCCATCAATTCCGGGTCCGAAACAGAAAGGAGCGCGCGGGCATGCCCGGCCGAAAGCGAGCCCTCGCCGACCATGCGGCGCACGGGCTCGGGCAGCCTGGACAGTCGCAGCGTGTTGGCGACGTGGCTGCGGCTTTTGCCGATGACACGCGCCAGATCGTTCTGGGTGTAGCCGAATTCGGCGATCAGGCGCTCGTAGCCCGCCGCCTCCTCGATCGCGTTGAGATCCGTGCGCTGGACGTTCTCGACGATGGCGATTTCCAGCGCCTCGCGATCGTCCGCCTCGACCAGAAGAACCGGAATCTCATGCAGGCCGGCGCGCTGCGCCGCGCGCCAGCGCCGTTCGCCGGCGATGATCTCATAGGCGTCGGCGACCCCGCCGATCGGCCGCACGATGATCGGCTGCAGGATGCCGCGCTCGCGGATCGAGGCCGTCAGCTCCTCGAGATCCTCCTCGCCGAAGCTGCGGCGCGGATTGCGCGCGCCGGGCCGCAGGAACTCGACCGGGACGCGGCGCTGGCCGCGCGCCCGCTCAAGCGCGCCGATCTCGTCGCCGACATCGCCGATCAGGGCCGCGAGGCCCCGGCCCAGGCGGGAACGCCCCTGTTCTTCGGCCATCGCAATCCTCTTGACTCACATGCAAATCGGGTTCAGGCGGCCGCGCGCAGCGCCCGTTCGCGCTTGATCACCTCCGAGGCGAGCCGCAGATAGGCCTGCGATCCGGAGCAGCGCAGATCGTAGAGCAGGGCCGGCTTGCCGTAGGAGGGCGCTTCCGATACGCGGACATTGCGCGGGATCACCGTCTCGTAGACCTTGTCGCCGAGGAAATCGCGGACATCGGCCATGACCTGCCCGGACAGGTTGTTGCGCGGGTCGTACATGGTCAGCACGACGCCCTGGATGATCAGGCGCGGGTTGAGCCCGGCACGGACCTGCTCCACCGTCTTGAGCAACTGGCTAAGGCCCTCCAGCGCGAAGAACTCGCATTGCAGGGGGACCAGCACGGCGTCGGCCGCGGTCATGGCGTTGATCGTGATCAGGCTGAGCGAAGGCGGGCAGTCGATCAGGATATAGGTCAGATCGTTGCAGCGCTGGTCGTAGACCAGTTCGTCGATCGCCTTCTTGAGCTTCAGCGCGCGGTCCTTGTCGCCGGCGATCTCCAGCTCGACGCCGAGCAGGTCGAGCGTCGAAGGCGCCAGGAACAGGCCCGGCACGGCCGTCTCCTGCAAGGCCTGACCGAGGCCGATATCGCCGCAGAGCACGTCATAGGTCGAGGATTTGCGGCTCCTGCGATCGACGCCGAGCCCGGTCGAGGCATTGCCCTGCGGATCGAGATCGACGATCAGCACCCTTTCGCCGATCGCGGCCAGCGCCGTGCCGAGATTGATCGCCGTCGTCGTCTTGCCGACGCCGCCTTTCTGATTCGCGAGCGCCAGCACGCGCGGGCGGCGGGGCGGCGGAATGGGCGTCATACCGGTCATGGATCGGCTCGTTTCTCGGCCGCGCGGACCATCAGGATCCGGGCGGCCTCATCCGTCACGGACAAGATCGTCGATGCCTGAATCTTCCAATATTTAGAGGCCTCGGTCAATTCCTGCTCTAGATGTTGTCCTTTGGGAAAAAACCCGACGGCCCCGCTTGTCAACAGCTCATTGCACCAGCCCAGCAGAAGCGGCAAGGGCGCCAGAGCGCGGGCCGTGACGACGTCGATTCTGCCGGCGAAATCGGCCACGACCGCCTCGATTCGCGCGGCATGGACGGTCACCGGCGCTCCCGTGACACGGGCCGCGTGACGCAGGAAGGCGCATTTGCGGGCATTGCTCTCGACCAGATCGATCCGGCCGATGCCGGCCTCCGCCAGGCAGATTCCAATGACAAGGCCGGGAAAGCCGCCGCCGGAACCGAGATCCAGCCACCGCTCGGCCTGAGGCGCCAGGTTGAAAATCTGCAGCGAGTCGGAAATATGACGCGTCCAGACATCGCCGAGCGTTGCCGAGGAGACGAGATTCTTTGCGGCCTGCCAGCGCCGCAGCTCCGCGACCAGCAGCGCCAGACGCTCCTCTGTTTCACGTGAAACAGGCGTCAAGCGCAAAGCGCGGTCACGATCACTCTCGTCCACAGCCGGAATCAGGCCTCGATGCCGACAGGCGCGGGCCGCCGTCGTCGTGCATGCGCCGCAAGCAGGGCCAGTGCCGCTGGCGTCATCCCCTCGATCCTTGCCGCCTGGGCCAGATCGGCGGGACACTGGTTCGCGAGCTTCAGCTTCAACTCGTTGGACAGGCCCGAAATGCCCTCAAGATCGAGATCATCGGGCACCTTGAGCGACTGGTCGCGCCGATAGGATTGAATTTCGGCGCCCTGTCGATCGAGATAGACCGCATAGACCGCATCGGCGGCCACGCGGGTCGAAACCGCGGGCGCGACAGATTTCAGCTCCGGCCAGATCTCCGCCAGCCGCTCGAAACCGATATCGGGATGGGACAACAGTTGAAAGGCGCTACGCTTCAGCCCGTCATGATTGAGCTGAAGACCAAAGCCCGAAGCCTGCCGCGGAGTCAGCGACAGATTCGTCAATCTGCCTCTGAGTGACGCGATCGCGCCGGAGCGCGCGGCAAAAGCCGAGCCGCGCGCGCTCCCGACCAGCCCTTCGGAAAGTCCAAGCGGCGTCAGGCGCTCGTCGGCATTGTCGACCCGCAGCGAGAGCCGGAATTCGGCCCGCGACGTGAACATTCGATACGGTTCCGTAACGCCGCGGGTCACGAGATCGTCGACCAGCACGCCGATATAGGAGGAAGTTCGCTCCAGCACGATCGGCGCGGCGCCGCCGGCCTGCCGGGCCGCATTCCATCCGGCGAGAAGGCCCTGCGCGGCCGCCTCCTCATAGCCGGTCGTTCCGTTGATCTGCCCGGCCAGGAACAGGCCGTTGATGGCGCGGGTTTCCAGCGTGTTCTTCAGGGCGCGCGGGTCGACGTAATCGTATTCGATCGCATAGCCCGGACGCAGCATGATTGTGCGCTCCAGCCCCGGTATCGTCGCAAGCAGCGCAAGCTGGACATCCTCCGGCAGCGATGTCGAGATGCCGTTCGGATAGACCGTGGGATCGTCGAGTCCTTCCGGCTCCAGGAAGATCTGGTGGCCGTCCCTGTCGCCGAAGCGGCCGACCTTGTCCTCGATCGACGGGCAGTAGCGCGGGCCGCGACCCTCGATCTGCCCGGAGAACATCGGCGCGCGATGCAGGTTCGCGCGGATCAGATCATGGCTTGCGAGCGTGGTCCGCGTGATGCCGCAGGCGATCTGCGGCGTCGTGATTGCGTCGGTCAGGGCCGAGAAGGGCTCGGGCGGATCGTCGCCGGCCTGCATCTCCAGCGCCGTCCAATCGATGGTGCGCCCGTCGAGGCGCGGCGGCGTGCCCGTCTTGAGCCGGCCGAGCGCGAAGCCATGCCGCTCCAGCGTCGCCGAAAGACCCAGCGAAGGCGCCTCGTCGACGCGGCCGGCCGGGATCTTTTTCTCGCCGATGTGGATCAGGCCGCGCAGAAATGTGCCGGTCGTCAACACGACCGTTCCGGTGGCGAATCGACGGCCATCGGCGAGAATGACGGCGGCGACGCGTCCGTCCCGCACATCGAGATCGAAGGCCTCGCCCGCAATGATCTCGAGGCCGGGCTGTTCGGCCAGAAGATCGCCGACAGCCTTGCGATAGAGCGCCCGGTCGGCCTGGGCGCGCGGACCGCGCACGGCTGGTCCCTTGCGGCGGTTGAGCATGCGGAACTGGATGCCGGCCCGGTCGGCCGCCAAGGCCATGATGCCGTCGAGCGCATCGATCTCGCGGACGAGATGACCCTTGCCGAGACCGCCGATCGCGGGATTGCACGACATCACGCCGACCGTTTCGACCTTATGCGTCAGCAGCACCGTGCGGGCGCCCTGGCGCGCCGCCGCCGCGGCCGCCTCGACACCGGCATGGCCGCCGCCGACGACGATGACGTCGTATCGCGCGCGAGGATCGAGTTGGGACATGGCGGATTGGCTAGCGAAGCAAGTGGTCCCGGTCAATCATTCTCGACTGGTCGCACCGTTTCACGTGAATCGGCAGACCGGGCTATTTGCCGATGCAAAAGCCGGCGAAGAGCTTGTCGAGCACGTCCTCGACGTCGACGCGGCCGACAAGTCGCTCCAGCGCGGCAACGGCCAGCCTGACGTCTTCGGCCAGCAACTCGACCTCGCCGTGGTGGGCTCCGGTCATCCGCTCCAGCGCGGCGACGGCGTCGGACACGGCTGCGCGATGGCGCGCGCGCGTCAGAAGCGCCGGCTCGGTGCCGATCTCCCCGGAGAGCCGCGAGGCAATGGCGTCGAGCAAGGCGGGCAGGCCATCCCCGGTCAAAGCAGAGACGCCGATCTCGTCCGGCTGGAGAAGGCCTGGCAGGTCGATCTTGGTCGCAACGGCCAGGCTTCGCCCGGACGGGATTGTTCGGTTCGGACGCGAATCGATCGCGCGCAAGGCAAGGACGAGATCGGCGCGCTCGGCCAGGGCTTGCGCGCGCCTGACGCCTTCGACCTCGATGGCGTCGGTGCTGTCGCGAAGCCCCGCCGTATCGATCAGGATGACCGGCAGGCCGGCGAGATCCATCCTGACCTCGATCGCGTCGCGGGTCGTGCCCGGCATGGCCGAGACGATCGCGACGTCGCGGCGCGCCATGGCGTTGAGCAGACTTGACTTGCCGGCATTGGGCGGCCCCGACAGCACGACCACGAACCCATCGCGAACGCGCTCGCCGCGCTCGAAAGACCCCAGCGCCACGCGCAGATCGCCCAGCACCACGGCCGCCAGCTCGCCTGCCTGCGCAACGAGCGGTCCTCCGACATCGCCTTCATCGGAAAAGTCGAGTTCGGCGGCGAGCAGCGCCATCGCTTCGATCAGCCGGGAACGCCAGCGGGCGCATTGCTCGCCAAGCGCACCTTCCATCTGGCGCAGCGCCTGCCGCCGCTGCCATTCCGTCTCCGAATCGATCAGGTCGGCCAGGCCCTCGACCTCCGCGAGGTCGAGCTTTCCGGCCTCGAACGCGCGCCGCGTGAATTCGCCAGGCTCGGCCAGCCGCGCATGGGGCAAGGCTGTGAGTTCGCCCAGCAGACGGCCGAGGACCGCGCTGGAACCATGAACCTGGAATTCGGCCACGTCTTCGCCGGTGAAGCTCGCCGGTCCAGGGAAGAACAGCACGAGCGCGCTGTCGATGGTCTCCCCGGCGCGATCGCGAAGCTGACGCAGGCTGGCCCGGCGTGGGGCGGGTATGGCGCCACAGATCGTTTCGAGAGCGAATCGAACTCCCGGGCCTGAAATCCGGACGACCGCGACTCCGGCTCGTCCCGCGCCGGACGAGAGCGCCACGATCGTCGCGTTGGATCCGGTGTCGATCATGAGCTGGCTGCCGGCGCGCCGATCGTCCTACCCGGTGTGACCCGGCCTGATATCAAGGCGTTGCATGGTCATACCGCATTCATGACAAGAGAGTTACGGTACCGAATCGGTCGCCTCGCGCCCACGGGCGGCGGCCGCTCAGGTGTTCATCGAGTCGAAGAAGTCCGAGTTCTGTTTGGTCTGGCGCAGCTTGTCCATCAGGAACTCGATCGCATCCTGCGGGCCCATCGGGTTCAGGATGCGGCGCAGCACATAGGTCTTCTGCAGATCCGACTTCGGCGTGATGAGCTCTTCCTTGCGGGTGCCCGACTTGATGATGTCGATCGCCGGGAAGATGCGCTTGTCGGCGACCTTGCGGTCGAGGATGACCTCGGAATTGCCGGTGCCCTTGAACTCCTCGAAGATGACCTCGTCCATGCGCGAGCCGGTATCGATCAGCGCGGTCGCGACGATGGTCAGCGAGCCGCCCTCCTCGATGTTGCGGGCCGCGCCGAAGAAGCGCTTGGGCCGCTGCAGGGCGTTGGCGTCGACGCCGCCGGTCAGCACCTTGCCGGAGGACGGCACCACGGTGTTGTAGGCGCGGCCGAGGCGGGTGATCGAATCGAGCAGGATCACGACGTCGCGGCCATGCTCGACCAGGCGCTTGGCCTTCTCGATCACCATCTCGGCGACCTGGACGTGGCGCGAGGCCGGCTCGTCGAAGGTCGAGGACACGACCTCGCCCTTCACCGAGCGCTGCATGTCGGTGACCTCTTCGGGCCGCTCGTCGATCAGCAGCACGATCAGGTAGCACTCCGGGTGATTGGTGGTGATCGACTGCGCGATGTTCTGCAGCAGCACGGTCTTGCCGGTGCGCGGCGGCGCGACGATCAGCGCGCGCTGGCCCTTGCCGATCGGCGAGACGATGTCGATGACGCGGGCCGAGAAATCCTTCTTGGTCGGGTCCTGCACTTCCATGCGCAGGCGCTCGTCGGGATAGAGCGGCGTCAGATTGTCGAAATTGATCTTGTGCTTGATCCGCTCGGGATCCTCGAAATTGATCGTGTTCACCTTGAGCAGGGCGAAATAGCGTTCGCCGTCCTTGGGGCCGCGGATCGGGCCCTCGACGGTGTCGCCGGTGCGCAGGCCGAATTTCCGGATCTGCGTCGGCGAGACGTAGATGTCGTCGGGGCCGGGCAGATAGTTCGAATCCGACGACCGCAGGAAGCCGAACCCGTCGGGCAGGACCTCGACCACGCCCTCGCCGAGGATTTCGGTCTCGCGGGCGGCGAGTTGTTTCAGGATGGCGAACATCAGCTCCTGCTTGCGCATCGTGCTGGCGTTCTCGACCTCGAGCCCTTCGGAAAAGGCGAGGAGTTCGGTCGGAGATTTGACCTTGAGTTCGTGGAGTTTGATTTCCCGCATGGGACACCTGGACGGTAACGGCGCCTGCGGAGAGGCAGGCGCGGAAGACTTCTAAGGAGAGGTCGACAATCCGGAAACGGACCGGCGCGGGGCTTGCGCGGCGCGAGCGTCTGCAAGGGCAGTCGGCTCAGGAACCATCGACGACAGGGAGAACGCTGGAGAAGCGCGATTCCTGATAGCCCGAATCGCAGGCGCGCTCAAGCCGTAAACGACAGGAACCGCTTCAGAACGGCTTGACCACGACGAGGATGACGATTCCCGCCATCAGCAGCGCCGGAACCTCGTTGATCACGCGGTAGAACCGCTCCGATTTGTCGTTGCGGTCCTCGGCGAAGGCGCGCACGCGGCCGACGAGGTAGCCATGGATGCCTGACATGGCGAAGACGAGCGCGATCTTGCCGTGCAGCCAGCCGCCCTTGAAGCCGAAGCCGGCCCAGGCGAGGTAGAGCCCGAGCGCCCATGTCGCGATCATCGAGGGGGTCATGATGCCGCGCAGCAGCCGGCGCTCCATGATCTTGAAGGTCTCGGACCGCTGGGAGCCGACAGGCGCCGCGGCATGGTAGACCATCAGCCGCGGCAGATACAGCATCGCCGCCATCCAGGCGATCACCGTCATGACATGGAAGGCCTTGGCCCATTCATACATGGCGAGACCTCAGGAGCGCACGGCGGCGAGAAGCCGCTCGACATGGGCGATCGGCGTATCGGGCAGGATGCCGTGGCCGAGGTTGAAGATGTATGGCCTGCCGCCGAAGGCCGTCTTGATGGCGGCGACCTCCTGCTCCAGTTCCGGCCCCCCGGCCCGCAGCACGAGCGGATCGAGATTGCCCTGCACCGGAACCAGGGTCTGGATCTCGTCCCGGGCGAAGTCCCGGTCGATCTCGGATTCGAGGCCGGCGGCGTCGACGCCCGTCGCCTCGACATAGCACGGGATCAGCCGGCCGGCGCCCCGCGCGAAGCCGATGATGCGGGCATGCGGATGCACGGCGCGCACGCCGTCGACGATCCGCCTGGTCGGCGCGACGCACCAGCGTTGGAAATCCTCGGGGCCGAGCGATCCGGCCCAGCTGTCGAAGATCTGCACGGCATCGACGCCGGCGTTGAGCTGAGCGTTGAGATAGTCGATCGAGGCCAGGATGATCCGGTCGATGATCGCCTGGAACAGATCGGGGTCGCGGGCGAACAGCGCCTTGGCCGGCTCCTGGCCGGGCGAGCCCCGTCCCGCGACCATGTAGGTCGCCACGGTCCAGGGCGCGCCGCAGAAGCCGATGAAGGCCGTCTCCGGTGGCAGGGCCGCCTTGACCCGCCGCACGGTCTCGATAACCGGCGCCAGCACCGCCTCATTGGCCTGCTCACGGATCTCGGCAAGTCTCTCCTGATCCGCGACGGGCTCAAGCCGCGGACCCTCGCCCTCGACGAACCAGAGTTTCTGGCCGAGCGCGTGCGGCACGACGAGGATGTCGGAAAACAGGATCGCGGCGTCGAAGCCGAACCGCCTGATCGGCTGCAAGGTCACTTCGGCCGCGAGTCCGGGATTGTAGCAAAGCTCGAGGAAGCTGCCGGCCTTGGCCCTGAGCTCGCGGTATTCGGGCAGATAGCGGCCTGCCTGACGCATCATCCAGATCGGTGGAACGGGAAGCGTCTCGCCGGAGAGCGTGCGCAGGAGGACAGGTTCGTCGCGTCTCGCCATGTCCATCCCGACCATCCAGCCCAGACTCTAAAGATTAAGTCTTCTAGAGTGAATCTTATTTTTTGACTCTTGGAGCGGGGCAAATAGCGCGCCGCAAGATGCTCCACAACCCGTCCACAGGCGCGGAGTCCAAAGAACCGCGATCGGACGCATCGTCCTCGAGCGGTTAACGGTTTCTTAACCAACCGGAATCCGGGCTGGCAGGGCGGGAGCCGAAAATGATTCACGTGAAACATTGCCGCTCGGCCGTCCTCGGAGTGGCGTGTGGGCGAATCGACGGGGTTATACAGAGCCGGCCCGCGGAACGTCGGGACGGTGCGGTTGTCCACACCTGTCCCGGGCCCGCCCCGACGATTGCCGGCCGGAACCGGAAGCGCCATCGCCGCAAGGGCTTGCAGTAGGGTTGCCGCGCAAATCCGGTTTCCTCCCGCGCCGGGGATGGTCTAGAGCTTGCGGCCGAGCCTGAACCCGGGAGCCGCCGTGGCCCGCAATTACTTCCACCTCCATCTCGTCTCGGACGCGACCGGCGAGACGCTGATCGCGGTCAGCCGGGCGGCCGCGGCGCAATACGAGACCGTCTCGGCGATCGAGCATGTCTATCCGCTGGTGCGCTCGGAGGCGCAGCTCGCCCGCGTGCTCGCCGAGATCGAGGCCTCGCCCGGCGTCGTGCTCTACACGCTGGTCGAGCCGGAATGGTCGCAGCGGCTGGAGAACTTCTGCAAGGAGCTCGGCTGCCCGTGCCTGTCGGTGCTGCAGCCGGTGCTCTCGCTGTTCCAGTCCTATCTCGGCCAGGCCTCGGCGCCGAAGCCAGGCGCGCAGCACGTCCTCAACGCCGACTATTTCCGCCGCATCGACGCGATGAACTACACGCTGCTGCATGACGACGGGCAGCTCGGCGGCGATCTGGAGAACGCCGACATCATCCTGGTCGGCATCAGCCGGACCTCGAAGACGCCGACCTCGATCTATCTCGCCAATCGCGGCATCAGGACGGCCAACGTGCCGCTGGTGCCTAACGTGCCGCTGCCGCCCGAGCTGGAACGTGTGAAGAAGCCGCTGATCGTCGGCCTCGTCGCCAGCGCCGACCGCATCGTCCAGATCCGCCA
This sequence comes from Allobosea sp. GW821-FHT12C12, assembly GCF_058807355.1. NCBI lineage: Bacteria > Pseudomonadati > Pseudomonadota > Alphaproteobacteria > Hyphomicrobiales > Alloboseaceae > Allobosea > Allobosea sp. GW821-FHT12C12. Next base: position 125,437 of record NZ_JBXAQP010000008.1, read on the forward strand.
GAACCGGCTGCTCTCGCTCAAGGCCGACGACGAGACGCCCTATGTCGACCCCGAACTGGTCGCCAACGAGATCGCCCAGTCGCGAAAACTCTGCGCCCGCAAGGGCTGGCCGGTGATCGACGTCACGCGGCGCTCGATCGAGGAGACGGCGGCGGCGATCCTCGACCTGCTGCGCGACCACCGGATGAAGTTCATCGCGACATGAGCGCGGCCAACGGCCTCTGGCTCTGCGACCAGCCGCTGCTGCTGGCCTCGGGCAGCGCGACGCGGCGCGGCATGCTGCTCGCGGCCGGTATCCCGGTCGAGACGGAAAGGCCCGATGTCGACGAGCGCGCGATCGAGCGCGAGCTGCTGTCGAAAGCGGCAACGCCTCGGGCAGTCGCGGAAACGCTCGCCCGGGCCAAGGCCCTGGCCGTCTCGACCAGGCGGCCCGGCCGCCTGGTGCTGGGCGCCGACCAGACGCTGAACCTCGAAGGCACGCTCTTTCACAAGCCGGGCGACGCGATCGAAGCAAGACGTCAACTGGCGCGCCTGTCGGGCTCCGCCCATCAGCTCTGGTCGTGCTGCGTGCTCGCGCGCGATGGCGAGGTCGTGGCGACCGGCGGGCAGGCGGCGCGCATGACGATGCGGGTGCTGAACGCCGAATCCATCGATCGCTATGTCGCGGCGGCAGGGCCGACTGTCACGACGAGCGTCGGCGGCTATCAGATCGAGGGTCTCGGCGCGCAGCTCTTCGATGGGGTCGACGGCGACCATTTCACCATACTCGGTTTACCGCTATTGCCGGTGCTCGCCGCGCTGCGCGCGCTGAAAGTCCTCGCCAGCTAGTCTCGGTCGCCCGCCATGCCCGCCTCTCCCCGCTGCTTCGTCATCGGCCATCCCATCGCGCATTCGCGCTCGCCTCTGATCCATGGCGGCTGGATCGCCGAGCATGGCCTCGACGGCTCCTATGAGCGCATCGACGTCGCTCCAGCCGCCCTGCCGGATTTCATCGCGAAGGTCCGCTCCGGTGAATTCGCGGGAGGCAATGTCACCGTGCCGCACAAGGAGGCCGTGATGCCGCTGCTCGACCATGTCGGCGATGCGGCCCGCGCCATCGGCGCGGTCAACACGCTCTGGCGCGAGAATGGCCGGCTGTGCGGGGACAACACCGATGCGGCCGGCTTCCTCGCCCATCTCGACGCCTGCGTTCCGGGCTGGAGCGAGCGCACCGATACGGCCCTGATCATCGGGGCCGGCGGCGCGGCCCGCGCCATCTGCTTCGGACTGAAAGCGCGCGGGCTTGCCCGCATCGTCGTGGTCAATCGCAGCCCCGCGCGCGCCGGGGATCTCGCGCGCGCCTTCGGCGCGCCGATCGAGGCGCGGGGCTGGGCGGAACGGCCGGCGCTCGTCGGCGAGGCCGGGCTGATCGTCAACACGACCTCGCTCGGCATGAAGGGCCAGCCGCCACTCGATCTCGATCTTGCCGCCTTGCGTCCCGGCGCGGTCGTCGACGACATCGTCTACGTGCCGCTGAGGACGCCGCTGCTCGACGCGGCCGAGCGGCGCGGGGGCGTCCCGGTCGACGGGCTCGGCATGCTGCTGCACCAGGCCGCGCCCGGCTTCGCGCGCTGGTTCGGCCTGACCCCGTCGGTCACGCCCGCGCTGCGCGCAAGGCTCGAAGCCGATATCGTCGGACACTGATTCGCGGGAGCTGGATTCGGCCGGTGCGGCTCGGGAGCCCATGACCTTCATCCTCGGACTGACCGGCTCGATCGGCATGGGCAAGTCGACCACCTCGGACCTGTTCCGGGAGATGGGCGTGCCGGTGCATGACGCCGACGCGGCGGTGCATCGGCTCTATCGCGGCCGTGCCGTCGCGCCGATGGGCGAGGCTTTCCCTGGCGTGGTCCGCGAGGGCGGGGTCGATCGCGCCCTGCTCTCGGCAGCCGTCCTGGGCAGGCCCGAGGCGCTGGCGCGGCTCGAGGCGATCATCCATCCGCTGGTGCGCGAGGAGGAACTGGCATTTCTCGCTCGCTGCCGGCAGGCGGGCGCGGGCGTCGCGGTGCTGGACGTGCCGCTGCTGCTGGAGACGGGCGGCGAGGGCCGCTGCGACGCCGTCCTCGTCGTCACGGCCTCGGTCGAAATCCAGAAGGCCCGCGTGCTGGGGCGGCCGGAGATGACGGCAGACAAGTTCGCCGCGATCCTCGCCCGCCAGATGCCGGATGTCGAAAAGCGCCGCAGGGCCCATTTCCTTGTGGACTCAGGGCATGGGCCGATGGCGGCGCGCCGGCAGGTCGGCTCTATCCTGAGACTGCTCGCCGGCCGGCCCGGACGGACCCATCGGGCAGCAACCGGCCAAGGGGCGCAAGCAAACGATGCGTGAGATCGTCCTCGATACCGAGACCACCGGCGTCGAGGCCAATGCCGGCGACCGCGTCGTCGAGATCGGCTGCGTCGAACTGGTCAATCATTGCCCGAGCGGCCGCAGCTTTCATTGCTATCTCAATCCGCAGCGGCCGATGCCGGAGGGCGCGTTCAGGGTCCACGGCCTGTCCGACGCCTTCCTTGCCGACAAGCCGCTCTTCGCCGCCGTCGCCGACGAATTCGAGGGCTTCATCGCGGACGCCAGGCTCGTCATCCATAACGCCGCCTTCGATATCGGCTTCCTCAACATGGAGCTGAAGCGGCTTGGCCGCGGCCCGATCGAGCAGGCCCGCGTCGTCGACACGCTGGCCATGGCGCGGCGCAAGCATCCCGGCGCCGGCAACAGCCTCGACGCGCTCTGCAGCCGCTACGGCATCGACAACACCCGCCGCACCAGGCACGGCGCCCTGCTCGACGCCGAGATCCTGGCCGAGGTCTATATCGAGCTGATCGGCGGCAAGCAGACCTCGCTGGGCCTGGGCGCGATCAGTGGCGGCCGTGCCGATAACGGCTTGGCCGGCATTCCCGTCGAGCGGCCGCGGCGCCTGCGCCCGCTCGCGCCGAGGCTCGACCCCGCGGCGATCGCGGCGCACGAGGCTTTCGTGCGCACGCTCGGCAAGACCCCGCTCTGGGCCGGCTATCTCGGCCTGGCCGAGGAAGCCTGACTTCAATCGTCATTGCGAGCGCGGCGAGGCAATCCAGTGGCCTCGCGCAATCCCCATGGATCGCCTCGTCGGCTTCGCCTTCTCGCGAGACGCCGTCCGGCGCTCAGAGCTTCTTGCGTCGGGTCAGCATGTTGAGGCCCTCGATCGCCGCCGAGAACGCCATCGCGGCGTAGATGTAGCCCTTCGGCACATGCGCGCCGAACCCTTCCGCGATCAGCGTGCCGCCGATCATCAGCAGGAAGCCGAGCGCCAGCATCACGATGGTCGGGTTCCTCTCGATGAAGCGCGCCAGCGGGTTGGCGGCGAGCAGCATCACCAGAACCGCGACGATCACGGCGATGACCATCACCGGGATGTGCTCGGTCATGCCGACGGCGGTGATGATCGAGTCGATCGAGAAGACCAGGTCGAGCAGCAGGATCTGGACGATCACGCCGCCGAAGTTCACGGTCGTCGCCCGGCCGCCGTCGAAGATGTTGGGGCCATGGTCGGGATCGACCTTGTGGTGGATCTCTTTGGTCGCCTTCCAGACCAGGAACAGGCCGCCGGCGATCAGGATCAGGTCGCGCCAGGAGAAGGCCTTTCCGAAGACCGAGAAGACCGGCGTGGTCAGCGAGACGATGATCGCGACGGTCGAGAGCAGGCCCAGCCGCAGCACCAGCGCCAGACCGATGCCGATGCGGCGACCGCGCTCGCGCTGGTGCTCGGGCAGCTTGTTGGTCAGGATCGAGATGAAGATCAGGTTGTCGATGCCAAGAACCACCTCCATGGCGATCAGTGCCCCGAGCGCCGCCCAGACGGCGGGATCGGCGGCAAGCGTCATCAGATAGTCCATGGGGTCTCCGGTCACGAAAAAGCGGGCGCCCGGGATGGGCGTCCGCCGTCGACTGATCCGGGACATGGATGTTCGTCCGTCATGTCGCAAGAGTGACGGAACAGCGCCAGACGCGAAAGGGGCCGCGAGGCCCCTGTCGTGATCGTCCCGCGACGGTCTATGTCAGGCGTTGGGCGCGCCGCCCTGGCCCTGGAGTTCCTGCACGCGCTGCTGGAAGAGCTGCGCGAAATCGATCGGCGGCACGTAGAAGGGCGGGAAGCCGCCGTTCTGCACGGCCTCGGCGATGATCTGCCGGGCGAACGGAAAGAGCAGCCGGGCGCAGTCGATCACCAGCACGGGGTGGATGTGCTCGTCCGGCACGTTGAGCAGCCGGAACACGCCGCCATAGCTCAGGTCGAAGGCGAACAGCGTCTCGCCGGCGAGTTCCGCCTTGCCCTCGAGCCGCAGCACGGTCTCGTAGTCGTTCTCGCCGAGTCCGTTGCTCGAGACATTGACCTGCAGCGACATCTGCGGGCCCTGCTGGGCTTCCTGCTGGCCGAGCGCGCGCGGCGCCTTGGGGTTCTCGAAAGAGAAATCCTTGGTGTACTGGATCAGCGCGCTCATGCTCGGCGCGGCCTCGGCTGTGGCGGCGCCATTGCCGTTCGGGGTGTCATTGGCCATCGGTGCCACCATGGTCTGCAAGCTGTGTTGGGAAACTCCGCGCCGCCTCGGGGGCCATCGGAATTGCGCACCGCGTGCCGGTGCAAGGCGGGCGTCGGCTATCATGGACGCCGTCCCGGCACAAGAAGTCTGCTTCACAAGGGCGGGGGTGGATGTTACGAGCCTTGATCACCATATGAAGCGCAGCCAAGACGAGATGCCCTTTCGGAACGTTTCCCGCGAGGAGCCGTTGCTGAAGCGGTCTCTGGAGCTCCGGATCAGGTTTCGATGCAAGATTTCGACATAAAGACCCTGTTTTTCCTGGCGCTGGCCGTCTTTGTCGCCTGGAAGCTCCGTTCGGTGCTCGGTCAGAAGACCGGCAGCGAGCAGCCGCCTGTCGATCCCTTCGCGCGCCGCGAAACCCCGCCGATGCGTCCGGACCAGGCTTCGCCGGCCGACGGCCGCCGCGACAACGTCATTCGTCTGCCTGGCGCGGCAGCCGAGCCGGTTGCGCCGACCGTGCCGGCGGCCGAACGCTGGAAGGGCATCGCGCCGGCGGATTCACCCGTGATCGCCGGCATCGAGGCGGTGGTCCAGCAGGAGCCCTCCTTCGATCCGCACGAGTTTCTCGGCGGAGCCAGGGCGGCCTATGAGTCGATCGTCACCGCATTCGCGCGCGGCGACCGCAAGACGCTGAAGGGCCTGCTCGCCAAGGAGGTCTATGACGGCTTCGAGATGGCGATAAGCGAGCGCGAGAAGCGGGGCGAGAAGGCCGACACCTCCTTCGTCTCGATCGACAGGGCCGAGATGACCGCCGTGGACGTCAAGGGCAAGACCGCGCAGGTCACGATCGCCTTCGTCTCCCAGCTGATCAACGTCGTGCGCGACGCTCAGGGGGCGGTGGTCGACGGCAGCGCCGAGGCGGTGTCCGAGGTCAACGACATCTGGACCTTCTCGCGCCAGCTCGGCAGCCGCGATCCGAACTGGCTCCTGGTCGCAACCGAATCCGCTGCGTGATCCGTGGCGTCGGCTCCGCGCTGGCGCTGGTTTTCGCGCTCTGGCTCGCGGCCGTGACAGAGGCTCTTGCCCAACAACCGCCCTTGCCGCCCGGCGCCCGCGCCGAGCGGCTTTCTTTTGAGGCCATGCCCGGCTGGCAGACCGACGATCACCGCGCGGCGTTCAGCATCTTCGCGCGCGGTTGCGCCGCCGGGCCGCCCTTGCGCGGCGGCGTGGCGATCCCCGCCGATCTGACGAGGATCTGCGGTCTCGCTGCCGGAGTGGATCGCGCCGCGCAGGGCGATCGGGTTCTGGCGCGGCGCTTCTTCGAGACGCATTTCGCGGCCTGGCGCATCCGCCCGGGCGAGGGTGCGTCGGGCTTCATGACCGGCTATTTCGAGCCGGAGTTCGAGGGTTCTCTCGCGCGCTCGGACACTTTCCCGACGCCGCTCTACGGTCGCCCGCCCGATCTGGTGACGCGCATGCCGGGCGACGACTGGCCCGGACTCGATGAGGCCCTGACCTCGGCGCGTCGGACCCCGCGCGGGCTCGAACCTTTTCCCGACCGCGCCGCGATAGAGACCGGCGCTCTCGACGGCCAGAACCTCGAAATCCTCTGGATGCGCGATCCCGTCGATCGCTTCGTGCTGCAGGTGCAGGGCTCGGGCCGCATCCGCTTAGCCGACGGCGCGGTGACGCGGCTGGTCTATGCCGGACGCAACGGCCACGCCTATACCTCGCTCGGGCGCGTGCTGAGCCAGCGCGAAGCGATTCCGCCCGAACAGATGACGATGGACCGGCTGATCGCGCGGCTGAAGACCGATGCCGGCTTCGCCCAGGAGCTGATCCGGCAGAACCGCTCCTTCGTCTTCTTCGCGCGGCGCGACGACCTTCCGGCCGAGTCCGGGCCGATCGGCGGGGCCGGGCTGCCGCTGACGCCGCTGCGTTCGATCGCGATCGACCGGGCGATCTGGCCCTATGGCCTGCCGGTCTGGATCGACGCGACGATTCCAGGCGATGGCGGCGGCATGGAGCGCCTCTCCCGGCTGACGATCGCGCAGGACACCGGCTCGGCCATTCTCGGCCCGGCCCGGATGGACCTCTTCGTCGGCTCCGGCGCGCGGGCCGGCCACCGCGCCGGGCTCGTGCGGCATCCGGTCGATTTCATCGTGCTCTGGCCGCGCGAGGCCAGGCCGTGACCGTGCGGCGCAGGGGCAGGGCGCTGACGGCGGCCGATATCGCGCTCTGGCGCGAGGTGGCGCGCTCGGTCAAGCCGCTGCCGGGCCGGGCTCTGCCGCCGGAGGAGCTTGCCCCCGCGTCGACCGCAGCCGCGCAAGCCCGGCCGGCGCTGCCGGCGCCGCAGCCGCGGCAAGTCCCATCCAAACCCGCTCCGCCGCCGCTCGCGCCGCTGGAGCGCCGCCTGCGCACGCGGCTCAGGCGCGGCCAGCAATCGGTCGAGGCGGTGATCGACCTGCACGGCATGCGCCAGGACGAGGCGCATCACGCGCTGCGCGCCTTTCTCAGGCGCGAGCAGGCGCGCGGCTGCAAGCTCGCGCTCGTCGTCACCGGCAAAGGCGCGGCAGGGATGGGCGCGGCCGGCGACGCGCATTCCGGAGAGGAGCGCGGCGTGCTGAAGCGCAGCGTGCCGCACTGGCTGCGCCTGCCCGATCTCAGGCCGCTCGTCGTCGGCTTCGAGGAGGCCGAGCAGCGCCATGGCGGCGCGGGCGCGCTCTATATCCGCCTGCGCCGCAGCCGCGAGCTCTAGCGCATGACGCCCTTCGGTCGGCGTGTCAGGCAGTTGCGGGCCGCCCGCGGCGTCACATTGGCCCGGATGGCCGCGGCGCTCGGCGTCACGCCCGCCTATCTCTCGGCGCTCGAGCACGGCAAGCGCGGTCGCCCGACCTTCACGCTGATCCAGGGCGTGATCCATGTTCTCGGCGTGATCTGGGACGAGGCCGACGAGCTCGTCCGCCTCGCCGATCTCTCGCATCCCCGCGTCGTCGTCGACACGGCCGGGCTGGAGCCCGAGGCGACGCTGCTCGCCAACCGCCTCGCCCGCGAGATCGGCGCGCTGGAGCCCGATGCGCTGCGGCGGCTGTCGGCCGTGCTCGACGAGGCCGTGGCCGGCCGGATCGGGGCCGACAGGCCGGCTTGACCCGGTGCCGGGTGGATGCGACACGCCGCCCAGCCTTTTTGTCGCATCAGCATCCGGACCGCCCATGACCAACTCGCGCACCGACGTTCTCGCCCTCGGCAACGCCATCGTCGATGTCATCGCCTCGGCGGAAGAGGATTTCCTCAGCCAGCATGGCCTGACCAAGGGCGCGATGGCGCTGATCGACGAGGCCCGCGCCGAGGCGCTCTACGCCTCCATGGGCCCCGGCAAGGTCGTCTCGGGCGGCTCGGCCGCCAACACGATCGCCGGCCTCGCCTCCTTCGGCGGCAAGGGCGCGTTCATCGGCAAGGTCAGGAACGACGAGCTCGGCAAGCTCTACCGCCACGACCTGACCTCGCTCGGGGTCGCCTTCGACACCGCCTTCGCGACCGAGGGTCCGGCGACGGCGCGCTCCTTCATCATCGTCACGCCCGACGGCGAGCGCACGATGAACACCTATCTCGGCGCCTGCCAGGGGCTCTCCGTCGCCGATGTCGACGTAAAAGCCGTCGAGAACGCCGACATCATCTATCTCGAAGGCTATCTCTGGGATCCGCCGGCGGCCAAGGACGCCTTCCGCAAGGCCTCCGAGATCGCCCACAAGGCCGGCGGCAAGGTCGCGATCACCCTGTCGGATTCCTTCTGCGTCGACCGCTACCGCGACGAGTTCCTGGGTCTCGTGCGCAACCGCATGGTCGACATCGTCTTCGCCAACGAGCACGAGCTGAAGAGCCTCTACCAGGCGCCGGCTTTTGAGGACGCGCTCGCCGCGCTGCGCGCCGAGAATATCCTGGCCGTGGTGACGCGCTCGGAGAAGGGCGCGCTCGCGGTGACGCCGGACGGCATCGTCGAGGAGCCGGTCTTTCCGGTGACGCGCGTCGTCGACGCGACCGGGGCGGGCGACCTCTTCGCGGCCGGCTTCCTGTTCGGCCTGACCTCGGGCCGCGAGGCGCGCGATTCGCTGCGGCTGGGCGCGCTGGCGGCGGCCGAGATCATCGGCCATGTCGGCGCGAGGCCGGACATGAACCTGAAGGTGCTGGCGGGGAACGAAGGGCTGCTGTGAAAGCGCTGCCGCTTGTCATTCCGGGGCGGCTCTTCGGGCCGAACCCGGAACCCATGACTGGGTGAGATTGCGATCAGAGTTTTTGCGGTCTTGGGTTCCGGGTTCTTCGCTGTGCGAAGCCCCGGAACGACAAGGTCGTCGTTCGTCCGGCCCTCTCTCAATAAAGCGTCGCCCTGACCCGCTCCGGCAAAGCCTTGTCGTAAGCCTCGCCGTCGAACGGCTCGACCGCCGCGTTCTTCGCCGTGATGTCGCGCAGGATCGCGCCGGCGCTCGGCAGCGCCCGCTTGTCGACATGCGCCGCCGGGTTCCAGAGGTCGGCCCGCACCACCGCGCGCGAGCACTGGAAGTAGACCCGCTCCACCGTCACCACGATGACGCAGGCCGGCGGCTTTCCGGCCATAGCGAAGGACGCGCACAACCCCGGGTCGTCCGACAGCGTCGCCGTTCCGTTGACGCGCAGGGTCTCGCCATGGCCGGGGATCAGGAAGAGCATTCCGACTCTCTGGTCGGACAGGATATTCCTCAACGAATCCAGACGGTTGTTGCCTCTTCTGTCCGGAATCAGCAGCGTTTTGGCGTCCCGGACGGTGACGAAGCCCGGCTGATCCCCGCGCGGCGAGCAATCCAGGCCCTCCGGACCGTTGGTGGCGAGCAGCATGAAGGGCGAGGCCGCGATCAGCGCGCCGTAGTTCGCGTCGATGTGGTCGATTTCCTTCGCGATCGAGGCGCCGACCGGCGGGTTGGGATAGAGGCGGCTTAGGGCATCCAGAGAGGTGATGGTGCGGTCCGTCATGGTTACAACCTCTCCCGGCATGGTCGGCCTTGTGCCGACCATCCGCGTCTTCGCTGATTTGAGAAGAGCACCGAGAATCCGTCTGGCTCCCTCTTGCTGTAATGGCAGCATAGCCGCGGCTGTCGCAAGACGTGGATGGTCGGCACAAGGCCGACCATGACGAGCCGGGTTGCGCTGGACACTGAAAAGAAAGACGCCCCGCATCCTGCGATGCGGGGCGTCGTGATTCACGTGAAACGCAAGCGCTTCACATCTGGCGCGGGTCTCACTCGGCCGCGCGCTCGCGGCTCTTCTCGGCCTCGCGGGCGGCTTTCAGCTTCTCGGTCAGGTCCTCGCCGGTCGCCTGGTCGACGACCTTCATCGAGAGGCGGATTTTTCCGCGCTCGTCCTGGCCGAGGAACTTGACCTTGACCTTGTCGCCTTCCTTGACGACGTCCGAGACCTTCTGGACGCGCTGGGCGGCGAGTTCGGAGATATGGACGAGGCCGTCCTTGGCGCCGAAGAAGTTCACGAAGGCGCCGAACTCCATGATCTTCACCACGGTGCCGTCATAGATCATGCCCGGCTCGGCTTCCGAGACGATCGACTTGATCCACTTGATCGCCGCTTCGATCGACTTGCCGTCGGCCGAGGCGATCTTGATCGTGCCGTCATCCTCGATGTTGACCTTCGCGCCGGTCTTCTCGACGATCTCGCGGATGACCTTGCCGCCGGAGCCGATGACCTCGCGGATCTTGTCGACCGGGATCTTCATCGTCTCGATGCGCGGGGCGTATTCGCCGAGCTGGCCGCGCGAGGCCGAGAGCGCCTTGTTCATCTCGGTCAGGATGTGGTCGCGGCCGCCCTTGGCCTGGTCGAGGGCGACCTTCATGATCTCCTCGGTGATGCCGGCGATCTTGATGTCCATCTGCAGCGAGGTGATGCCCTCGGCCGTGCCGGCGACCTTGAAGTCCATGTCGCCGAGATGGTCCTCGTCGCCGAGGATGTCGGAGAGCACGGCGAAGCGCTCGCCTTCCAGGATCAGTCCCATGGCGATGCCCGCGACCGGCGCCTTGAGCGGCACGCCTGCGTCCATCAGCGCCAGCGAGGTTCCGCAGACGGTCGCCATCGAGGAGGAGCCGTTCGACTCGGTGATCTCCGAGACGACGCGGATCGTGTAGGGGAACTCCGACTTCGCCGGCAGCATCGGCCGGATCGCGCGCCAGGCGAGCTTGCCATGGCCGATCTCGCGGCGGCCGGGCGAGCCCATGCGGCCGGCTTCACCCACCGAATAGGGAGGGAAATTGTAGTGCAGCAGGAAGGTCTCCTTGTAAGTGCCTTCCAGCGAGTCGATGTACTGCTCGTCGTCGCCGGTGCCGAGCGTGGTCACGACCAGCGCCTGCGTCTCGCCGCGGGTGAACAGCGCCGAGCCGTGGGTACGCGGCAGGATGCCGGCTTCCGAGACGATCTTGCGCACCGTCTTCAGGTCGCGGCCGTCGATGCGGACGCCGTCGTCGAGGATGGTCCAGCGCACGACCTTGGCCTGCGCCTCCTTGAACTGGCCGCCGACCTGCTCCTTGGTGAAGCTGGTCACGCCGTCCGGCGTCTCGGAGATCAGCGCGGCGACTTTCGCCTTGGCGGCGTCCAGGGCCTTGTAGCGCTCGGCCTTGGTGGTGATCTTGTAGGCGGCGCGCAGATCCGCGTCGACCAGCTTGAGGACGGCGTCGAGCACCACCGAATTATCGGCCGGCTCGTAGTCGCGCGGCTCCTTGGCGGCCTTCTCGGCCAGGCGGATGATCGCGTCGATCACCGGCTGGAAATGCTTGTGGCCGAACATCACCGCGCCGAGCATGATCTCCTCGGAGAGCTGCCTGGCCTCGGACTCGACCATCAGCACGGCGTCCGGGGTGCCGGCGACGACGAGGTCGAGCTGCGAATCCTTGATCTCGTCGATCAGCGGGTTGAGCTTGTAGGCGCCGTCGACATAGCCGACGCGGGCCGCGCCGACCGGACCGGTGAACGGCACGCCGGAAAGCGTGAGCGCGGCGGAGGCGCCGACCATCGCGACGATGTCGGGATCGTTCTCGAGGTCGTGTTGCAGCACGGTGCAGACGACCTGCGTCTCGTTGCGGTAGCCCTCGACGAAGAGCGGGCGGATCGGCCGGTCGATCAGGCGCGAGACCAGCGTCTCCTTCTCGGTCGGGCGTCCTTCCCGCTTGAAATAGCCGCCGGGAATGCGGCCGGCGGCGAAGGTCTTCTCCTGGTAGTTCACGGTCAGCGGGAAGAAGTCGATTCCCGGCTTCGGCGACTTGGCGGAGACGACGGTCGCGAGCACGACGGTCTCGCCATAGGTCGCGAGCACGGCGGCATCCGCCTGGCGGGCGATCTTGCCGGTCTCGAGCACGAGCTTGCGCCCGCCCCACATCAGTTCTTCGGTCTGTACATCGAACATGGATTTTGTCTTTCGGATCGGATTTCGACCCGTCAGGTGTCTTCCTGGCCCATGGGCAAGACGGCGAAGCGCTCGGATATGTGCTGGTCTGGCGCCCGAGCGCTCGGCAATCCTGCCATGGGCGTGAAGGACGCCCGGCGGGTCATGCGGGGAGGCCGCCCCATGCGGGCCCCGCGCTGACATCGGGAGACGTCGCCCCATTGCGGCCGGCTTCCGAATTCGTCCTTGGTTAGGTTCTTGAGCTTGGTTCTTGCAAAACCGCCCGGAACGGGGTCGCACCGGGCGCGGAAACGGCGTCGATCAGCGGCGGATGCCGAGCTTCTCGATCAGGGTCTTGTAGCGCGGCTCGCTGTTGCTCTTCAGGTAGTCGAGCAGCGAACGGCGCTGCGAGACCATCTTTAGCAGGCCGCGACGCGAGTGGTTGTCCTTGACATGCGACTTGAAGTGTCCGGTCAGGTTGTTGATGCGCTCCGTCAGGATCGCGACCTGGACTTCCGGCGAGCCGGTGTCGTTCGGCTTGGTGGCATGCTCTTTCATGAGCGCGGTCTTGCGCTCGGCCGTAATCGACATCGTGAGATCCTTCGGTTGGGCGTTGATCTGGCGGGCCGCGGCCGGGATGTCGTCCAGCAGGGTCCGAAGTCCGCGGCGTTCTCATCGGGGAGAGGCCGCGCGGCCGGCGTCAAGGCCGGTTGGCTGGGGCATATACACGAATGCGGGGGAAAGGCCAGCCTTTCGGCGCAGGCTGGAACATCGCCGCCGAGCCGGTGTTGAGTCGGCGACCCGGTTCCGGAGTATCGCCATGCCGCATTCGTCCAAGGACAGGCTCATCCTCGCATTGTCGGCTCAGCTCCGGGCCGAGCGCGAAACGCGCGAGGCGCTGGCCGCCGCGATCGCCAACGGACCGATCGACCGCGAGGTCGTGCTGGCGATGCTGGGCGATCCCGTGCCGGTCATGACCGCGGAGGATCTCTCTCGCGCGGATCGTCACGTCGTCCGCCTGCATCTGCGCGAGGCCGCGTGATGGCGCCGCGTCCCGCCTGGAAGGGCTATCTCAAGCTCTCGCTGGTCTCCTGCGCCGTCGAGCTCACGAACGCGACAGACCATAGCGAGAAGGTCTCGTTCCGCGTCATCAACCGCAAGACCGGCAACACCGTGAAGCGGCAATATGTCGACGGCGTCACGGCCAAGCCGGTGGCCGACGACGACGAGGTCAAGGGTTACGAGATCGGCGACGACGAATACCTGCTGGTCGAGGAGGACGAGATCGACGCCGTCCAGATCGAATCCTCGCATACTCTGGCGATCGAGCATTTCGTCGACCGGGCCGACATCCCGCAGATCTATTTCGACACGCCCTATTACGTCACGCCCTCCGACGACGTCTCGGAGGAGGCCTTCGCCGTGATCCGCGAGGCGATGGCGCGCCAGAAGAAGGCCGGCATCGCCCGCATCGTGCTGTATCGCCGCGAGCGGCCGGTGATGATCGAGCCCTTCGACAAGGGCCTGCTGCTGACGACGCTGCGCTACGACAAGACCGTGCGGAAACCCGGCGAGATTTTCGACGGCCTCGGCAAGCCGAAGCTCGACAGCGAGCTGATCGATCTGGCGACCCATATCATCGACAAGAAGCAGGCCGCCTTCGATCCCTCGGGCTTCGAGGATCGCTACGAGCAGGCGCTGCTCGAGCTGATTCGGGCCAAGCAGAAGGGCAGGAAGCCGCCGGTGGTGCAGGCGGCCGAGCGCCCGGCCAACGTGGTCAACCTGTTCGACGCGCTGAAGAAGAGCCTCGCGGGCGAGGATGGCGGGGACGAGCCGGCCGCCAAGGCGGCCAAGACGTCCGCCCCGCGGAAGCCGGCGGCCAAGGCCCGCAAGAGCGCCTGATCGGCTGTCGCCATGGCCGCTCTCGACCTCTACCGGGCCAAGCGCGATTTCACCCGCACGAAGGAGCCCAAGGGGACCAGCAAGGGCGCCAAGGCCGGCCGGGCCAAGGCGGTCGGGGGCGCTTTCGTCATCCACAAGCACGCGGCCCGCCGGCTGCATTACGATCTGCGGCTGGAGCATGACGGCGTGCTCTGGTCCTGGGCGGTGACGCGCGGCCCGAGCCTCGACCCGGACGAGAAGCGACTCGCCGTCCATGTCGAGGATCACCCGCTCGAATACGGCGGCTTCGAGGGCACGATCCCCGAGGGGCAATACGGCGCCGGCGCGGTCATCGTCTGGGACGAGGGAATCTGGGCCCCGGAGGGCGACCCTGCCTTCGGCTTGGCCAAGGGCCATCTCTCCTTCATGCTGAAGGGCCACAAGCTTGCGGGTCAATGGCATCTCGTCAGGCTGAAGCCGCGCAAGGGCGAGAAGCGCGACAACTGGCTCCTGATCAAGGTCGACGATGCGGCCGCCCGCGGCGACAAGGACATTCTCGAAACCGCGCCGGATTCGGTGAAATCAGGCCTGAGCGTCGAGGCGGTCGGGCGTGGCGAAACGCCTGCGGCAAAGGTCTGGGCCAGGACGAAACGGCCGGGAACGGCCGAGAAATCGTCGGCATCCGCCGAGCCCGAGGCCAGGTCGCCGGCGAAGAAGGCCCGCAAGACCGTCAAGGGTGAAAAGAACGCCCCCGACATGTTGCCTCCTTTCGTCGAGCCGTGCCTCGCGACGTTGCAGGACAAACCTCCGGCGGGCGAAAACTGGCTGCACGAGGTCAAGTTCGACGGCTACCGGCTGCAGGCGCGGATCGAAAACGGCAAGGCCACGCTGCTGACGCGGTCGGGCCTCGACTGGACGGATCGGTTCGGCGCGACCCTCGCCAGGGCGCTGGGCGCGCTGCCTTGCGACACGGCGCTGGTCGACGGCGAGGCCGTGGCCATGGGCGAGACCGGCGTCTCGTCGTTTTCGGCGCTGCAGGACGCGTTGTCGGAGGGCAAGACCGGCGAGCTCGTCTTCTTCGGCTTCGACCTGCTGCACCTCGACGGCGAGGACCTGCGCTCCGAGCCGCTGCTCGCCCGCAAGGAGCGGCTGGAGCATCTGTTGCAGGCCGCCGGCTCCGAGGGTCCGCTGCGCTACAGCGAGCATTTCGTCGAGCCGGGCCAGACCATGCTGCGGCATGCCTGCCGGATGGGACTGGAAGGCGTCATCTCGAAACGGGCCGACGCTCCCTATCGCGGCGGCCGCGGGCGCGACTGGGTCAAGTCGAAATGCACCCAGCGTCAGGAATTCGTCATCGCCGGCTATGTCCCCTCGCAAGGCTCGGGCCGCGAGCTGGGCTCGATCGTCGCCGGCTACCATGAAGACGGAAAACTCAGGCCAGCCGGCCGCGTCGGCACCGGCTTCACCCGCAAGAGCGCCGCCGCGCTGAAGACGAGGCTCGATCGCATCAGGGCCGATCGCTCGCCTTTCGAGGGCGCGGCCGGGCGCGAGCGCGGCATCGTCTGGGTCAGGCCGGAGCTGGTCGCCGAGGTCGAGTTCAGGGCCTGGACGGCCTCTAGGACGCTGCGCCACGCCTCCTGGCTCGGCCTGCGCGAGGACAAGCCGGCCGACGAGGTCGTGGCGGAGGAGCCTGTCAAGGCTGCGCGCGAGCCCGAGGCCAAGGCTGGGCCGACGAAAGCTGGCCCCGCGACGGCCAAGGCCGGAAAACCCGCCGGCAAGGCCGGGCCCGCCGAGCCGCCGACCACGACGATCAAGCTCAGCAGCCCCGCAAAGCCGCTCTGGCCCGATGTCGGGCTGACCAAGCAGGGCCTGCTCGATTACTACGCCACCGTCTGGCCTCTGATGCGGCCCTTCGTCGTCGACCGGCCGCTCAGCCTGCTGCGCGCGCCCAACGGCATCGAGGGCCATTCCTTCTTCCAGAAGCATGCCGGGCCGGGCATGAGCGAGGCCGTGCATCGCCGCAAGGATGTCGACGGCGAGGAGCTGCTCTTCATCCGCGATTTCGACGGTCTCGCCGCGCTGGTCCAGCTCGGCACGGTCGAGATCCATGTCTGGGCCGCGACGATGGACGCGATCGAGACCCCGGACCAGCTTATCTTCGATCTCGATCCGGACAAGGGCGTGTCGATCGAGGCGGTTCGCGAGGGGGCCCGGACCGTGCGCGACCGCCTCGCCGAACTCGGCTTCGAGAGCCGGCTCAAGACGTCGGGCGGCAAGGGCTTCCATGTCTGCGCGCCGCTGAAGCCGAAGGCCGGGTGGGCTCGGGCCAAGACCTTCGCCCGCGACTTCGCCAGGGCGCTGGAGCAGAGCGAGCCGAAGCGCTACACCGCGACCCTGTCGAAAAAGGCCCGTCGCGGCCGCATCTTCGTCGATTATCTCCGCAACGGCAGGGGCTCGACCGCGATCGCGCCCTATTCGACCCGCGCCCGGCCGGGCGCCGTGATCGCGACGCCTATCGAATGGGCCGAGCTCGACGAGGCCCTGCCGAACGCGCTGACCGCGCAGGCCGTCATCGAGAACGGGCCTCCCGATGCAGTCTGGACCGACTTCCGGAAAGGCGCCCGTGCGCTGGCCGGATAGCGCGTGATTTTTCACCCGGACCACGACCGTCATCCCGGGTCCGCGCTTCGCTTGCCCGGGATGACTCGGCGTTTCCGCGCGCGACCGACGACGCCAGGTGCGTCGGCTCAGTGCAGCACCTTCCTCACATAGGGCGAATCGAGCGGGAACAGCGGCACGGCGACGTCGAACACCGTGCCGTCCTCGTCCATCATCGCGTAGAAGCCGCGCATGGAACCGTCCGGCGTCATCAGCGGGCAGCCCGAGGTGTAGCTGAAGCTCTCGCCCGGCCGCAGCACCGGCTGCTGGCCGATCACGCCCTCGCCGCGCACCTCGTGGACCTCGCCGCGCCCGTCGGTGATGAACCAGTGCCGCGTCATCAGCCGCACCGTCCGCTCCGACATGTTCACGATCTCGATCGTGTAGGCCCAGAAATAGCGGCCCTGCGCGGGCGAGGATTCGCCGTCCATGAAGCTCGGCGAGGCGGTCACGCGCACGCCATGCGTCTCCTCCTGATACATGCCGGGTCTCCTTGGCGCCGCCCGCGCCCGCCGCGCCTGGCCGGGCCGGCGCGCGAGCGATCTGTTATGGTCGTCCCGGACGCCGCGTTCAATCCTGCCGGGCGGGCACTGCATGAGGAAACGCATGTTCGACGGCCGCCTGCGCGCCATCATCGATCCGCCGCTCGACACGGCAGGCCGAGCGCTCGCACGGCGCGGCATCGCGGCTGATCACGTCACGCTGGCCGGGCTCGCGCTCGGTCTCGGCTGCGCGCTGGCCGTCGCTCGTGGCCATGACGGGGTGGCGCTCGCGCTGCTCGCCGCCTCCCGCCTCTGCGACGGCCTCGACGGCGCGGTCGCGCGGGCGACGAAGCCCAGCGATCGCGGCGGCTTTCTCGACATCGTGTGCGACTTCGCCTTCTACGGCGCGGCGCCGCTGGCCTTCGCCCTGCGCGATCCCGCCGCCAACGCCCTGCCGGCGGCGATCCTGCTCTTCTGCTTCTACGTCAACGGCGCGAGCTTTCTCGCCTTCGCCGTGATGGCGGCCAAGCGCGGACTGGAGACGAAGGCGCGCGGCCTCAAATCGCTCTATTTCACCGCCGGCCTGGCCGAAGGGACGGAGACCATCGCCTGCTTCGCGGCGATGATGCTGTGGCCCGGCTGGTTTCCCGCGCTGGCGCTCGCCTTCGCCGCCCTGACGCTGGTCACGGCGCTGGGCCGGGCGATTCTCGCGTGGACAACTTTTCGCTGACGCCGCCCGTTGCGGCGTTTCCCGCCGCGACGCGATAGAATGCCCGATCACGACGATGAAACGGGCTGACATGGTGGCGATGCCGGATATCCGGGCGGACAGGACGGAGGCGGGAGCCTCGCTCAGCGGCCCGTCGGGCGTCTTGCCGCGCCAGGACATCCGCAAGCTGGTCCAGCGCAACATGGTGCGCTCCGCGTCCGGCGAGTTCGTCGAGAGCCAGTTCCAGCCCGCCAGTCTCGACCTGCGGCTGGGAGCCAAGGCCTATCGCGTCCGCGCCAGCTTCCTGCCTGGTCCGGATCGCGCCGTGGAGCAGGTTCTGGCGGAGCTGACGCAGGACGAGGTTTCGCTGGCCGAGGGCGCGATCCTCGAACGCAACTGCGTCTATGTCGTCGAACTGATGGAGTCGCTGTCAGGCCTCCCGGCGACGATCTCGGCCTTCGCCAATCCCAAGAGCTCGACCGGCCGCATCGACGTCTTCACGCGCCTGATCGCCGACCGGGCCGACGCTTTCGACACGGTCGCCGGCGGCTATACCGGCAAGCTCTACGCCGAGATCTCGCCGTCGAGCTTCTCGATCAGGGTGCGGCGGGGCAGCCGTCTGAACCAGCTCCGCTTCCGGCGGCGCGGCGGCGGCCAGGACGAGGCCGCCGGCTTCAGGCTCGGCGACAGGGAGTTGCGCGAGGTCCATGAGCGCACCCCGCTCGTCGATGGGCAGGCCGCGATCCGCAACGGCCTCCTGTTCAGCATCCATCTGGCGGGCGAAGCCGAAGGCGAGATCATCGGCTTCCAGGCCCAGCGCTTCGCCGATGTCATCGACGTCGATCGCGTCGGCGGCTACGCGACCGAGGATTTCTGGACGCCGATCCGGGCGAGGCGCGACCGGCGGCTGATTCTCGATCCGCACCAGTTCTACATCCTGGCCTCGAAGGAAAAGCTCCACATCCCGCCGGGTTTCGCGGCCGAGATGGCGCCGATCGACCCGACAATGGGCGAGTTCCGCGTCCATTACGCCGGCTTCTTCGATCCCGGTTTTGGCGTCGGGGCTGACGGCGCGCCCGGAAGCCGCGGCGTGCTCGAGGTCCGCAGCCACGAGGTGCCGTTCCTGCTCGAGGACGGGCAGGTCGTCGGCCGGCTCGCCTTCGAGCGCATGGCGGCGGAGCCCGACGCGCTCTACGGCGAGATCGGCACCTCGAACTATCAGGGCCAGGCGCTCAAGCTCTCGAAGCATTTTCGCGCGCCCTGATTTCGACCCCGTCTGGCGATCACGCGATCACGCGATCTTGCGCCGCGGCGTCATTATTGCACTGCAATCGACGCGTATGGTGCGGCGCATGACGATCTATCATCTCGCCGGCCTCGTGGCCGTCCCCGCGCTCGTCGTGGTCTACCTCGCCGCCATCCGCTGGGCCACTCGCACGGACAGTCGCTGAACCGGCGCGATTGCCGGATGACACCCGCAATCCGAGCCGCTATGAACGTCCCCGCACCGGCGCGCCTGACCAGGACAGGATTTGGCGCGAGACGGCCGGATGCGGGCGTAGTTCAGTGGTAGAACGTCAGCTTCCCAAGCTGAATGTCGTCGGTTCGATCCCGATCGCCCGCTCCAACATCATTCTGGCCGTGTCGCCGGGCGGCGCGGACCTCTTCCCCGTTCCGGTGTCCACGCCTATCTACGGCGGATGACGTCGCCGTCCTTCGACAACTCCTATGCCCGCCTGCCCGCGCGGTTCTTCGCCCGGGTCGACCCCGGCCCGGTCCGGGCTCCGCGCCTTGTCAAGGTCAACGAGGCGCTGGCGCGCGAGCTCGGCTTCGATCCCGGTTGGCTGGCCTCCTCCCGGGGCGTCGCCATGCTAGCGGGGAACGCGGCTTTCGACGGCGCCGAGCCGATCGCCCTGGCCTATGCCGGCCATCAGTTCGGCGGCTTCAGTCCGCAACTGGGCGACGGCCGCGCGCTGCTGCTCGGCGAGGTGGTCGACCGCGACGGCCGTCGTCGCGACATCCAGCTCAAGGGCTCGGGGCCGACGCCGTTCTCGCGCCGGGGCGATGGCCGCGCCGCGCTCGGGCCGGTCCTGCGCGAATACCTCGTCAGCGAGGCGTTCGCCGCGCTCGGCGTGCCGACGACGCGCGCGCTCGCGGCCGTCGCCACCGGCGAGCCCGTCCGGCGCGAAAAGCTGTTGCCGGGCGCGGTTCTGACGCGTGTCGCCGCGAGCCATATCAGGATCGGCACCTTCCAGTTCTTCGCGGCGCGCGGCGACGTCGCGGCCCTGCGCCTGCTCGCCGACCATGTCGTGACGCGGCACTATCCCGCGATCGCAGGCGGCGATGCCCCTTATCTTGCCTTGCTCGGCGCCGTCGTCGCGGCTCAGGCGTCTCTCGTGGCGCGCTGGATGCAGATCGGCTTCATCCACGGCGTCATGAACACCGACAACGTCTCGGTCGCCGGCGAGACGCTCGATTACGGCCCCTGCGCCTTCATGGACGCCTACGATCCGGCGACCGTGTTCAGCGCCATCGACGAGCGCGGCCGCTACGCCTACGCCAACCAGCCGCCGATCGCGCGCTGGAACCTGACCCGTTTCGCCGAGGCGCTGCTGCCGCTGCTGGCGGATGATCCGGACAGGGCGGTGAGCCTGGCCGAGGGCGCGCTCGGCGCCTTCGACGGACTGTTCCAGGCCGCATTGCTTGGCGGCTTCCGCCGCAAGCTCGGTCTTTCCGCCGAGGAGGCCGAGGACGCGGCGCTGATCGGCGGCCTGCTCGACATCATGAAGCGCGGCCGGGCCGACTTCACCCTGGTCTTCCGGAGGCTGGGGGAGGACGACATGTCCGCCTGCCGGGCGTTGTTCGGCGACCCGACGGAATTCGACGGCTGGGAAGGCCGATGGCGTGAGCGTCTCGTGCGCGAAGCGGCCTCCCCGGCCGAGCGGCAAGCCGCCATGCGGCGCGTCAACCCGCTCTTCATCCCGCGCAACCACTGCATCGAGGCGCTGATCGAGGCCGCCGTCGAACGGCAGGATTTCGCCCCGTTCGAGGATTTGCTGGCGGTTCTGGCGCGTCCCTACGAGGAGCAGCCCGGGCGCGAGGATTATGCCCTGCCGCCGGCTCCCCATGAGCGCGTGCTGGCGACCTTCTGCGGCACCTGACGCCAGCGCTGGCCTGCGGCAAGGCCGGCGCTTCCGGCGCGGGCGCTTGCCCGCTATGCTCCCCGTCATGACGCAGCGCGATAACCTGACGCTTCGTGACGATCCGAGCGCCGTGGCGGAACAGCCGGCCTCGCGGCTCGGGCTGGCCTTGCTCGGCGGCGGCGCTTTTTTGCTTCTGGCGTCCGGCCTGCTGCTCTGGTGGCGCGAGGGCGACAAGCTCTTCACAGACGGCCTCATCGCCGCCATCGTCGCCTGCTTCTGAACTCCTGCCCCCCGCCCATCCCAGCCGGAACAAGCCCTGTGAACCGCCGTCTCGTCCTGCCTCTCGTCGTCTTCCTGATCGGCGCCGTCGCGCTTGCCGCCGCGGCCTTCATCACCTTCCAGCCGCAGCGTTCGGGCCAGAGCGGCGCGGCGAGCGTCGGCGGGCCGTTCTCCTTGACGACGCAGGAAGGCAAGACGCTGACCGACGCCGACCTGCGCGGCGCGCCCTTCCTGGTCTTTTTCGGCTTCACCTATTGCCCCGACATCTGCCCGACGAAACTGTTCGGGATTTCGGAGGCGCTGCGCGCCGCCGGTCCGAAAGGCGAGAAGCTCAAGGCGCTGTTCGTCAGCGTCGATCCGGCGCGCGACACCCCCGAGGTGCTGAAGAGCTATCTCGGTTCCTTCGATCCGCGCATCGTCGGCCTCACCGGCGACCAGGCGGCGGTCGACGGCGTGCTCAGGGCCTATCGCGCCTATGCCAGGAAGGTGCCGCTCAAGGATGGCGACTACACGATGGACCACACCGCGCTGGTCTATCTGATGGACAGGCGCGGCGGGTTCGTCGGGGCCTTCAATATGGAGCGGCCGCCGGCGGAAGCGGCGGCCGAATGGCTGCGGCATCTGTGAGGGCCATCCGCGTCGAGGACCGCGCCAGGCCATGCGCCGTCTTGTTCCAGCTATGGCGGCGCGTGGTGTATTCGATCAGCGCCAGCCATGCCGCGAGCGAGACCAGGCCGTAATAGAGCGGCAGCAGCGGCAGCAAGGCGAGCAGGCGATGTTCGCCGCGCCGCCAGGCTCCGAGCGCCGGCGGGACCAGGATCGCGACCGCTCCCGCGAGCATGACGATCACGGCGATCGCGGTCGCCCACTCGACGCCCGGCATCAGCAGCGCGCCATTGCTCCAGGCGACGAGCGCCGCCAGCGCGAAGACGGGATAGCCCAGCGCCGAAACCACGCTGCCCAGAGCCAGCGCCAGAAAGGTCGCGCTCGCCGCGGGCCCGGCCTCGCGCAACAGCAGCCAGGGATCGCGCAGATGGCAGATCAGCGTCTGGACATGCCCCTTGATCCAGCGCGAGCGCTGCTTCAGCCAGGCCGGCAGGGTTAGCGGCGCCTCCTCCCAGGTCAGCGAGGGCAGATCGGCGATGCGATGGCCCCTGCGCACCAGCCTGACGCCGATATCGGCATCCTCGGTGACGTTCCAGGCGTCCCAGCCGCCGACCGCGCGCAGGGCCTCGGTGCGGAAATGGTTCGAGGTGCCTCCGAGCAGGATCGGCAGGTGGAAACGCAGCAGCCCCGGATTCAGCACCTCGAACAGCCCGGCATATTCGAGCGCGAACAGGGCCGGCAGCAACCCGTCGCCGGCATTGTCGATCGCGAGGCGCGCCTGCAGGCAGGCGATCGAGGCGGGGGCGCGCAGGAAGCGCGCCGCCGCCTGCCGGAGCTGCTGCGGATCGGGATGGTCCTCGGCGTCGTAGACCGCGAACAGCGCGCCGCGCGCCTCCGCCAGAGCCAGGTTCAGGGCGCGGGGCTTGGTGCGCGGCCCGCCCGGCGGCACCACCAGCACGGAGAAGCAGGGCGGCAGCGTCAGGGCGGAAAGCGCCGCGCGCATGCCGCGATCGCCGGCTTCGACCAGCAGCAGGATGTCCAGCTTGGCGGCGGGATAGTCGAGCGCCGACAGCGCCGCGATCAACTGCGGCAGCACCGCCTCCTCGCGCAGCAGCGGCACGGCGACCGTGTAGCGCGGCAGCCGGCCGTCATCGACGCGCCAGCGGTAGCGGCCCCAGAGATCGGTCGCCGGCGGCTCCAGCGCGGCCGCCAGCCGCAGTGCCGCGACGGCCAGGAAGACCGGCCCCGCCAGAAGCGCCAGCATGGCGAAGGTCTCGACAGGCGCCAGCGTGCCGGCATAGGCCGCCGGGCCGATGCAGAGGCCCGCCACCAGCTTCTGGCCCCGGCTCGATCCGGTGCGCGCGCTCGTCCGGGCGAGGCCCGGCTGGTCGAGGCCCGCGATCCGACGGGCAAGCCTCGGCCCGTTCGCCTCGCGCAGGCTGGCGGCGAAGCGCTTCGGGGTCGTCACCGCGATGTCGTCGCGCCGGCGCGGGCCCGATTCCAGCAGATTGCGCAGCGCCGCCCCCGCCGGCGCGAGCGCGAAACGCAAGCAGCTCCCCGGTGCGGCGACGACCGGCGCCACGCCGGCGCGCAGGATCGCGTCATGCTCGCCGCCGGGCATCAGCGGGGGCGGCAAGTCGTGAAAGGGCAGGCCGAGTTCGGCCGCGAGAGCGCGGTAGAAGGCTCCTTCATCGACGAGGCCCGACGCGATCGCCTCGCGCGCCGCCTCGACCCCGAGCCGCCCGGCGCGTTCGGCGACCGCCATCAGGTCGGCGGCCGCGACGCCGTGGCGGGTCAGGAAGGCGATGTCGATCGGCAGGCGCGCTGAAGCATCGGAGACTTGCCCGGCTTCGCCCGCTTCCACCATCGCCGCCGTCCCGCATTCTCCGGAGATCGCCTCCGTCACGCCGGTGGCAACTCATGGTTGCCGATCTTGCGCGCGGAGTCGAATCGACTGCGCGTCGAGGCAGGCGGCGACGCGCGCGAGGGCTGGCGGCAGGCCGGCCGGGTCCGGCAGCCACAGATCTCGATCCCAAACGGGCCGAGGCGACCGAGGCGCCCGTCAGCGAAGGACGTTCGGCGGCAGCGGCGGTTCCGCGTTGAGCAGCGTGATCGTCACCCGTCGGTTCGGCGCGAGGTAGGGATCGTCGGGGAAGACCGGCTCGGTGTCGGCGCGTCCCACCACGGCGAAGAAGTTGTCGTTGGGGAGCCCGGCGCCCGACAGGATCTCGCGCACGGCGAGCGCGCGCCCGGCGGTGAGGCTCCAGGGATCGACGCCCCCCACCGAGCCCGGGCGCGCGGCGGCCGTGTGGCCGGTGACAGACAGGCGGTTGGGCAGCCGGCGCAGGGTGGGCGCGAGCGCCTCAAGCACGAGACGGGTGCGCTCGTAGGGTTGGACCGAGCCCTCGCGGAACATGGAGCGGCCGTCCTCGTCCACGAGTGAAACGTCCAACCCATCCTTGGTCGGCTCGATCACGATGTTGCGCGACAGCTCGGCGATTTCCGGCAATTTCTGGAGCGCCTGCCGGATGCTGGCGATGGCGCTGCGGTCGGCCTGCGCGTTGGCGGCCGTGCGGCCGACCTCGCGTTCGCTGGCGCGGCCCGAGCTGGTCGGGCGCGCTACGTCCTCCTGCCCGGGGGCGCGCTTCGCCGCGTCGCGGGACGCCGACGACCTGTTGCCTGACGTGTCCAGGGCGGCGCCCCACAGCATGCCGCCAGCGCCGCTGGTGCTGGGACTCACAGCCGCCGGCGCGAAGTATTCCGCCAGGCCGATCTTCTGCTCCTGCGTCGTCATGCTGATCAGCCACATCAGCAGAAAGAACGCCATCATGGCGGTCACGAAGTCCGCATAGGCGATCTTCCAGGCCCCGCCGTGGTGCGCATGAGCGGCCTTCTTGACCTTCTTGATGATGATCGGCTGGATGGGCTTGGTCATCGCGTCCCCACTGGAGATTAGGTCGGATCTAGGCGGGCAGGGCGGCGGTTGCCGCTTCCACTTCGTTGAAGGTCGGGCGGACGTCGCTCATCAGGGCCTTGCGGGCGAATTCCACCGCCATCACCGGCGGCTGGCCGCTGATATGGGCGAGGAGACCCGCCTTGAGTGAAAGGTAGTATTTGGATTCCGTCTCGAAGATGCTCTTGAGCGACTGCGCCATGGGCCCGAAGAAGCCGTAGGCGACGAAGACGCCGAAAAACGTGCCTACGAGCGCGCCGCCGATCAGATTTCCCAGCACCTCGGGCGGCTCTGTGATCGCCCCCATCGTCTTGATCACGCCGAGCACGGCGGCGACGATGCCGAGCGCCGGTGTTCCGTCGGCGATCGACTGCATGGCCGCGACGATACGTTCCTGCTCCTGGTGGTGAGTCTCCAGTTCCTCGTCCATGAGAGCGTCGATCTCGTGGACGTTGTTGGCGCCCAGCGTCAACATGCGCATGTAGTCGCAGACGAACTCGACCGCATGATGGTTCGCTGCGAAAGTCGGGAAGGCGTTGAACAGCGTCGACGCGCTCGGATTTTCAATGTGCTCCTCGACCGCGAGCATGCCTTTCTGCTTCACCAGCTTGTACAAGGAATACTGCATCCCCAGCAGTTCGACATAGCATTCCTGCTTGTACTTGGGGCCCTTGACGAGCGTGCCGAGCATGGCGGGCACGGCCTTGAGCACCGGCGCGGTGTTGCCGATGATGAAGGCGCCGATCGCCGCGCCGAGGATGATGACAAACTCGAACGGCTGCCAAAGGACGAGGAGGTGGCCGCCCATGGCCGCGTAGCCGCCGAAGACGCAGGCGAAGACGATGATTGTGCCGACGATCAGCCGCATGCTTTGCCACCCTTGCGCCGCAGCAGGTACAGCCCGCTCGAAGCCACTACTGGTCCAACAAGTTACCGATCGAGGTTAAGGGCGAGTTTAGAACCTTGGAGCCGCAGGCTTGTAAGCGTCGTCCTCCGGCTACGGCCTTGAGGCTCGGGGCGGCAGTCCGCGCTGCGCTGCTGTTCGTGCCGACGAGGCGGAGAGGCTTGCCGCCTCGCATGGCTTTCCGACCAAGGCGAGCGACTTGGACAGGCCGGTCAAGGAGGCGCGGCTTGCTGGGGCTCGCCAACGTCGTCGACCGCCTGGCCTCGACGAACCAGCCCGACGACTGGGAGAAGCCTCGGGACTTGTCCAAGGGCGTCCGCGGCGATCGGCGCCAATCCGTCCCAATCCAGAGCGCGAAGCAGGGCCGGGACTAGGTCCGGGAAAACGGCCTCGCCAATTTCTTCGTGTCTGACAGGAACTTAGGGAGAGGAGATGGTGGAGCCAGGCGGAATCGAACCGCCGACCTCTTGAATGCCATTCAAGCGCTCTCCCAACTGAGCTATGGCCCCACTGAAGGACTGATTTGGGGGTCAGTCCGGGTCGTTCTCGTCGTGCGGGCCCTGGCGCGCGGAGCGGCAGGGCGTTGGCGGACGGCCGCCGAAGCAGCGGCGCAGCGCTCTATAGGCGGGCAGGCGTCAAGACTCAAGCGCCTATTGTCGTCTCGCCGTCATTCGTTTCGGCAACACCATTTTCGGCAAGACGCATCCGGGGCAGGTCAGACGTCCTCGTCGCCCTCGATGTCGCCGTCGATCAGGTCGGCCACGTCGTCGTCGCCTTCCTCGTCCTCCTCCAGGAAGGTGTCGTCGTCGGTCGCGCTGTCGTCCTCGACCTCGATGTCGTCCTCGCTGGTGACGACGGCTTCCTTCTCGGTCGCCTCGGCATCGGCCTCGTCGAGAGAGACGAGCTCGACCGGAGCGTCGGCGGTGTCGGCCTCTTCCTCTTCGTCGGCTTCCGGCTTCGCGGCGGCGGCGGCCTTCGCCTGCGGCTCGAACACCGAACGCGGATAGGATTGTCCCGTATAGGGCGAGACGATCGGATCCTTGTTGAGATCGTAGAATTTGCGCCCCGTCGTCGGGCAGACACGCTTGGTGCCGAGTTCCGGTTTCGCCACTGCGTCGGACCTTCAATCCATCATGTTCTGAAAAGCAGGCGCGTCCGTTAGTCGGGGCAGGGCGTGCTGTCAAATGCTGATTTCGCGCGGGGCGCGGGTGACGACCGGCAAAGCCCCGTGCTAGGCAACCCGGCCCGCCATCGCAGCAGCCGACAGGGACGAAAAGTGGCCCACGCACAGCATCCCGTTCCCGTCAGCGCCCGCGCGGCGGGCCCGCTCATGGGCAGCGTCCGCGTTCCCGGCGACAAGTCGATCTCGCATCGCGCCATGATCTTCGGACTGCTGGCGATCGGCGAGACGAAGGTCTCGGGCCTGCTCGAGGGCGAGGACGTGCTGCGCACGGCGGATGCGGCGCGCGCGCTCGGCGCTCAGGTGCATCATGACGGTCCCGGCCTCTGGCGGGTCCGGGGCGTCGGGGTCGGCGGTCTGCGCGAGCCGGCGGGCCTGCTCGATTTCGGCAATGCCGGCACCGGCTCGCGGCTGATGATGGGCGTCTGCGGCGCGCACCCGATCACCACGACCTTCGATGGCGACGCCTCTTTGCGCAAGCGTCCGATGCGCCGCATCCTCGATCCGCTCGAGCTGATGGGGACGGTGATCGTTTCGCAGGAAGAGGGCGGGCGCGTGCCGCTGACGTTGCGCGGGCCGCGCGAGGCCGTGCCGATCGTCTATCGCACGCCGGTCGCCTCGGCGCAGATCAAGTCGGCCGTGCTGCTCGCCGGCCTCGCGGCCCCGGGCGAGACGACCGTGATCGAGACCGAGGCGACGCGCGACCACACCGAGAAGATGCTCAGGCATTTCGGCGCGGAGGTTTCGGTTTCGCCCGAGGGCGAGCATGGCCGCCGTATCGTGCTGAAGGGCCAGCCCGAGCTGACGGCCGCGCCGATCGTGGTGCCGGCCGATCCGTCCTCGGCCGCCTTCCCGCTGGTGGCGGCGCTGATCGTGCCGGGCTCCGACATCCTGATCGAGAGCGTGATGACGAACCCGCTGCGCTCGGGCCTGCTCACCACCTTGCGCGAGATGGGGGCCGACATCACGGTCGAAAGCGAGGCGAACGAGGGCGGCGAGGCCGTCGCGACCCTGCGCGTGAAGGCCTCCAGCCTGCGCGGCGTCACCGTGCCGCCCGAGCGCGCGCCGTCGATGATCGACGAATATCCGGTGCTGGCGGTCGCGGCCTCCTTCGCCACCGGCACGACGCGGATGCGCGGCCTGCAGGAGCTGCGCGTCAAGGAATCCGACCGGCTCGCCGCCGTCGAGGCAGGGCTGAAGGCCGCCGGCGTCACCTGCGCCATCGCGGGCGACGACCTCGTCGTCGAAGGCTCGGGCGGACGCCCCGTCGCGGGCGGCGGCGTGGTCGCGACCCATCTCGACCACCGCATCGCCATGAGTTTCCTGGTGATGGGGCTGGCGACGGACAAGCCGATGCAGGTCGATGACGGCGCGATGATCGCGACCAGTTTTCCGAGCTTCATAGCGCTGATGAACGGCCTGGGCGCCGAGATCGGATGAGCCTCTCCGGCCAGCAGAAGCCGTTGGTCATCGCCGTCGACGGCCCGGCCGCCTCGGGCAAGGGCACGCTGGCGCGCCGGCTCTCCCGGCATTACGGCCTGCCCGCGCTCGACACCGGCCTGCTCTACCGCATGGTGGCGCGCGCCATGCTCGATGGCGGGCATGATCTGCGCGACGTCGCGGCGGCTGAGGCCGTGATCGCGGGCTTCGCTCAGGCCGCCTATCCGGAGGAGATCCTGCGCGGCCGCGAGATCGGCGAGGCGGCCTCCGTCGTCGCCGCGATTCCGGCCGTCCGCAGCGGACTGATCGACCGGCAGCGGCGCTTCGCGGCGCAGGCGAGCGGCGCCGTGCTGGACGGACGCGACATCGGCACGGTGATCTGCCCGGACGCCGCCGCCAAGCTCTTCGTCACCGCGACGCCGGAGGTCCGCGCCGCCCGTCGCCACAAGGAATTGCTGGGGCGCGGCGAGGCTGCCTCTTTCGAGGGCATCCTCGCCGATATCCGCCGGCGCGACGCGCGTGATTCGGGCCGCAGCGACGCGCCGCTCAAGGCGGCCGAGGACGCCGTCATCCTCGACACATCGGCGCTGAGCGTCGAGGAAGCGCTGGCCGCGGCGATCGCGATCGTCGAGAAGCGCCGCGCTCGCTGAACCGTGACGGGCGAGCCGCGCGCCGGCTTGATAAAAGGCTGTGCCTGCCCAGCTTTCGCCCTTGGCGGGATTCGAAAGCAGGCGCACACTCCCGGCAGACTTGCTTGCATGACATTCGCTCGAGGCCGATGCCCGTTCGCGGCGTTCCGCGCTCTTCGGCATCCCGCTTTGGCGACGATGATGGAGGTGGCGATGCGGCGGCGGCTGTTCGGTCTCTTGAGTCTCCTGGCTGCGGGCTTCTGGACGCAGGCCATGCCAAACGCGCAGCAGGCGAGCGCGCCCGGCGAGGAGGTCGACGTCGCGCTCGTGCTCGCGGTCGACGTCTCCTACTCGATGGACCTCGACGAGCTCGCCCTGCAGCGCAACGGCTATATCGAGGCCTTCCGCTCGAAGCAGTTGCACGACGCCGTCGCCAAGGGCGCGGTCGGCAAGATCGCGGTGACCTATTTTGAATGGGCCGGCGGCTATTTCCAGCACATCGTCAAGCCCTGGACGATCATCGACACGCCGCAATCGGCCATCGCCTTCGCCGAGGAGCTCGGCGAGGCCCCGACGCGGCGCGGCCGCCGCACCTCGATCTCGGGCGCGATCGATCTGAGCATGGCCTTGCTGGAGCAGGCCAAGGTCGTGCCGCTGCGCAAGGTGATCGATATCTCCGGCGACGGCGCCAACAATGACGGCAGGCCCGTGACCGCCGCCCGCGACGCGGCGCGCGACAAGGGCATCAGCATCAACGGGCTGCCGGTGATGCTGAAGCAGGCGAGCTATTTCGACATCGACAATCTCGACGTCTATTACGAGGACTGCGTCATCACCGGCGTCGGCGCCTTCGTCATCCCGATCCGCGAGCGCCACCAGTTCGCCGACGCGACCCGCACCAAGCTCGTCCGCGAGATCGCCGAAGCGCCGGCCGGTCCGGAGGCGCTGGTCCAGAAGGCGCAGGCGAAGACGCCGCGCGTCGCCTGCATGTCCGGCGAACAGCAATGGCGCGAGCGGATGGGCAATTGAGAGCGTCTGCTCACGTCCCGCGCGGCTTGGCCCGCATCGTCGGCGGCGCCTTTGCCGGATCGTCGGGCCAGGGATGGCGCGGATAGCGGCCCTTCATCTCGGATTTCACCGCCGCCCAGGAGCCGCGCCAGAAGCCCGGCAGGTCGCGGGTGATCTGGATCGGCCGGTGTCCCGGCGAGAGCAGCTCCAGCACCAGCGGCACCCGCCCGCCGGCGAGCGCCGGGTGCACGGACAATCCGAACAGCTCCTGCACGCGGACCGAGATCGTCGGACCGGCCTCGGCGGCGTAGTCGACCGCGAGATTGGAGCCGGTCGGCGCGGCGAAATGCGTCGGCGCTTCCGCGTCGAGCCGGCGCTTCAGATCATAGGGCAGCAGGGTGTCGAGCGCGGCGTCGAGATCGGAAGGCTGGATCGCGGCGAGAGCGCCGCGTCCGACGAGATGGGGGCCGAGCCACGCGCCGGCGTCCCGCGCCAGCGCGTCGTCGGACAGGTCGGGCCAGGGGTTGCCGGCCTCGCCGCCATGAGCCTGTCTGAGAAAACCGACGCGCTCGCGCAATTGCCGCTGCCCCTTCGCCCAGGGCAGCAGCCCGATGCCCAGCGCCGCGAGTCCCTCGGCGAGAATCGTGGCGTTCTCGGCCGTCGCGGCGGACGGCAGCGGCCGCTCGGCCATGACGAGCGCGCCATAGCGCCGGACCGCGCGGCTGCGCAGGGCGCGCGCCGGCCGGTCGAAGCCGGTCTCCTGACGTTCGTCGAGGGTGAAGGGCGCAAGTCCCGCGCCCGCCAGCCGCGCGATCTCGTCTTCCGTGATCGCCGCGCCGGCCAGGATGCGCGCCTGCTGCGCCGCGCCGGTCATCTCCGCGACGACGATGAAGGGCTCGCGCGCCAGCCGCTGGCCCGGCTCCAAAGCGGCCCCGCGGCCATTGGCGAGGCGGTACTGCCCCGCGCCGCCGCGCGCCTGCGCGATGCGGTCGGGATAGGCCAGCGCCAGCAGGAAGCCCGGCGACAGCGCCTCGGGCGCGACCGCCTTGCCGGCGTCGCGCTCTGCGCTCTGGCTCCAGCCCTCGGCCAGCCGGCGCATGTCGCCGCTCCGGCCGCCGCGCTCGCGCGAGAAACGCTCCAGCCGCTCGGCGAGATCGACGGCGTCGCCGCCGAGCCCGCGTTCGACCAGCAGCGCCGCGATCCCAGCCGCCGTCCGCGCCAGCCCGAAGCGCGCGGCCGCGATCACCATGCGCGCCAGCCGCGGCGGCAGCGGCAGATGCTGCAGCGCCTTGCCCTCCCTCGTCAGGCGGCCATCGGCGCCGAGCGCGTTGAGGCTCGTCAGGAGCGCGCGCGCTTCCTTGAGAGCCGGCGCGGGCGGCGGATCGAGGAAGGCGAGCGTGGCCGGATCGCCGACGCCCCAGGCGGCGCAGTCGAGCAGCAGCGGCGCGAGATCGGCCGAGAGGATCTCGGGGCGGGCATAGGCCTCCAGCGCGCCCGTGCCGGCCTCGTCCCAGAGCCGGTAGCAGATGCCGGGCTCGGTGCGCCCGGCGCGGCCGCGGCGCTGGTCGGCCGCCGCGCGGCTGACGCGGCGCGTCTCCAGCCGGGTCACGCCGATATCGGGCTCGTATACCGGCGCCCGGGCGAGCCCTGAATCGATCACCACCCGCACGCCCTCGATCGTCAGCGAGGTCTCGGCGATGGACGTGGCCAGCACGACCTTTCGCCGGCCGGGCGGGGCCGGCAGCACGGCGCGGTCCTGCCCGGCCTGGTCGAGCGCGCCATGGAGCGGCGCGATCTCGACGCTCTGGTCGCGGATGCGCTCGCGCAGCCGCTCCTCGACGCGCCTGATCTCGCCTTGGCCCGGCAGGAAGACCAGAAGCGAGCCGCGCTGCTCGTTCAGCGCCAGCAGCACGGTCTCCGTGACCTGGTCCTCGATCCGCTTCAGCGGATCGCGGGGCAGATGGCGCGTCTCGACCGGAAAGGCCCGGCCCTGGCTTTCGATGACGGGCGCGTCGCCGAGCAGCTTCGCCACCCGCGCCCCGTCGAGCGTCGCCGACATCGCCACGATGCGCAGGTCCTCGCGTAGCCCCGCTTGCGCGTCGAGCGCCAGCGCCAGCCCGAAATCGGCGTCGAGCGAGCGCTCGTGGAACTCGTCGAACAGCACCGCCGCGATGCTCTCCAGCGCCGGGTCGTCGAGGATCATCCGGGCGAAGACGCCTTCGGTGACGACCTCGATCCGCGTCCTGGGCCCGATCTTCGAGCCGAGTCGGACCCGCAGGCCGACGGTGTCGCCGACGCGCTCGCCGAGCGTCTGCGCCATGCGGTTGGCCGCGCCGCGCGCCGCGAGCCGGCGCGGCTCCAGCACGATCAGCTTGCCGCCCTTGGTCCAGGGCTCGTCGAGCAGTGCGAGCGGCGCCCGCGTCGTCTTGCCGGCGCCGGGCGGGGCGACCAGCACGGCGTTCGGCCGTGCCCGCAGCGCGGCCGCGAGGTCAGGGAGGACGGCGTCGATCGGGAGGCTTGGGTCGAAG
The DNA here is from genome assembly GCF_058807355.1 of Allobosea sp. GW821-FHT12C12. Classification (NCBI taxonomy): domain Bacteria; kingdom Pseudomonadati; phylum Pseudomonadota; class Alphaproteobacteria; order Hyphomicrobiales; family Alloboseaceae; genus Allobosea; species Allobosea sp. GW821-FHT12C12. Next base: position 157,799 of record NZ_JBXAQP010000008.1, read on the forward strand.
GCGCGCATGGCGCGGCCGATGTCGCGCGTTCGGCCCAGGCTGGCAAGCGGCGCTTCAGGCCGCGACCCGCTCCGCCGCCACCTCGAAGGGCCGCGTCGACACCGCGCCGGCCGCGATCGTCACCAGCGTGTTGCAGGGCAGGGCCTGCCAGCAGTCGCGCGCCGCATCGACCGGCTCCGACGCGACGACGACGCTGTCGCCGCGATCGCAGAGATAGAGCGAGGGCGGCTTGGGGTCGGATGACCAGCGCAGGGCGTGAATGGTCTCGCCATCGGCCAGCGCCGCCGCGCAGCGCAAGGGCTCGCGGATGCCCGCCGCCTGCATCAGCGAAAGCGCCTCCCCGAGCGCCCAGGCCAAGGCCTCGCCGGGCGAAAAACCGTCGGCGATTCGCGCCAGCGCCAGCAGGAACAGGGCCTCCGAATCGGTCGTGCCGACGCGCGCGCCGTAGAGCGCGTCCGGGATCAGACTCTCGAGCTTGCGGCGGATCAGGCCGTAGCCGCCGATCTGGCCGTTATGCATGAAGAGATGCCGGCCATGGGAAAAGGGGTGGCAGTTCGCGCGCGTCGTCGCCGTGCCGGTCGCGGCGCGGACATGGGCGAAGAACAGGCCGGAGCGGACCTGGCGGGCGATCGAGAGCAGGTTCTCGTCGGACCAGGCCGGCCTGACCTCGCGATAGAGGCCGGGCTCCGCCCGCTCGCCGTACCAGCCGAGCCCGAACCCGTCGCCGTTGGTGCCGCTCTTGGTCTCCTCCGCATGAAGCGACTGGTGGATCAGCGAATGGCACGGCGCCGCCACGAGGTCTTCGAGGAAGACCGGAACGCCGGAATAGACGAGGAAACGGCACATGCTCAGGCCCCGAATCGGCCGCGGCCGGGACGCCGCAGGGCAGGAGATTATTCTACGGGAATGAATGGCAGGCTAATGGCGCGCGGCGCGTCAGGCCCATCCTTGCCAGCCCCATGGTCATCGACTAGCCAAGCAGGCGAGCCGGGCCCGATGATCGGGCGCCGGGAGGCCGGGAACCAGAGATCGTGATCATCGTTCCGGCGCGCCTCGGCGCAACGCTCGTCCTCTGCCTCGCTCCCGGCGCGGCGCTCGCCGCCGGCGACATCGGCGGCGCGACCATGGGCGCCGCCTGGGCGCTGCCCTTCGTCGGCCTGCTGCTGTCGATCGCGCTCGGACCGGTGCTGCTTCCGCATTTCTGGGAGCTGAACCACGGGAAGTTCGCCGCCTTCTGGGCCGTCCTCGTGCTGGTCCCGCTGGTCCTGTTCCGCGGCCTCGATCCGGCGCTGGGGGCGCTGCTGCACGCCGCGCTGCTCGAATACATCCCCTTCATCATCCTGCTGTTTTCGCTGTTCACGATCGCCGGCGGCATTCTGATCATGGGGAACCTCGACGGGACGCCGGCGACCAATACGGCGCTGCTCGCCATCGGCGCCCTGATGGCGAGCGTGGTCGGCACGACCGGCGCCTCGATCATCATGATCCGCCCGGTGCTGCGCGCCAATGACGACCGGCGCTTCAACGTCCATGTCGTGGTCTTCTTCATCTTCCTGGTCTCGAACATCGGCGGCTCGCTGACGCCGCTCGGCGATCCGCCGCTCTTCCTCGGCTTCCTGCGCGGGGTCGACTTCTTCTGGACGACGACGAATCTGCTGGGGCCGACAGTTCTTTCGGTCGCGCTCCTGCTCGCGCTGTTCTTCGCGCTGGACAGCTATTTTGTCCGCAAGGAGCACGATTATACGCCGCTGAAGGATCCGACGCCGGATCGCGCCGTCAAGCTCTACGGCAAGGTCAATTTGGTGCTGCTCGGCGGCGTGATCCTCGCCATCCTGCTCTCGGCGAGCTGGAAGCCGGGCATCGCCCTCGACATCCGCGGCGTCAGGGTCGAGCTTCAGAACGTGGTGCGCGATCTCGTCCTGCTGGCGCTGGCCGGCCTGTCGCTGAAGCTGACTCCCAATCCCGTCAGGGCCGGCAACGAGTTCGGCTGGGCTCCGATCGCCGAGGTCGCCAAGCTCTTCGCCGGCATCTTCATCTGCATCGTCCCGGTGCTGGCGATGCTGCAGGCCGGCAAGGACGGCGCGTTCTCGGGGCTGGTCGCGCTGGTCTCGAAACCGGACGGCAGCGACAACATCGTCGCCTATTTCTGGCTGACCGGCATCCTCTCGTCCTTCCTCGACAACGCCCCGACCTATCTCGTCTTCTTCGAGCTGGCCGGCGGCGACGCGCAGGCGCTGATGAATGCGGGCGCGGCGACGCTCGCCGCGATCTCGGCTGGCGCGGTCTTCATGGGCGCCAACACCTATATCGGCAACGCGCCCAACTTCATGGTCTACGCCATCGCCAAGGACCGCAAGGTCGCGATGCCGAGCTTCTTCGGCTACATGCTCTGGTCGGGCGCGGTCCTGCTGCCGCTCTTCCTGCTGCTGACGGCTCTGTTCTTCCGCTGATGCCACTGCCGTCATGCTCGGGCTTGTCCCCAGCATCCACGCCTTGCTACCCTAGTTTGACGCAACCGAAGACGTGGATGGTCGGGACAAGCCCGACCATGACGAGGAGCGGGAGCCAGTGACTAACTTGCTGGAATTCATCCTTGTCATCGTGATCAGCGTCGCGATGCTGTTTTATGCCTTTGCGCAATCTTTTATAGATGTCTCGACTGGCCCACCATTCGGGTTGCCAGCGTACGTTTACGCCTTTCTGCCATTCATCTATTTGATCGTTCGGCTGGCGATTTGGTCTGTGATGCGAAGACGCTCGCCCGGGCGAGGCGGCCAGTCGTGATCGTCTGCTGGACCGCTCCGGCGTCTAGATCACCCGCGAGCGGATCGCCGCCGTGACGACCTCGGTGAGCACGACCACGACGAAGATCACCAGCAGCACCAGCCCGACCTGGTCCCAGTAGAGATTGTCCATCGCCGCCTGCAGCGCGACGCCGAGCCCGCCCGCGCCGACGAGGCCGAGCACGGCGCTCTCGCGGACATTGATGTCCCAGCGGAACAGGCTGACCGCGAGAAAAGCCGGCTTCACCTGCGGCCAGAAGCCCTTCAGCAGCACGGCGCGTCGCGGCGCTCCGGCCGCCCGCAGCGCCTCGATCGGCCCGGCCTTCGCCTCTTCGATCGCCTCGGCCAGGAACTTGCCCGTGAAGCCGATCGAATGCACCGCGACCGCGAGCACGCCCGCCAGAGCCCCCGGCCCGAACACCGCGACGAAGAGCAGCGCCCAGACGAGGGTATGGACCGAGCGCGTCGCCACCAGGACGAAGCGGCCGACGGTGTTGACGAAGGCCGAGGGCGAGACGTTGCGGGCGCACATCAGCGCCACCGGCGTCGCCAGCAGGATGGCGAGGATGGTGCCGAGCGTCGCGGTGTGCAGCGTCTCGACCAGCGCCGCGGCGACGACCTTCGGGAAATAGGCCCAGTCGATCGGCCACATCCGCGCGAACAGGTCGGCCGTCTGCTGCGGCGCGTCGTAGAGAAACTCCGGGATCACCTCGATGGTGCGCAGGGACCAGCCCAGCGCCAGCGCGGCGATGCCCCAGAAGGCGAGACGCAAGGTCCGCTCGGCCGTGCTGAAGCGCTGCCAGACCGGGCCGGCGGCTCCCTGCTTCACGACGCCGGAGGGGGCCTCGTCCTGGTAGATCCGCCGCATGAAGGCCGACAGGATCTCGCCCGCCATCACCGTGACGATGATCGCGATGATGATCGAGAGCACGAAGTCGTAGTCGAAGCGCTGGAAGGCGGTGAACAGCGTCGCCCCGATGCCGCCGCCGCCGACGAGGCCGACCAGCGCCGAATTGCGCAGGTTGGAGTCGAGCTGATAGGCGGCGAAGCCGATGAAGCGCGGCAGCACCTGCGGCACGACGCCCATCGTCACGACCGAGAGGAAGGGCGCGCCCGCGGCGCGCAGCGCCTCGATCGGCTTCATCGACATCTCCTCGATCGCCTCGGCGATCAGCTTGGCGATGAAGCCGAGCGTCGCGACCACGAGCGCCATCACGCCGGCCAGCGCCCCGAAGCCGACCGCCTTGACGAACAGGATGGCGACGATGACCGGGTGGAAGGTCCGGCACAGCGCGATCACGCCGCGCGCCGCGATCGTGACCGGCGGCGGCATCAGGTTGCGCGCCGCGAACAGGCCGAGCGGCAGCGCCAGTAGCACGCCGGCCCCGGTCGCGATGATGGCGATCTGCAGCGATTCCAGCATGCCGTCGAACAGCAGCCGCATCTTGTCGGGCGCGGTGTTGGGCGGCAGCATCCGGCCGAGGAAGCGCGCGCCGTTGTCGAGCCCCTGGACGAAGCGCTCCCGGCGGATGTCGAGGATCTGCGCCGCATAGGCGACATAGACGAGAAACAGCGCCGCCCCGATGCGCAGCGGCCAGTTCGGCGGAAAGGCGCGGGCGCGCAAGCTGCCGCCCGGAGCGGGACCGTCGCTCATTCCATCCAGCCTTCGCCGCCATAGATCTCGGCGAGGTGGCCGTCGTTCAGCCCGCTCGGCGGCCCGTCATAGACGACGAGGCCCTTGGACATGCCGATGATGCGCAGGGCGAAGCGGCGCGCCAGCGCGACGTTGTGGATGTTGACCAGCACGGGAATGTCGCGTTCGCGGCCGACCTTGGCCAGAAGCTCCATGATCTCGACCGAGGTCTTGGGGTCGAGCGAGGAGGTCGGCTCGTCGGCGAGCACGAGGTCCGGCTCCTGCATCACCGCGCGCGCGATGCCGACGCGCTGGCGCTGGCCGCCCGAGAGCTGGTCGGCGCGCCGCGTCGCGAAATCGCCGAGACCGACCGATTCGAGCAGGGCGAAGGCGCGCGCGATGTCGGTCTCGGGGAAGCGCCGCGTCCAGGCGCGCCAGACCGGCACGTAGCCGAGCCGCCCGCACAGCACGTTCTCGATCACGGTCAGGCGCTCGACCAGATTGTACTCCTGGAAGACCATGCCGAGCCGGCGGCGCGCCTGGCGCAGCGCGTCGCCCTGCAGCGTGGCGAGATCGACGCCGCCGAGCAGGATCGACCCGGACGTCGGGTCGACCAGCCGGTTGATGCAGCGGATCAGCGTCGACTTGCCGGTGCCGGACGGCCCGATGATCGCGACGATGCCGGGCTCGTCGACGCTCAGCGAGATGTCGCGCAGGACGGGCTGGCCGGCCCGGTACTCCTTGACGAGGTTGCGAATGATCAGCGCCCGGCCGTGGCCGGGCGCGTCGAGGGGCAGGGCGCTCATCTGTCGGGGCGGCTTTCTGTCGAGGCAGCTTTCTTTTGAAGTCGTGGCGGCTTGCCGTCACGGAGCCTTGCCGTCACGGAGCCTTGGGCGGGGCCGCCTTCTTCTTGGCGAGTTCGTCCGCCTCGCGCTTGGCCTCGGTGTCGTAGGCCGACTTGTTGTATGGCGTGCCCGACTTCTCGGCGACGTCGCGCACCACCGCCCAGTCCTTCTGGTAGGTGATCGGCAGGAAGCGGTCGTCGCCGTTGAACTCCTTCGTCATCTCCGGCGTGAAGCGGAAGGAGAAGAAGCAGTCGGTCAGCTTCTTGGCGAGCTCCGGCTTGAGGTCGTGCGCATAAGCGAAGGACGAGGTCGGGAAGATCGGGCTGCGATAGATCTCGCGCAGATCGTCCTTCTTGATCGTGCCGCGCACGATCATGCGCTGATAGACGTCGCCGGCGACCGCGCCCATGTCGTAGTCGCCCGAGACGACGCCGAGGATCGACTTGTCGTGCCCGCCCGACATCAGCGGCTTGTAGTCGGTGTCGGCGGTCAGCCCCTGTTCGGGAAACAGCACGCGCGGCGCGAGATTGCCCGAATTCGACGAGGGCGAGGTGTGGGCGACCTTCTTGCCCTTGAGGTCGGCGAGCTTCTGGTAGGGGCTCGACGCCTTGACCACCGCGACGAGGTTGTAGCCGCGCACGCCTTCGGCCGAGCCCTTGGCCGCGAACGGCACCGCGCCGGCAAGGTTGACCGCGAATCCGGTCGGCCCGGTCGAGAAGCCGGCGAAATGCAGCCGGCCCGAACGCATGGCCTCGATCTCGGCCGAGTTCGACTGCACCGGATAATAGACGATGCGCTTGCCCGTGCAGGCGGCGAGATGCTCGGTCAGCGGCTTGAAGATGTTGGCGTAGACGGCCGGATCCTCGACCGGCGTATAGGCCCAGACCAGCGCGGACGGGTCCTTCCATTTCGACGCGTCGGTGGGCGCGTCCGCGACCAGATCCTTGTTGGCGTCGCAATAGAGCGTGTCGAGCTGGCCGCGATTCGGGCAGGCATCCTGCGCCAGCGCAGGCGCGGCGATGCCCGCGGCCAGGCCGATGACGAGCGGAAAGGCGGCGAGCGCCGGCGAAAGCGTCGGGGTTTTCAAGCGATTCCCTCCCATGTCGAGAGCCCGGTCTGCGCGGGCCTGGCCGGGAGTATGTGACACAAAACCGTCATGTTCCAGTCATGAACCGTAATTTCGGAACAGCGGCCGCTCAGGGCCTCCCGGCCGGCACGCCCTCGCGGATTTTCGCCGAGAACTCCGGATCGTCGAGAGCCACCGCGCGCGCCTTCTCTCCGATCCGCGCCTGTCCGACGAGCCGGTCGAGCGGAATGTCGGCGCTGATCGCGCCGATGCGCCGGAGATAGCCCGGCAGATAGCCGGACAGAAGCACGCGCGGATCGAGCGGCAGCGAGAATTTCCAGCCGGGCGCGACCGAGCCGACCAGATTGTAGACCACCGTCGTGCAGTTGGTCGTCAGCGTGTTGTACCAGCGCGGCGTGGCGCTCAGCCGATTGACGTCGGCGGCATAGGCCAGCAGCACGTCGCGCGCCTGGGCGGGCGTCGCGGCAAGCCGGAACAGCCGCACATCCTCTTTCCGCGCATGGCTGCGCAGGCCGACGAGATCGCGCTCGGTGGCGGCGACATAGGCCATCTCATAGGTCCGGAAGAAGCCCGCCAGAGAGGACCACTCCTCGCCCTGCTCGCGCCGGACCTCGACCGAAAACGTCAGCGGCGGCTGGTCGGAGAAGGTGAAGGAAACGAGCAGATGCGCGATCGCCTCGCCGGACCAATAGGACAGGAACAGATCCGCCCCCTGGACCCTGGTCAGGTCGTAGCGCCTGGTCTCCCAGCGCTGGTCGTAATCGGTCTCGGTCCGCCAGGCGAAGTCGCGCAGGTTCGTCACCGTCAGCGCCTCGCCGTCGCGCGCGATCGCCGGCAGGCGGGCGAGTTCGGGAATCCAGTTGCGCTCATGGGTCGGTTTCAGCCCGCCCCACCAGCCGAGCAGGCCGAGGAAGATCACGGCGAAGGAGAGCGGCAGCCGCGCCGCGCCGGTCCAGAGACCCGCGGCTCCGGCAAGGCCCGCGAGACCGAATCCGATCGCACCGAGGACCGCTGTCGTGGCGGCGAGCCGGAACAGCAGCAGGCCGGACCCCCAGGCGGTCGCGCCCAGGATGACGAGGGTGGCGAGCAGGCGGAACGCGAGGATCGGGAGCGACATGTCAGTGCTCCAATCCTCGCGGGACGAAACGCGGGGAACCCCTCTCCCACCCGGGAGAGGGGTTCCCGGAGCTCGTCGTGAGAGCGGCGAGGAGGCTCACGCCGCCAGCGAATTCGCCGGCGCGGCGGCCTTGACCGCGTCGTCGACATGGCTCTCGAAGCGCTTGAAGTTCTCGGCGAACATCCCGACCAGGTTCTTCGCGGTCTCGGCGAAGTCGGCCTTGTTCTGCCAGGTTTTCACCGGATAGAGGATGTGCGGCTCGACGCCGGGCACCGAGGTCGGCACCGCGAAGCCGAAATAGGGGTCGCGACGGAAATCGGCGCGGTTGAGCGAGCCGTCGAGCGCCGCGCTCAGCAGGCGGCGCGTCACGCGGATCGGCATGCGCCGGCCGGTTCCGTATTTGCCCCCGGTCCAGCCGGTGTTGACCAGCCAGCAATCGACATGGTGCTTGGCGATGAAGTCGCGCAGCAGATTGGCGTATTCCGAGGGATGCCGCGGCAGGAAGGGCGAGCCGAAGCAGGTCGAGAACTCCGGCTCGACGCCGGTCAGCCCGCGCTCGGTGCCGGCGACCTTGGCGGTGTAGCCGGAGAGGAAATGATACATCGCCTCGGCCGGGGTGAGCTTGGCGATGGGCGGCATCACGCCGAAGGCGTCGGCCGTCAGCATGACGATGTTCTTGGGCACGCCGGCGCGCCCGGTGCGCGAGGCGTTGGGGATGAAGTCGAGCGGATAGGCCGAGCGCGTGTTCTCGGTCTTGGACTGGTCGTCGAAATCGACCGCGCGCGTGATCGGATCGAGCACGACGTTCTCCAGCACCGTGCCGAAGCGCTGCGAGGCGGAAAAGATCTGCGGCTCGGCCTCGGCCGAGAGCTTGATCGTCTTGGCGTAGCAGCCGCCCTCGAAATTGAAGAGGCCGTCCTTCGACCAGCCATGCTCGTCGTCGCCGAGCAGGGTGCGGTCGGGATCGGCCGAGAGCGTGGTCTTGCCGGTGCCGGACAGGCCGAAGAAGATCGCCGAATCGTCCTTCGGGCCGACATTGGCCGAGCAGTGCATCGGCACGACGCCCTTGGTCGGCAGCACGTAGTTCAGATAGGTGAAGACCGACTTTTTCATCTCGCCGGCATAGGCCGAGCCGCCGATCAGCACGATCTTGCGCGAGAAGTCGATCGCGACGACCGTCTCGGAGCGGCAGCCATGGCGCTTGGGATCGGCCCTGAAGCTCGGCAGGTCGACGATCGTCATCTGCGGCACGTAGTCGGCGACCTCTTCCGGGCTCGGCCGGATCAGGAGGTTGCGGATGAACAGCGAGTGCCAGGCCATCTCGGTGAAGACGCGCGCCCTGACCCGGTGCGCCGGGTCGGCGCCGCCATAAAGGTCCTGCGCGAACAGGTCCTTGCCCTCGGCGTGCTGCAGGAAGTCGGCCAGCAGCGTCTCGAAATGCTCAGGCGCCATCGCATTGTTGTTGTCCCACCAGATCGTGTCCGCGGTCAGCGCGTCGCGCACCGTGAACTTGTCCTTGGGCGAGCGGCCGGTATGCGTGCCGGTATCGGCGCAGAGCGCCCCGCCCCGGGCGAGCTCGCCCTCGCCGGCCCTGAGCGCGCGCTCGTAGAGCTGCGGCGCCTCGAGGTTCCAGGACACCGAGGCCAGCTTGCGGAAGCCGAACGTCTCGGCGCCATGGGCGGCGTTGTAGTGACCGATGATGTCCACTGATGTCCTCCCGGGACGCGACCGCCTGGAGCGGCCGCTCTTGTCTGCAGAGAAAGCCAAAGCCCGCCGGGCCGCCGGCATGGCGTATGGTCGTTTGGTGGGCGGGTCCTTAAGCCCATGATGACGCCGGCTCAAGCCGTCGGACAGTCCCGGCGTCGGAGAAACCGATATTAATCGATTGAATAAAATCAGCGTGGTGAATCAGGCGATTGGGCTCGCGCGCGCCTTCGCGGCCAGATCGGCCAGAACCTTGCGCAGCGGTCCGGGTCCGTCGACCGGCGCGGCGAAGGCCAGGCGCAGCACGGTGTCGCCCAAAGCGAGGTCGAGCCCGTCCGGATCGAGTCCGATGGCGCGCCAGGCGCCCTTGCGCGCGCCGAGCAGGACGGTCGCGTAGAGCGCCAGCGCCTCGGCATGGTCCTCGTTCATGTGGCTGACCGCGCCGGCCTCGATCTCCGTCAGCGCCCGCGCGGCGGCGGTCTCGCTGAGGATGTCGGACGGCGCGAGCTCATAGGCCCGGCCGAAGCCGCCGTTCAGGCTCGCGCCCAGGATCTCCAGCGCAAAGAACGAGAAATCGCCGAAATCGGCGTAGAGCGCCGCCTTGGGCTGGCGCGCCAGGAAGCGCCGGCGGATGCGCCGGCCCTCGTCGGTCTCGCGATCGACCCGGCGCGCCGCGAGCTTCAGCGTGATGCGCGCATGGGCGAGCGGGTCGCCCTTGCCGGCGCTCGCGATCAGCAGCGAGGCCCTGCGGTCGGCGATCAGGTTGCCGGTATGGCCCGACAGCGCCGAGATCAGGATCAGCGGCGTGCCGTCGATGTCCGTCGCCAGGCTGACGAGGCTCGCGGCCGGATGTCCGTCGCGCCCGAGCGTCGCCAGCGCGCCGGAGCGGGCGGAGCGCAGCAGGGCCCGCGCCAGCGCGCGCGCCGTCTCGTCGGTCGGCCTGACCGGATCCTTCGCCGGGCGTGCCGTCGCCGCCCGGGAACTGCTCGTCTCGCTCGCCATGGAACCAAATCGCTCTCTCGTCGGTTTTTTGCCTTATGGCGTAGCGGTAACGCCCCGTCGTCGCTAGATTGCGGCCATGGTTTGGCCGCTCTCTCGCGGGAGTGGACTTTTATTGCAACGTGTCCGAGAGACGAAATTAGATGCCAACCATTGCGCTGGTCGACGACGACCGCAACATCCTGACCTCGGTCTCCATCGCCCTCGAGGCCGAGGGCTACCGGATCATGACCTATACGGATGGCGCCTCGGCGCTCGACGGACTCAAGCAGAATCCGCCCGATCTGGCCATCTTCGACATCAAGATGCCGCGCATGGACGGCATGGAGCTGCTGCGCCGCCTGCGCCAGAAGTCGGACTTGCCGGTGATCTTCCTGACCTCGAAGGACGAGGAGATCGACGAGCTCTTCGGCCTGAAGATGGGCGCCGACGATTTCATCCGCAAGCCGTTCTCGCAGCGCCTTCTGGTCGAGCGCGTCAAGGCGATCCTGCGCCGCGCCGGCGCCAAGGATCCCGCCGCCCCCGCGCGAGCCGAGGACGCCAAGGCGCTGGAGCGCGGCCTGCTGCGCATGGACCCCGAGCGCCACACCTGCACCTGGAAGGGCGAGCCGGTGACGCTGACCGTGACCGAGTTCCTGATCCTGCAGTCTCTGGCGCAGCGGCCGGGCGTGGTGAAGAGCCGCAACGCCCTGATGGACGCGGCCTACGACGACGAGGTCTATGTCGACGACCGCACCATCGACAGCCACATCAAGCGCCTGCGCAAGAAGTTCAACCAGGTCGATGTCGACTTCGACATGATCGAGACCTTGTACGGCGTCGGCTACCGCTTCAAGGAGAGCTGAACTCTCAGGGCCAGATCTCTCTCGGCCCTCATCCCGAGGAGCCGCTTATGCGGCTCCTCGGGATGAGGGCCGTGGGAACGAAAGAACAGTTCTAGGCTCATGGCGACGATCGAGACGGAGCGCAGAGCGGAGAGCCGCCCCCCGCAAGCCGTGCCGGCCTGGCGCAAGCGCCTTGCCGTGTTCGGCCGCAGGTTCCTGCGCGCGATCTCGGCGCGCGCCGCCTCCAGCCTGACGCGACGCATCGTCGTCCTCAACCTCGCCGGCCTCGTCGCGCTGCTGCTCGGCTTCCTCTATCTCAACCAGTTCCGCGAGGGGCTGATCGAATCCCGCGTCCAGAGCCTGCTGACGCAGGGCGAGATCATCGCCGGCGCGATCTCGGCCTCGGCCACGGTCGAGACCGACACGATCACCATCGACCCCGACAAGCTGCTCCAGCTCCAGGCCGGCGAGAGCGCCGGCCTGACAGAGGATCCGCTGGATTTCTCGATCAACCCGGAAAAGGTCGCCCCGCTGCTGCGCCGGCTCGTGACGCCGACCAAGACGCGGGCGCGCATCTACGACAGGGACGGCCTGCTGACGCTCGATTCGCGCAATCTCTATTCACGCGGCGACGTGCTGCGGCTCGACCTGCCGCGGCTGGGCGAGCCCGACGAATCGCCGCTGCTGGAGCGGACCTGGAACGTGCTGCGCAGCCGGCTCGGCCGCGCCGACCTGCCAATCTACGACGACTTCGCCAATGCCAACGGCAAGTCCTATACCGAGGTGGCGCGCGCCCTGAACGGCATCCCGGCCAGCGTCGTGCGCGTCAACACGCGCGGCCAGACCATCGTCTCGGTCGCCGTGCCGGTGCAGCGCTTCCGCACGGTCAAGGGCGCGCTCCTGCTCTCGACGCAAGGCGGCGATATCGACGCCGTCATCGCCTCGGAGCGCTACGCCATCTTCCAGGTCTTCGCGGTCGCGGCGCTCGTCATGATCGTGCTCTCGGTGCTGCTCGCCGGCACCATCGCCGAGCCGATCCGAAAGCTGGCCGATGCCGCCCAGCGTGTCCGCAAGGGCGTCAAGTCGCGCGAGATGATCCCGGATTTCGCCAGCCGGCACGACGAGATCGGGCATCTGTCGGGCTCGCTGCGCGAGATGACCAAGGCGCTCTACAGCCGGATCGAGGCGATCGAGAGCTTCGCCGCCGACGTGGCCCATGAACTGAAGAACCCGCTGACCTCGCTGCGCAGCGCGGTCGAGACCCTGCCGCTGGCGAAGTCCGAGGATTCGCGCGGCCGGCTGCTCGCCGTGATCCAGCACGATGTCCGCCGCCTCGACCGGCTGATCTCCGACATCTCCGACGCCTCGCGGCTCGATGCCGAGCTGGCGCGCGACGATTCGGCCCCGGTCGACATGGCGCAGGTGCTGGAGGCGGTCGTCTCGGTCCAGAACGAGACGCGGCGCGACGACCAGCCCCGCATCGACCTCTCGGTCGAGCGCCGCGGCCAGCGCGTCGCCGGGGCCGGCAGCTTCCTCGTCATCGGCCATGATTCCCGCCTCGGCCAGGTCGCCGTCAACCTGATCGACAATGCCCGCTCCTTCTCGGCCCCCGACAGGCCGGTTCGCGTCTTTCTCGGCCGCGAGGGCGGCGAGGTCGTCGTCACGGTCGAGGATGATGGGCCGGGCATCGAGGCGCATGCGCTGGAGCGCGTCTTCGAGCGCTTCTACACCGACCGCCCGAACGAGGGTTTCGGCCAGAATTCGGGCCTCGGCCTCTCGATCTCGCGCCAGATCGTCGAGGCGCATCGCGGCTCGATCAGGGCCGAGAACCGGCTAGGCCCCATCGGCGAGGACGGCGAGCCGACGCGGCTCGGCGCGCGCTTCATCGTGCGGCTGCCCGCCGTGCCGCTGGCGAGCTGACGAACTATGACCGTCGAGGAGTCGGCCGGCTCGCCGATTCACGTCCACGCCACCACGATCGCGATCGGCGAGGCCGGAATCCTGATCCGCGGCGCGGCCGGCGCCGGCAAATCGACGCTGGCGCTCGCCTTGATCGCAGCCGCGCGTCAGTCCGGACGGTTCGCGCGCCTCGTCGCCGACGACCGCACGGCGCTCGCCGTGGCGGGCGCTCGCCTGCTCGCCCGCCCGGTCGCGCCACTGGAAGGCCTGATCGAGCGGCGCGGGCTCGGCCTGACGCCGGAGCCGCATTTGCCCGGGGTCGTCGTCCGGCTCGTCATCGACCTCGCCGTGGACGAGCCGGCGCGGATGCCGGAACCGGAACAGCTCGTCGTCTCCGTCGAGGGGATCGACCTGCCCCGCCTGCCGCTGACGGGGCGGCCCGGCGACGAGCGGCTGGCTCTGGCGGCGCTCGACCTCTTCCTCGACCGCAGCACGCTGGATTTCGACAAGTTTTAGGCGTCGCGTCTTGCGTGCGGCGCGCGCCTGCCGCATAAACCGCGACCTTGTCCGGGCGCCTGCGCGCGCTCTCAGGCGCTGGAATGAATGATCGGACTCGTCCTCGTGACGCATGGGCATCTGGCGACGGAGTTCCGCGCCGCGCTCGAACATGTCGTCGGACCGCAAGCCAACCTCGCCACCATCGCCATCGCGCCCGATGACGACATGGAGGGCCGCCGCCGCGACATCATCGCCGCCGTCGAGGCCGTCGAGACCGGCAAGGGCGTCATCGTGCTGACCGACATGTTCGGCGGCACCCCCTCCAACCTCGCCATCTCGGTGATGGAGCCCGGCCGCATCGACGTCGTCGCCGGCGTCAACCTGCCGATGCTGATCAAGCTCGCCAGCGTGCGCGAGGACAAGACCCTCGACGAGGCCGTGACCAGCGCGCAGGACGCCGGCCGCAAATACATCACCGTCGCCAGCCGCGTGCTGGCGGGGAAGTGAATCTGCACATGGGCGGTTCGGTGGACGAGAGCTACGACGGCGACGACTGCCCCGGGGTCGAGGTGCCGGCGGGCGCGCTCCATGGCGAGTTCCGGATCGTCAACAAGAAGGGCCTGCACGCCCGCGCCACGGCGAAATTCGTGCAATGCGCCTCGAACTTCGACGCCGACATCACCGTGACCCGCTGCGGCGAGACCGTTGGCGCGACCTCGATCATGGGCATCCTGACGCTGGGCGCCGGCATCGGCTCGACCATCACGGTCATCGCCAAGGGCCGCGAGGCGGAAGAGGCGCTGAAGGCGCTGGAGACGCTGGTGGCGGACAAGTTCGGCGAGGGGGAGTAGAGCTGTGGTGCAATCGGTCTGGTCTTGGTGCTCACAATCCAAGCCGTGATTGGGTTGACGGCTCTCGTTTGGTTTTTTGTCCAGCTTGTCCGCGGGCGGATTTCACTCAAATCGCTTCGCAACGGGAATTGGCCGATCTAAATCGCATGGGATGAAGATCACCTAGCCGATGCCCTCTGCATTCGCTTTGCCGAAACGTAGGTCAGCGAGAGCGAGAAGCTGCGTCCGGGCATGGTCTTCGACTTCGATCCCGAGGGACGGATCGTGGCCGTTGGAATTCTGGATGCGTCTGAGCATTTGGCGAGCGGCGCGGATTTGCGCGCGCTGGCGGCGGCGTGAGGCCGCGCCACCAACACATAAAGACATCTTTATATCTTTGATTGCGTTTCGTCCGCGGCGCTGCTATGGACCCGCCCGTCATTCAGGACCAGCAGTGGAGCACGCCCCGTGTCGAAGACCGATTACGTCGTCAAGGACATCGCCCTCGCGGATTACGGCCGCAAGGAAATCAACATGGCCCAGGACGAGATGCCGGGCCTGATGGCGATCCGCGCCGAGCACAAGGGCAAGTTCCCGCTCAAGGGCGCGCGCATCGCCGGCTGCCTGCACATGACGATCCAGACCGCCGTGCTGATCGAGACGCTGAAGGAACTCGGCGCCGATGTGCGCTGGTCGTCCTGCAACATCTTCTCGACCCAGGACCACGCCGCCGCCGCGATCGCGGCCAGCGGCACCCCGGTCTTCGCCATCAAGGGCGAGACGCTGGAGGAGTACTGGGAATACGTCCTCAAGACCGCGACCTGGGGCGACGGCGGCACGCCGAACATGATCCTCGACGATGGCGGCGACCTGACCATGCTGATCATCCTCGGCGCCGAGGCCGAGGCCGGCAAGGCCGAGTTTCTCGACAAGCCGGGCAACGAGGAGGAGACGATCTTCTTCGCGCTGATCAGGCGCGAGCTCAAGGCCAATCCGGGCTGGTTCACCAGGACCCGCGCCGCGATCAAGGGCGTCTCGGAAGAGACCACCACCGGCGTCCACCGCCTCTACGAACTGGCCAAGGCCGGCCGCATGCCGTTCCCGGCGATCAACGTCAACGACTCGGTCACCAAGTCGAAGTTCGACAACCTCTATGGCTGCCGCGAGTCGCTGGTCGACGCCGTGCGCCGCGGCACCGACGTCATGATGTCGGGCAAGGTCGCGGTCGTCGCCGGCTATGGCGACGTCGGCAAGGGCTCGGCCGCCTCGCTGCGCCAGGCCGGCTGCCGCGTCCTCGTCACCGAGATCGACCCGATCTGCGCGCTGCAGGCGGCGATGGAGGGCTACGAGGTCGTCACCATGGAGGACGCCGCTCCCCGTGCGGACATCTTCGTCACCGCCACCGGCAACCTCGACGTCATCACCGTCGACCACATGCGCGCGATGAAGCATCGCGCCATCGTCTGCAACATCGGCCACTTCGACTCCGAGATCCAGGTCGCCGGCCTGAAGAACTTCAAGTGGGACAACGTCAAGCCGCAGGTCGACGAGATCGAGTTCCCCGACGGCAAGCGCATCATCCTGCTCTCGGAAGGCCGCCTGGTGAACCTCGGCAACGCGACCGGGCATCCGTCTTTCGTGATGTCCTGCTCGTTCTCGAACCAGACGCTGGCCCAGATCGAGCTCTGGAACCACCACGCCAAATACGAGAACAAGGTCTACACCCTGCCCAAGCATCTCGACGAGAAGGTCGCGGCGCTGCATCTGGCCAAGGTCGGCGCCAAGCTGACCGTGCTCAACGACGCCCAGGCCAAGTATCTCGGCCTGGCTCCGACGGGCCCGTTCAAGCCCGAGCTCTACCGCTACTGACATCCGGCTCACGCCGCATCTGGATCCGGGCCCGGCGTCACGCCGGGCCCTTTTTTCTTTCGGCTATCCGGTGTTGCGCGTCTGGCACTACTAATAGTTGTTTTTCCGGCATTGCCGCCTAGCTGTTGAGGCACGCGCGATTGCATCGCAACAGCCGCGCAAAACCGCGATTCCATGATCGATTAAGCACTTCCTGACGGACTCCGGCGACGATTACAGTGGCGGTGATTCGGCTCCGGTCCGACGCCGCCGCCAGCGTCGCGCGCGGCTCTCGGAGGTTGCGTTGTAGCGGGCGTTCAAGTCGGCTGGCCTTCCTGCCTCACCCCTACGTTGATGGACTTCGAGGATGATGCGCGCGAGGCGACAGGAATCAGGCGGCCGCTCCCGGCTGGGACGCGGCCTGCTCGCGGGCCTCGCCGCGTCGCAGCCCCCGGTGGGCGCCTTCGCCCAGACGGAGGTCGCGGCCTCTCCCCTGCGCTGGGATCTGCTCGGCGCCGGCAGCCTGTCCATCGTGCTGGCGGGTCTCGCCGTCTTCGCCGCGACGACCTCGATCGTCTACATTCGCGAGCGTGCGCGCTGGCAGCGGCGCGAAACCGAGCTTGCGAGCGAACTGGAGGCGGCGCGCGGCCATCAGGACCGGCTCTCGGCCCTGCTCGCCTCGGACCCGCAGGTCGTGGTCAGCTGGAAAGGGCGCGACGCCGCGCCGGTCTTCGAGGGCGATTCGGGCTTCCTGGGCGCGCCCGGCGCGACGCTCGCGCTCGCCTATGGCGCCTGGGCGCCGCCAGCCGAGGCCAAGAAGCTCGAACTCGCGACCGATGCGCTCAAGGAGCGCGGCGAGGCTTTCGGCTTCACCCTGCGCGCCAAGTCCGGCGCCTTCATCGATGTCGAGGGCCGGCCCGTCGCCGGCCGCGCCGTCATCCGCCTGCGCGAGGTGACCGGCGAGCGCGCCCGGGCGCTGACGCTGCAAGGCGAGCTGGAGAGGCTCGCCTCGGACCATGAGGCGCTGTCTGGCCTCCTCGCCGGGCTGCCGCAGCCGGCCTGGACGCGCCGTCCCGACGGCCGCCTGAGCTGGGTCAACGCCGCCTATGCCAGGGCGGTCGAGGCTTCCGATCCCGAGTCCGCGGTCAAGGGCGGGCTCGAGCTGTTCGACCGCGGCGAGCGCGAGGCGGCCGCCGCCGCGCGCCGGGAGCGAAACGTCTTCACGGCGCGCGCCCCCGCCGTGGTCGCCGGCCAGCGCCGCACGCTCGACATGCTGGAGCTGCCGACGCCGTCGGGCTTCGCCGGGCTGGCGACCGATATGAGCGAACTCGAGGCCGTCCGCATCGACCTGCAGCGCCAGATGGACGCGCATGTCCGCACGCTCGACCGGCTCAAGACGGCGGTCGCGGTCTTCGACGCCTCGCAGCGGCTGGTCTACGCCAATACCGGCTTCGAGACGCTGTGGGCGCTGGATCCCGGCTTTCTCGCCGGCAAGCCGAGCGACGGCGAGATCCTCGACCGGCTGCGGGCCGAGCGCCGCCTGCCCGAACTCGGCGACTATCGCAGCTGGAAGGCCGGCGTGCAGGCGGCCTATACCAGCCCGCGCGCCCATGAGGACTGGTGGTATCTGCCCGATGGCCGCACCGTCCATGTCGTCGCCAGCCCCAACCCCCAGGGCGGCGTCACCTATCTCTTCGACGACGTCACCGAGCGCTTCACGCTGGAATCGCGTTTCAACGCGCTCTCCCGGACGCAGCGCGAGACGCTGGATTCGCTGCGCGAGGGCGTCGCCGTGTTCGGCTCGGACGGCAGGCTCAAGCTCTCGAACCCGGCCTTCGCCCAGGCCTGGCGGCTGCAGCCCGACCTCGCGACCTCCGCCCCGCATATCGACGAGGTGGTCAAGCTGTGCCGGCCCCTCTTCCCGCGGGACGAGGTCTGGAGAGAACTGCTCAGCACGGTCACCGGCGTGCGCGATGCGCGCGAGGACTATCGCTGCCGGATGGAGCGCCGCGACGGCTCGGTGCTCGACTGCGCCGCGGCCCCCCTGCCCGACGGCGCGACGCTGATCTCGTTTGCCGACGTCACCGCCTCGGTGAACGTCGAGCGGGCGCTGACAGAGAAGAACGAGGCGCTGGAGAAGGTCTCGCGGCTGCGCGAGGATTTCGTCCACCACGTCTCCTACGAACTGCGCTCGCCGCTGACCAACATCATCGGCTTCGCGCAGCTTCTCGGCACCGAGACGGTCGGCGCGCTGAACGAGAAGCAGCGCGACTACGCCTCGCATATCCTGAGCTCGTCAGGGGCGCTGCTCGCCATCATCAACGACATCCTCGACCTCGCCACCATCGACAACGGCGCCCTGGCGCTCGATCTGGCCGAGGTCGACGTCGCCGCGACGATCGCCGAGGCGGCTGCCGGCCTCAACGACCGGATGACGGAGAGCCGGCTGACGCTGCATGTCGACATCGCGCCGCAGACCGGGCCGCTGCGCGCCGACGGCAAGCGGCTGCGGCAGGTGCTGTTCAACCTGCTCTCCAACGCGATCGGGTTCTCGCAGCCCGGCCAGACGATCTCGGTCAGCGCCGGGCGGATCGGCCGCGACGTCCGCATCACCGTGGCCGATCAGGGCCGCGGCATCCCGCCCGAGGTCAAGGACAAGGTCTTCGACCGTTTCGAGAGCCATTCGCTGGGCTCGCGGCATCGCGGCGTCGGCCTCGGCCTCTCGATCGTGCGCTCCATCGTCGAACTGCATGGCGGCCGCGTCGAACTCGATTCCGAGCCGGGCCAGGGCACCCGCGTCACGGCCGTCTTCCCGGCGCAGGACGTTCCGATCTCGGACGCGGCCGAATGAACGAAGCTGGCGGCAAGCCGGGCGAGCATCGTCTCCTCTGGGACGATGAGGCGGCGACGGAGCGCTTCGCCGGCGATCTCGCGGCGATCCTGAAACCGGGCGACATCGTCGCGCTGTCGGGCCATCTCGGCGCCGGAAAATCGGCGCTGGCCCGCGCCATCCTGCGCGAACTCTCCGGCGACAGGACGCTGGAAGCCCCGAGCCCGACCTTCACCCTGGTCCAGGGCTACGACACCGCGCGCGGCCCGGTGCTCCACGCCGATCTCTACCGGCTGCGCAGCCCCGACGAGCTCGACGATATCGGGCTGGGCGAGGACCTCGACCGGCTGGTCACGCTGGTCGAATGGCCCGATCGCGCCGGCACGCGCCTGCCCGCCGGCCGCCGGCTCGACATCGTTCTGGAGGTCGATCCGGCCAATCCCGAGAGCGGGCGCATCGCCACCGTCTCGGGCGGCGTGCTCTGGCGCCCGCGCCTCGCCATCGCGATCGCGACGCGCCGCCTGCTCGACGAGGCCGGCTGGAGCGAGGCGCGTCGCGATTTCATGCAGGGCGACGCGTCCAGCCGCGCCTATGAGCGCCTGACGCATTCGGACGGCGCGACCGCCGTGCTGATGATCTCGCCGCCAAGGCCGGACGGTCCGGCGATCCGGCAGGGCAAGCCCTATTCCGCCATCGCCCATCTCGCCGAGACCATCGACGCCTTCGTCGCGATGGATCGCGGGCTGGGCTCGCTCGGCTATTCCGTGCCGACGATCCTGGCGCAGGACCTCTCGACCGGGCTGCTGCTGATCGAGGATCTCGGCAGCGACGGCGTCGTGCGCGACGGCGCGCCGATCCCCGAGCGCTACGAGGCGGCGGCCCGGCTGCTCGCCGACCTGCACCGCCACGTCCTGCCCACGATCCTGCCGGTCACGGAGGGGCGCGACCACGTCGTGCCCGATTACGATCGCGGCGCGCTGGCGATCGAGAGCGAATTGATCCTCGAATGGTATGCCCCCCATATCGCGGGCGTGACGCTGCCGGCGGTGACGCAGGCCGAGTTCGGCCGCATCTGGAACAGGCTCTTCGACGAGATCCTCGACGGTCCGGTCACCTGGACCCTGCGCGATGTCCACTCGCCCAACCTGCTCTGGCTGCAGGAACGCGAGGGCCTTGCCCGGCTCGGGCTGATCGATTTCCAGGATGCGGTGCTCGGCCACCCGGCCTATGATTTGGTCTCGCTCGGGCAGGATGCGCGCGTCGACGTGCCCGCCGCGCTCGAATTGCGCCTGCTCGCGGCCTATGGCGCGGCAAGGCGAAACGACGATCCCGATTTCGACCTCGCCGGCTTCGCCCGCGCTTATGCGATCCTCGGCGCGCAGCGCAACACCAAGATCGCCGGCATCTTCGCCCGCCTCGACAAGCGCGACGGCAAGCCGGCCTATCTGAGGCACCTGCCTCGCATCGAGGCCTATCTGCGCCGCAATCTCGAGCATCCGGCGCTGGAAGAATTGAAGGGTTGGTGCCAGGCCCATCTGCCGAAGCTGTTCGAGGGGGGTTGAGCTCGCCGTCATGCTCGTCCCTGTGGCGAGCATCCGCGTCTTGACCACGGCTCCTGACGCAGGAAGACGTGGATGGTCGGGACAAGCCCGACCATGACGGGTTAAGCATGGCGCAGGTTGATCCAGCTTCGGAGATTCGCGTGACGCCAGCCGCCTCGACGCCGATCCGCCGGGCCATGGTTCTGGCGGCGGGCCTGGGCCAGCGCATGCGCCCGATCACCGACACGCTGCCGAAGCCGCTCGTCGCGATCGGCGGCAAGCCGATGCTCGACCATGCGCTCGACCGGCTGGCCGAGGCCGGCGTCGAGGAGGCGGTCGTCAACGTGCATCATCTCGCCGAACGGATCGAGACGCATCTGGCCGCGCGCTCGCGGCCGCGCATCACGATCTCCGACGAGCGCGCGCAACTTCTGGAAACCGGCGGCGGCGTGAAGAAGGCCCTGCCGCTGCTCGGCTCCGAGCCGTTCTTCCACATCAATTCCGACTCGCTCTGGAGCGAGACCGGGCGGTCCAATATCGCCGCGATGGCGCAGGCCTGGAATCCGGCGACGATGGATCTGCTGCTGCTGCTCGCGCCGCGCGAGACCAGCATCGGCTTCGACGGCGCCGGCGATTTCTTTCGCGACGAGGCCGGCCGGCTGGCGCGGCGCGGCAAGGCTGAGAGCGCGCCCCAGGTCTATGCCGGCGTCGCCATCCTGAAGCCGGACCTCTTCACGCAGACGCCCGACGGCCCGTTCTCGCTCAACCTGCTGTTCGACCGCGCCATCGCCGCCGGCCGGCTGCATGGCGTCGTGCTCGAGGGCCAATGGCTGCATGTCGGCACGCCCGAGGCGATCGCGCCGGCGGAATCCGCCTTCGCCGCCGCGCAAGGGCTGCGCCGCGCCAAAGCCGGCCATGGCTGAGCTGAACCTCTTCACCATCCCGCCCGGTGCGCCGTTCCTCGACGTGCTGGCGCGGGCGATGCTGGCCGGCCGCTTCGGCCGGCTGGTCGATCCCGACGATCCGATGGCGCTGGCGCGGGCCACGATCTACCTGCCGACGCGGCGCGCCGCGCGCGCGCTCGTCGCCTGCCTGTCGGAGCAGCTCGGCGGCAAGCCTCTGCTGCTGCCGCGCATCGTGCCGCTCGGCGACGTCGACGAAACCGAGCCCGCGCTGATCGGGGCCGAGGCCTGGACGCATGGCGCGCTGATGCCGGTCGATCCGCTGGCGCGACGCATGCTGCTGACGCGGCTGGTCGATGCCTGGGGCCGCAGCGCCAACCGCCGCCATCTCAAGATCGATGCGTCCGAGCCCTCGCTGGCGCCGGCCACGCTCGCCGAGGCTTATGGGCTTGCGGGTGACCTCGCCGCCCTGCTCGACCAGATGCAGACCGAGGGTGTCGCGGTCGATCGGCTGGCGACGCTGGATGCGGCGCGCTTCGACGCGGTCTGGCAGCTCAACGCCGACTTTCTTGCCATTCTCGGCAAGAACTGGCCTGCCGTTCTCAAGGAGCGCGGCGAATGCGATCCCGCCTCCTTCCGCAACGCCATGCTGGCGGCGGAGCGCGAACGGCTGCTGGCGAATCCGCCCAAGGGGCCGATCATCGCGGCCGGCTCGACCGGCACCATCCCTGCCACGGCGCGATTGCTGGCCGCGATTGCCCGGCTGCCGGGGGGCGCGGTGGTGCTGCCGGGACTGGACCTCGCCTTGCCGGAACAGGCCTGGCGCGCCATCGCTGACGAGCCGGCGCCCTCCCATCCGCAGGCGGCTCTGCATCATCTTCTCGCCACGCTGCAGGCCGAGCGCGACGACGTCGTCAGCCTCGCCGAGCCCGACACTGGCCGCGCCGCCCGCACCGTGATGCTGCGCGAGGCGATGCTGCCGGCCTCCGTCACCGAACTCTGGGCGGGCCTCGCCGAGCGCCTGAGCGGGACCGAGGCCGACAGCGCCATGGCCGGTCTCCGCCTCGTCGAGGCCGCCGACGAGCGCGAGGAAGCGCTGACGGTGGCGCTCGCCCTGCGCGAGACGCTGGATGAGCCGGGCGCGCAGGCCGCGCTGGTGACGCCCGATCGCGGTTTGGCCGAGCGCGTCGCGGTCGAGCTCAAGCGCTGGGGCGTCGCCGTCGACGATTCCGCCGGCCTGCCGCTGGCGCGCTGGCCTGCCGGCTCGCTGCTGCGGCTGGCGCTCGAGGCGGCGCTGTCGGAGCTCGCGCCCGCCGCCCTGATCGACCTGCTCGCCCATCCGCTCTGCCGGCTCGGCCTGCCGCTCGAGCAGGTCAGGCAAGGGGCCTCGGCGCTGGAGATCGGAGCCTGGCGTGGCCGCGCCGTCCGTCCCGGCATGACGGGGCTGCGAGCGAGCCTCGCGGCACTGAAACCCGGTCCCGACGAGCGCCACGTACCGGGCCCACGAAAGCGCCTGAGCGCCAACGACGAGATCGCCGCGATCGCGCTGCTCGACGCGCTCGATGTCGCCATGACGCCGCTATGCGCGTCGCTGGCGGCCGAGCCGGTCGACCTGCCGGCCCTCGTAGCGGCCGCCCGCGCCGCCGTCGAGGCGCTGAGCCGGGCGAAAGGCGGTGCGGCTCTCGCCTTCGTCGGTCCCGATGGCGAGGCGTTGGCGGGGCTTTTCGACGACCTTGCGGGCGCCGGGGCCGAGATGCCCGAAGGCGTCCGCGCGACCGACGCGGTCGCGATCCTCGAAGGCCTGCTTGCCGAGCGTGTCGTCCGCCGTGCGAGCAGCAGCCATCCGCGCGTAAAGATCTGGGGGTTGCTGGAGGCGCGCCTGCTGGAGGCCGACCATGTCGTGCTCGGCGGATTGAACGAGACGGTCTGGCCGCCCGAGACCCGCACGGATTCGTTCCTCAACCGGCCGATGCGGGCCGAACTCGGCCTCTCCCCGCCGGAGCGACGCATCGGCCAGACCGCGCATGACTTCGTTCAGGCGCTGATGGCGCGCCATGTCACGCTGACGCGATCGCGCAAGGCCGGCGAGGCCGAGACCATCGCCTCGCGCTTCTGGCAGCGCCTGAAGGCGGTGACGCCGGAGCCCGTCTGGAAGCGATCGCTCGCCGACGGACAGCGGCTCTCCGCGCTGGCCGCGACGCTGAGTGCGCCCGCGCCGGTCAAGCCGATCGGACGGCCCGCGCCGCTGCCGCCACGCCGGCTGCAGCCGCTCTCGCTCAGCGTCACCGATGTCGAGACGCTCTATCGCGACCCCTATGTGATCCATGCCCGGAAGATTCTGAAGCTCGACGCGCTCGATCCGCTGGTCGAGGATCTGGGCGCCCAGGATCGCGGCGACCTGCTGCACGGGATCGTCGCCGAGTTCGCCATCGCCAACCCCGCGACGCTCCCGGTCGACGCGCTCGGCCAGCTCATCGCCATCGGTCACAGGCTGTTTGCGGAGCTCGACGACACGCCGGAGGTGAAGGCCTTCTGGTGGCCGCGCTTCCTTCTGACGGCCGATCATTTCATCGGCTGGGAGCGGCGGCGGCGGCCCGGCCTCGCCAAGGTCGCGGTCGAGCGCGGCACGGGCGCGAGCTTTCCGCTGCCGGACGGCGAGCAGTTGCGCCTGAGCGGCCGGGCCGACCGCATCGAGGTGACGCGCGAGGGACGGCTGAAGATCATCGACTTCAAGACCGGCGCGCCGCCGAGCAAGGCGCAGGTCGAGAAGGGCTTCGCGCCGCAACTGACGCTCGAAGCCGAACTCGCGGCCCGCGCCGGCTTTCATGATGTCGTCGGCCCGGCGCCGGTCGAGGCGGTGCTCTATCTCAAGCTCCACCACGATCCGAAGGGCTGGGCCAGGGACAAGCCGCTCGATTTCGGCGAGGAGACCTTGGCCGATGTCTCGGCGCGCCATCTCGAACGGCTGCTCCGGCACGTCGCGGCGCTGCGCGACGGCGGCGAGGCCTATCTCTCCCGCCGCGCGCCGGATTACATCAAATATGCCTCGCCTTACGACCGGCTCGCTCGCGTCAAGGAATGGGCCGCGGCCGGCGGCGACGCGGAGGACGAGGCGTGAAGCCGGGCTGGATCGTCCCCGAGCTGACGAAGCGGCGCCAGGCGAAGGCCTCGGGGCCGCGCCTCAGCGCCTGGGTCTCGGCCAATGCCGGATCGGGCAAGACCCATGTGCTGGTCAACCGGGTGCTGCGTCTCTTGCTCGACGGCGTCGCGCCCGGCCGGATGCTCTGCATCACCTACACCAAGGCGGCCGCCGCCAACATGGCGAACCGGCTGTTCCGCGAGCTTTCGGCCTGGGCGACGCTGCCCGAGGAGAAGCTGCGCAAGGCGCTGGCCGGGCTGACGGGCGCGCCGCCCTCGGCGACCGACCTCGCCTCGGCGCGCCGGCTCTTCGCGCAGGCGCTGGAGACGCCGGGAGGCCTGAAGATCGAGACCGTCCACGCCTTCTGTACCCGCGTGCTGCAGGCCGCGCCCTTCGAGGCGAACGTTCCGCCGCGCTTCGAGGTCGCCGACGATCTGGCGCAGACCGGAATGCTGCGCATCGCGCGCCGCGAGCTGTTGGCGCAGGTCGTGGCCGAGCCGGACGGCGAACTGGCGGCCGCGCTCGATCTGCTCGCCCGGCACGCGGCGCAGGACACCTTTGAGGTCATGATCCAGGAGGCGCTGCGCCAGCGTGCGCTGTTCAGCGATCCCCACGGCCGCGCCCGCGACGCCGCAAGAATGCGCGCCGGCATGGCGGCGTTTCTGGGCATCGCGCCGGAACTCACGGCGGACGCGGTGACGGCGGATTTCCGCCGCGATCTTGCGGGCCTCGCTGGGCTGGATGGGCTGATCGCCGCGCTCGACGCCGGCAGCCAGACGCGCCGGGCTTTTGCGACGACCCTGCGCAATCTGCTGGCCGGTCAGGACGACGGCGACCCGGTGGCGACCTGCCGCGGCGGCTTCATCACCGAGAAGGGCGCGGTCAACGCCAATATCCGGGGCACGAGGAGCTCGGTGCTGCCCGACGATCTGATGGCGGTGCTGGAGGATCTGGCCACAATCCTGCTGGCGGCGTCCGATCGTCTCGCCGCCATCGCGATCCGCGACCGCGGCCATGCGCTGGCGCTGCTGGTGACGCGGATGCTGGCCTCCTATCGACGCCAGAAGAGCCAGCGCTCGCTGCTCGACTATGACGATCTGATCGCCAAGACGCGCTCGCTGCTGTCGCGCGTCGAGGCCGCATGGGTGCTCTACAAGCTCGACGCCGGCATCGACCATATCCTGCTCGACGAGGCGCAGGACACCAGCGACGCGCAATGGGCGATCCTCGGCGCGCTCGCCGCCGAGTTCACCAGCACGCAAAAGCTGCTGGCGGCCAGCGGCCGCCCGCGCACGCTCTTCGTCGTCGGCGACGAGAAGCAGTCGATCTATGGCTTCCAGGGCGCGGCGCCTGCCGCCTTCGCCGAAGAGCGGCGACGGCTGGGAGCCGCCATCGAGGCGGCCGACGGCGATTTTGAGTCCGTCAGCCTCAACACCTCCTTCCGCTCGGCCCCCGACATCATGGCGGCGGTCGACGCCGTCTTCGCCGTCCCCGAGCATGCGCGCGGGCTGGTCTTCGACGGTGCGGCCACGCCGGAGCCGCACGACACGGTGCGCCGGGCCGATAGCGGTTGCGTCGACCTCTGGCCGGTCGCGGCCGATGATGCGCGCGAGCCGCCCGACGCCTGGACCGCGCCGGTCGACGCCACCGAAAGGCGCAGCGCCGTCGCCAAGCTCGCCGCCCGCATCGCCACGACCCTGGCGCGCTGGAATCGGGCCGGCCGCGACGATCGCGGCCATCCCTTCAAGCCCGGCGATGTGATGATCCTGCTGCGCAATCGCGGCGCGCTGTTCGAGCGGATCGTCAAGGCGCTGAAGGATGCCGGCGTGCCCGTCACCGGCCGCGACCGGCTCTCGCTGGCCGAGCATCCGGCGGTCGAGGATCTGGTCGCGCTCGGCCAGACGCTGCTGCTGCCCGAGGACGACCTGACGCTCGCGATCGCGCTGAAGACGCCGCTGATCGGGCTGAACGACGACGACCTGATGCGGCTCGCGCCGGAGCGCCGAGGCTCCTTGCGCGACGCGCTGCGTCAGGCCGGCGAGAGCGAGCCGCGTTACGCAGAGATCGAGCGCCGATTGACGGCGCTCGCTGGCGAAGCCGCGCGCTGCGGACCGTTCCGCTTCTTCGCCGACCTGCTCGGCCCGGGCGGCGGCCGCAATCTGGCGCTGGCGCGGCTCGGCGCGGAGGCCGGCGACGCGCTCGACGCCTTCCTCAATGCCGCGCTCGATCATGAGCGGCGCTACGGCCCCTCGCTCGCGGCATTTCTGCGCCATGTCGCCGGCACGGCGGCCGACGTGAAGCGCGACCTCTCGTCGAGCGCCGGCGAGGTCCGCGTCATGACCGTGCATGGCGCCAAGGGACTGGAGGCGAAGATCGTGATCTTGGCCGATCTCGGGCCGGAACCGAGCGCCAGGCGTCTGCCGAAGCTGCTCGTGGTCGAGCCGCCACGGGGTACGGCGGTGCCGCTCTGGACCCCGTCGGCGGCGGATGACGCCGCCGCGACCGCCGCCGCCAAGGCCGGCCTCGTCGCGCGGATGGTCGAGGAGCATCACCGGCTGCTCTATGTCGCGCTGACCCGGGCCGAGGACCGGCTGATCGTCTGCGGCGCGCAGGCCGGGGGCGAGGTTCCGGAAGGCTCCTGGTACGCCATGGTCGAGGCCGGCCTCAAGGCTTCGACGGCCGGCTTGCGGCCCGTTCCGGCGCCCGACGGCGACGGCGAGATCGGCCGCTTCATGGTCTCGCCGCCGGGGCAGGTCGAGGAGCCTGAAGCGCCGCCCATCCCGCCGGACGCAACACCGCCGGCCTGGCTTTACCGGCCCGCGCCCGGCGAAGCCGAGCCCGCCCCGCCGCTCAAACCCTCAAGCGCGCTGTCGGCCGCCGATGCCGAGGAGCGTCCTGCCGACGGGCCGTTCCTGGCCGAGGCCGCCGCCGCCGGCCGGCTCGCGCATCTCCTGCTGCAGGTGCTGCCGGAAGTTCCCCCCGGCCGCCGCGCCGATGTCGCCCGCTCGCTCGCGGAAGCGCGCGGCAGGGCGGTCGGCCCGGAGCGGCGGCGGCGCATCGCGGCGGATGCGCTGGCCTTGCTGGGCCAGCCCGCGCTCGCGAGGCTCTTCGCCGAGGGGTCGCTCGCGGAAGCGCCGCTGGCCGGGACGATCGTCCTGTCCGGCGGCGCCGCGCGCGCCGTCTCGGGCCGGATCGACCGCCTCGCCGTCTCTGGCGACGAGGTCCTTATCGCCGATTTCAAGACCGCCGCCCGCCCGCCGGCGAGCGCCGCCGGGATCCCGCCGGAGACGCTGGCCCAGCTCGCCGCCTATCGCGCGCTGGTCGGCGCGATCTATCCCGGCAGGACGGTGCGGCCGCTGGCGATCTATACCGCGACGCTGGCCTGCCTGGAGCCGGAGCCGGCGGCGCTGGATGCGGCGCTTGCAGCCATGGCGGGCTAGGGCATCGGCCCGAAAAGCGGCATGCGGTTTTCGGGAAAGCCGATGCCAAATCAAAGTGCCGCAGGCAGGGCGCGGCTGCGCGCCTTGACCCCGGCCATGCGCGTTCCTAGCTTCGGGCACGAAGGCGGCGCGTCCGCCAATCCATTGAAAGGCTACGGGTCATGGCGACGGGCAAGGTGACGGATGCGAGCTTCGAGGCCGACGTCCTCAAATCGGCCGAGCCGGTGGTGGTCGACTTCTGGGCCGAGTGGTGCGGTCCCTGCCGCATGATCGGCCCGGCGCTCGAGGAGATCGCCGGCGAGATGAACGGCAAGGTCAAGATCGTGAAGATGAATGTCGACGAGAACCAGGCGATCCCGGCCCAGTTCGGCATCCGCTCGATCCCGACGCTGATGCTGTTCAAGGACGGCAAGCTCGCCTCGCAGAAGGTCGGGGCCGCGCCCAAGAGCGACCTCTCGCGCTGGATCGCCGGCGCGGTCTGAGCGGTTCCTGCTCCGGAAAAAGCCCGCCCACCGCAAGGACGGCGGGCTTTTCGGCGTGAACGCGTTCAGCCCTTGCGCGAGTCGACGCTCCAGGGGCCGGCGCCGGCCGTGACGAGGTAGAGGAAGACGAAGCAGTAGAGGATCGCGGCATCGCCGCCATTCAGCAGCGGGTAGATGCTGCGCGGCGCGTGGAACATCCAGTAGGCGACCGCCATCTCGCCGGCGAGGACGAAGGCGACGGGCCGGGTCCACAGGCCGATCAGGATCAGCGCCCCGCCAAAAGTCTCCAGGATCGCGCCGAACCAGAACAGCGTGAACATCGCCGGCAGGCCGCTCTGCGGCGGCGCGGGGAAGCCGAACAGCTTCTGCGTCCCGTGCGCGATGAAGATGAGGGCGGTGACGATACGCAAAAGCGCAAGCGCCTGGGGCTGGTAACGCTGAAGCGAACTGAAGGCCTGCATTGAGCTCTCTTTCTGTGAAGGCGGCGGTTTCAGGAGCGAAACGGCGCTTGCTTGCGACGAATTCCAAGGACGTTTCCGCCGGAACATCGTTTTTGAACTCCTTCTCGATTTGATGACGGATCGTCGCGGGCGGCGCAACCGCCTCGCGAGATGACGCCGGTTTGCAGGATTGCAACATCTTCACGTTCTCGCGACGAACCTTGCCGTCCGCGGCCGGTGCAGACTTAACCGACCCTTAAAAGCGCCATGTTTCACTCCTGTCTGACGGATGAGCGAGGTGTCCGCTCGCGGGCGGCAATCGGACTTCAGACAGGGCAGGATGAACGACAGGTCGAGACGGACCGGGCGGCGCGAGCCGTCCTTCGAGCGGGCGCGGGCCGAGAGCCGCGACGACGGCGATTTTCGCCTGTCCGCCGATGACCGGCCGGGGCGCGGCTATCGTCAGCCCTCCCGTCAGGACGAGCGCCGCGATCCGCAGCGCCGCGACAGGCGCCGCGGCAGGGGTGGGCGCGGCCGCAAGGGCCGGTCCTTTCTCGGCGGGCTGTTCTACTGGACGATGGTGCTCGGGCTCTGGTGCGCGATCGGCCTGGGCGGGCTCGTCGCCTATCACGCCGCGCAACTGCCGCCGATCAACCAGCTCACGGTGCCCAAGCGCCCGCCAAACATCGCGATCCTCGCCGCCGACGGCACGCTCTTGGCCAATCGCGGCGAGACCGGCGGGCGCACCATAACGATCGGCGAGGTGCCGCCCTATCTGCCCAGGGCCTTCGTCGCGATCGAGGACCGGCGCTTCTACCAGCATTATGGCATCGACCCGGTCGGCCTGACCCGCGCCATGGTGAGCAACCTGCGCCGCCGCAGCGGCGTTCAGGGCGGCTCGACCCTGACCCAGCAGCTTGCCAAGAACCTGTTCCTGACCCAGGAACGCACCGCGGCGCGCAAGATCCAGGAGGCGATCCTGGCGCTCTGGCTGGAGCGGACCTACTCCAAGGACCAGATCCTCGAGCTCTATCTCAACCGCGTCTATTTCGGCTCGGGCGCCTATGGCGTCGAGGCCGCCGCGCAGCGCTATTTCAACAAATCGGCCCGCTCGGTCACGATCGCCGAAGCCGCCATGCTGGCGGGCCTCGTCCAGGCGCCCTCGCGCCTCGCGCCCAACCGCAATCCGGAAGCCGCGGAAAAACGCGCCCAGCTTGTCGTCGCCGCCATGGCCGAACAGGGCCTGATCTCTCAAGGTGCGGCCAAGGCCGCGCTGGTCGCGCCCGCCGAATCGGCCGAGCGCATCGGCGCGGGCTCGGTCAACTACGCCGCCGACTACGTCATGGACGTGCTCGACGATTTCATCGGCGCTGTCGATGGCGACGTCACCGTGCTGACGACGATCGATCCGAAACTTCAGGCGCTGGCCGAGACGACGCTGGTCGAGGCGCTGGCCGCGCAAGGGCCCAAGCAGGGCGTCGGCCAGGGCGCGGTCGTCTCGATGGCGCCCGACGGCGCGCTGCGCGCCCTCATCGGCGGGCGCGACTACACCAAGAGCCAGTTCAATCGCGCCACCGCCGCCAAGCGCCAGCCGGGCTCGGCCTTCAAGCCCTTCGTCTATCTCGCGGCGCTGGAGCAGGGCCTGACGCCGGACACGATCCGCGACGATTCGCTCGTCACCATCAAGGGCTGGACGCCGGAGAACAATTCCCGGACCTATCGCGGCCCGGTGACGCTGCAGACCGCCTTCGCCCATTCGCTCAACACGGTCGCGGTCAAGCTCAACCAGGAGGTGACGCCGCGCGAGAGCGTGCGCACCGCCCAGCGGCTCGGCATCTCGTCGGCGCTGCAGGCCAATCCCTCGCTGGCGCTCGGCACCTCGGAGGTGACCCCGATCGAGCTCACGACGGCCTACGCCACCTTCGCCAATGGCGGGCAGGGCGTGCTGCCCTATGTCATCCGCGAGGTGAAATCGACCGCCGGCAAGGTGGTCTACGCGCGCAAGGGCTCTGGCTTCGGCGCGGTCGTGCAGCCGCAGACGCTCTCGATGATGAACGCCATGTTCAACGAGGTCATGCTGAGCGGCACCGGCAGCAAGGTCAACATCCCCGGCTGGGAGGTCGGCGGCAAGTCGGGCACGACGCAGGATTTCCGGGACGCCTGGTTCGTCGGCTTCACGGCAAGGCTGGTCACCGCGGTCTGGCTCGGCAATGACGACAACAGTCAGATGAAGCGCGTCTTCGGCAGCGGCCTGCCGGCCGAGATCTGGGGCAAGTACATGAAGGCGGCCCATGTCGGCGCGCAACCCGCGCCGCTTCCAGGCGGGCTCTGGCGCAGCGGCCCGCGCTCGATCTTCGACAACGGCGCGCCGGTGGCGAGCGCGAGGCCGCCCGGCAACACGCAGACCGCCGACAGCGACCGCGCCTGGGTGCCCCCGCCGCCGCAGGAGAAGAATCTGCTGCAGCGGCTGTTCGGCGGGTAATTCAGGCTTTCGCGGCGCGGACCCGCCGCGAGCCGTGGAAGATCGCGAAGGCCGCGACGCCGATCGCCGCCATCACCAGCGGCATCGGCAGGGCGGACGCGCCCAGCAACCGGCCGACGAGCAGACCGACGCAGGCCGAGAGCAGCATCTGGCACAACCCGTTGAAGGAAGAAGCCGCGCCGGCGCGCTCCGGGAACGGCATCATCGCCGCAGCTTGAGCCTGCGGCATGGTCAGCCCGACGCCGCAGGCATAGAGCGCCATCGGCACGGTGACGCCGAGATGCCCGCCAAATCCGGTCGCGACGCAGGCCAGCATGACGAGCCCGCCGCCGGCGAGGCAGGCGACGCCGAGCGCGATGACGCCGTCCATGCCGCGCCGCCCGACCAGGCGCTGCGCGACGATCGTTCCGGCGATGAAGCCGAGCACGCCGAAACTGAAGGACAGGCCGTAGGCGACGGGCGAAAGCCCGTGGATGCCGATCAGCACGAAGGACGAGCCCGAGATGAAGGTGAAGAGCCCGGCATAGGCGAGCCCCGTCAGCGAGACATAGACGCGGAAGGCGCGGTTCCGCAGCAGCACGCCGAAGCCGCGGAAGATCGAGAGGAAGGAGAGCGGTTGCGGCGAGCGGGCGCGCAGGGTCTCGGGCATGACCGTGACGATGACGGCGACCAGCGCCAGCGCGAACAGGAGCGAGGCGAAGAAGGTGGAGCGCCAGCCGAATGCGTCCTGCAGAAAGCCGCCGAGCACCGGCGCGATCGCCGGCACCAGCCCCATGATCATGCCCATGCGGGCGAGCTCGCGTCCGGCGCGGGGCCCCTCGTGGAGATCGCGCACCATGGCGCGTCCGAGCACGATCGGCCCCGAGGCGCCGAAGGCCTGCAGGGCGCGGGCGGCGGTCAGCGCGCCGATCGAGGGCGCGAAGGCGCAGGCCAGCGTCGCCGCGGCGAACAGGCTCAAGCCCACCAGCAGCACCGGGCGGCGGCCGACGCGGTCGGAGACCGGACCCCAGACGATCTGGCCGCCGGCGAAGCCGAACAGGAAGACGGACAGCGTCGCCTGCGCGCCCGCGACATCGCTTTGCATGACGCGCGCGATCTCGGGCAGCGAAGGCAGATAGAAATCGGTCGAGAGCGGCCCGAGCGCCGTCAGCATGGCGAGGACGGCGGTCATCGCCAGCGTGTCGGGGCGTAGTTTCATCGAGGCGCGACTTCCAGAGGTTGTGCGCCTGAATAAGTCTGGCGAGACCGGCTGTCGAGGATCACCCGAATCCGTGCAGCCCCGCGCCGTTCCGCTTGAGCCAGGCCTCGGCTTCCTCCGTGCGCGGGCAGAGCCTGTGCGTCAGCGCCCAGAAGCGGTGCGAATGGTTCATCTCCTTGAGATGGGCGACCTCATGCGCCGCCAGGTAATCCAGCACCAGCGGCGGCGCGAGAATCAGCCGCCAGGAGAAGTTGAGGTGGCCCTTCGACGAGCACGAGCCCCAACGGCTGGTCGTGTCGCGGATGGTGATCTTGCGCGCGGAGAGGCCGAGCGTCGCGGTATGGCGCGCGACGGCCGCGTCCAGATCGGCCAGCGCCTGCCTGCGCAGGAAATCCTGGATGCGGCGCGGCACGTGCGCCGCCTCGCCCGCCACCGCGATGATCGCGGCGCCGTCGCGGTCGGTCGTGGCGTGGGTGACGCCGCGCACGCGCGACCAGTGCACGATCCGGTGCGGCTCGCCACGAAAGGGCACGGTCTGTCCGGGCTCGAACGGCACCGAAAGCGGCCGCTTGGCGACCCGCGCCGCGATCCAGCCGCCATGACGCTCGGCGAAGACGCGCCCCGCGCCGAAATCGGCGCGCTCGGGCAGCGTCAGGGTGATTTCGCCCGTCGCCTGCGAGACGCGCAACGTCATCCGCCGCGCCGCCGCGCGCCGCCTGACTAGAACGGGATAGAGCATCCCGGCATGGGGCACCTCGATCCGGTCCGGATCGGGCTGTCGCTTGAACAGGGAGAACCGCATCGGCCGCGATGGTGCCGGATTCGCGGGCGTCGCGGAAGGTCTCAGCTCGCGATCCTCAGCGCTTTGCGGGCGTCCGTGGCGCTTTCGTCGCGGCGGCTCTTCGCGGCCTCCATGTCGAGGCCGACCATGAAGTCGGCGATGCGCGGCGCGATCTCGGAACGGAAGCGCGAGCCGTTGAAGACGCCGTAGTGGCCGACGGCCTTCTGCATGTAATGCACGCGCCTGTCGGCCGGGATGTTGACGCAGAGGTCGTGCGCGGCCTGGGTCTGGCCGACGCCGGAGATGTCGTCGTTCTCGCCCTCGACCGTCATCAGCGCGACGCGCCGGATCGCGGTCAGGTCGACCGGCTTGTCGCGGTGCATCATCGTGCCTTTCGGCAGCGCGTGCTCGACGAACACGGTCTCGACGGTCTGGAGGTAGAACTCCGCCGTCAGGTCCATCACGGCGAGATATTCGTCGTAGAAGTCGCGATGCTTCTCGGCCGAATCGCCGTCGCCGCGGACGAGATGCTTGAACATGTCGTAATGGGCGGTGACGTGGCGATCGAGATTCATCGCCATGAAGCCCGAGAGCTGCAGGAAGCCGGGATAGACCTCGCGGAAGAAGCCCGGATGCGGGAACGGCACCTTGGTGATGCAGTTCGCCCGGAACCAGTCGATGCCGCGGTCCATGGCGAGCTTGTTGACCTCGGTCGGCGAGCGGCGCGTGTCGATCGGCCCGCCCATCAGCGTCATCGAGCGCGGCGCGCAGGTGTCGCGCTCGGCTTCCATGCGCGCGACCGCCGCGAGCACCGGCACCGAGGGCTGGCACACGGCCATGACATGGGCGTCGGGCCCGAGCGTCTGCAGCATGGCGATGACGTAGTCGATATAGTCGTCGAGATCGAAGCGGCCGGCGCTCATCGGCACGAGGCGCGCGTCGACCCAGTCGGTGATGTAGACCTCATGGCCGGGCAGGAAGGCCTCGACCGTGCCGCGCAGCAGCGTGGCGTAGTGGCCCGACATCGGCGCGACCAGCAGCACCTTGGGCTGCGGCTTGCGCCGCGTTTGCGTCTTGCGGTCGAAATAGACCAGCTTGCAGAAGGGCCGCTCCCAGACGACGCGCTCCTCCACGGCGACCTTGACGCCGTTGATCGTCGTCTCCGGCAGATCGAAGGCCGGCTTGCCGTAGCGCCGCGTGGTGCGCTCGAACAATTCGCAGGAGGCCGCCATGGTGCGCCCGAACGGGGTGTAGGTCAGCGGATTGGCCGGGTTCCTGAAGGCGAGCTGCACGGCGTCGGAAAAACCGCGCGCCGGCCCGACCATCATGTGAACGGCTTCATAGGCGTGATAGGCAAACGACATGGGCGCCCCATACATGCGATCACCGTCCTCGGCTCAACGCGTCACGATCGATGATGCGCTGCAGCACGGAACGCACCGTAGATCGTCTTTGTTCGCATTCAATCCGGCTAAAGACTAAGATTCCGCTGAGATGCCGATTTGCCACAGATTATTTGCCGTGAAAGCGTGCGGCCGCGGTCCGGGAGCCGCGTCATGACCGCGTTCGACAGGCTCGAGCCGATGGCCCGGCGTTCCGGCCGTCATCTGCGGCTCGATACGCTGGTCAGGCTGCGCTGGCTCGCCATCGCCGGCCAGAGCCTGGCCGTCGCCGGCGTGCATTTCGGGCTCGGCTTCTCGCTGCCCTTCGGCTGGTGCTTCGCGGTCATCGCCGTCTCGGCCTGGCTCAACATCGCGCTGCGCATCCGCTTCCCGATGAGCCATCGCCTGCGCGACGGCGCGGCCACGGCGCTGCTGGCCTTCGACATCATCCAGCTCGCCGCGCTGCTCTATCTCACCGGCGGGCTGCAGAATCCGTTCTCGATCCTGTTCCTCGCCCCGGTGATGATCTCGGCCACCGCCCTGCCGCCGCAGCGCACGCTGCTGCTCGGGATGCTCGCGATCGCGCTGGCGAGCGCGCTGAACTTCGCGCATCTGCCCTTGCCCTGGGCCGGCGAGCCTCGTCCCGTCCTGCCGGCCCACTACCAGATCGGAACCTGGATCTCGCTGGTGCTTGGGCTCGGCTTCACCGGCATCTATGCCTGGCGCGTCGCCAAGGAAGCGCGCGACCTGTCCGACGCGCTGACCGCGACCGAGCTCGTATTGGCGCGCGAGCAGCATCTCTCCCAGCTCGACGGCCTCGCCGCCGCCGCCGCCCATGAGCTCGGCACGCCGCTCGCGACCATCGCGCTCGTCGCCAAGGAGCTGTCTCGGCTCAGCCCGCCCGAGGGCGAGATGGCCGAGGACATCGCCCTGCTGCGCGAGCAGGTCGAGCGTTGCCGCGGCATCCTGAGCAAGCTCGCCTCGCTGCAGGACGACGACGCCGGCCCGCTCGACCAGCTCTCCCTGCGCCTGCTGATCGAGGAGGCGGCAGGGCCGCAGCGGCCCTTCGGCGTGCCCTTCGAGATCACGACGACGGGCGAGAAGCCGGAGCCCGTCTGCCGCCGTAATCCCGGCATGATCTACGGGCTCGGCAACATCGTCGACAACGCCGTCGATTTCGCGGCGTCGGGCGTCACGATCACGGCGCAATGGTCAGAGAGCCATGTCACGCTGATCATCGCCGATGACGGGCCGGGCTTTCCGCCGGACGTGCTGATGCGCGCCGGCGAGCCCTATCTGACGCGCGCCGCCAGCGAGGGCCGCGCCGGCGGCGGGCTGGGCCTGGGCCTGTTCATCGCCAAGACGCTGCTGGAGCGCAGCGGGGCCGCGATCGAGTTCTCCAACCTGCCGCTGCCCGCGAGCGGAGCCGCGATCCGGATCGTCTGGCCCAGATCAGTCTTCGAGGCCGATCTGCGCAGCCGGGGGGCTACAAAGCCGGAAGCGCCGGCACTACATGGGGTTAGCTGAATCAGAGCGAAGTCGGGGATGCGCGGGCGGCGCATCCGCGTTAGAATTCCGCGCGGCCGGCCCGGCGCAAGGAGTTTTCGATGCAAGATCTGCTGACCAAGCAAGAACGTCCAGGCGAGGCCGCGGCCGGGAATCCGGCGCCGTCGGATATGTCCCTGCTGCTGGTGGATGACGACAAGCCGTTTCTGACGCGACTGGCGCGCGCCATGGAGAGCCGCGGCTATGCCGTTCGCACCGCCGAAGGCGTCCAGGCCGGCATCGCCGAGGTCGAGGCGGCGGCGCCGGCCTTCGCGGTGATCGACCTGCGCCTCGCCGACGGCAACGGGCTCGATGTCATCGTCCGGCTGAAGGAACGCCGGCCCGACGCGCGCGGCATCGTGCTGACCGGCTACGGCAACATCGCCACCGCCGTCAGCGCCGTGAAGCTCGGCGCGTTCGACTTCCTCGCCAAGCCGGCCGACGCCGACGAGATCCATTCGGCGCTGGCCGCCGCGCGCGATTCGAGGCCGATGCCGCCGGAGAACCCGATGTCGGCAGACCGCGTCCGCTGGGAGCATATCCAGCGTGTCTATGAGCTCTGCAACCGCAACGTCTCGGAAACAGCGCGTCGGCTCGGCATGCATCGGCGCACCCTGCAGCGCATTCTGGCCAAGCGCGCCCCGCGCTAGGCGCTCGACCGATCGGGATCCTCGATCAGGGCCAGCCGCCCGGCCGCCAATTTCGCAAAGGCGATGGTCAGCGCCTTGCGCCGGGCTGGGCTCAGCGGATGGCGCGGCGGCTCGCGCAGCATGTCGCCACCCCAGGCATCGGCAACGATCAGCCCGACATCGTCGGGCAGGATCTCGCGCGGAAACTCCGGCGCGACGGCGAACAGGAAGCCGTCGCAATAGTCGCGGTAATCCGGCCATTTGCCGTCGATCCGGTAATCCTCGACGCCGGACTTCACCTCGATCACCAGCAGTTCGCCAGAAGGCGAGAGCGCCACGATGTCGCCGCGCCTGCCATTGGCGAAGCTCATCTCCTTGACGATGGCGTAGCCGCGCGCCCGCAGATGCCGGCCGGCGCCGCGGCAAACGGCGCGGGTGATGTCGGGTCGCGTCGATGGCGGGTTGAGGCGTGAATCGGCGAGCATGCGTGCATGTTCTCTCTTTGTCCGAGGTCGCGCAACCTCGTAGCGAAGTCCGGCGTCGACAATCGTCAGGACCTCACCTAGGCATGCGCGCCTCGCCGATGGTGCCCCCGCCTTGCAACCACTTCTCGCGCCCCTGCTGATAGCGTCCGTCGCCGCCTTGGCCGCGGCCCTGCTCTGCGTCGTGCTGCGCCCGCTGCTGGTGCGCTACGCCATGGCGCGGCCGAGCGCGCGCTCCAGCCATCGCGTGCCGACGCCGCAGGGCGGCGGCATCGCCGTGCTGGCGGCCGCGATCCTGGCGCTCGGGCTCGCGGTGCTGTTCGCGCCCGTGCCGGCCGATGCCCGCGACGGCCTGCTGCTGGTGCTCGGCGCGGCCGTCCTGCTCGCCATCGTCGGAGCCTGGGACGACATCCGGCCGCTGTCGCCCGGCGTCCGGCTCGGCCTTCAGGCGCTCTGCGTCGGCCTCGTGCTGTTTTACGCGGCGCCCGGCCTGCGCCTCTTTCCCGAGGTTCTGCCGCTCGCCGTCGAGCGCGGGCTCGCGCTGCTGGCAGGCCTCTGGTTCGTCAATCTCGTCAACTTCATGGACGGCATCGACTGGATCACGGTCGCCGGCATCGTGCCGCCGAGCGGCGCTCTGGCGCTGGCCGGCGCGGCCGGCGTCCTCGACCCGACGACGGGCTGGCTCGCGGCGGCGCTCTGCGGCGGGCTGCTCGGCTTCGCGCCCTTCAACAGGCCGACGGCGCGGCTCTTCCTCGGCGATGTCGGCTCGCTGCCGATCGGGCTTCTGACGGCCTGGCTGCTCTACCGGCTGGCCGGAACCGGCGCACTCGCGGCGGCGCTGCTGCTGCCGCTCTATCATGTCGCGGATTCGACCATCACGCTGCTGCGCCGGCTGGCGCGCGGGGAAAAGGTCTGGGAGGCGCATCGCAGCCATTTCTATCAGCAGGCCACGGTCAACGGCCATGGCGTGATGGAGATCGTGGCGCTGGTCGCGCTGCTGAATGTCGGACTGATCGGGCTGGCGGGCCTGAGCCTGCGCTTCACAGCGCCTTGGATGCAGGTCGCCTGCCTCTCCGCCGGCCTGCTGCTGACCGCGCTGCTGCTCCGGCGCTTCGCGACGAGGCGCGCGAGCCTTGGCTGATCCGCTCGTCCTCGTCACCGGAGCCGGCGGCTTCATCGGGCCGCATCTCGTCGCCGGCCTGCTGGCGGCCGGCTATCGCGTCCGCGTCGCGCAGCGCCGGGCTTCCTCGCCGCCGACCGGCGTGGAGGCGGTCGTCGCCGGCGATCTCGCCGAGCCGGTCGACTGGAGCGCGGCGCTCGCCGGCGTCGACCATGTCGTGCATCTCGCCGGCCTCGCCCATGCCGGGCCGGGCCTGCCGGAGGCGCTCTACCAGCGCATCAACACGCAAGCGACGCTGGAGCTCGCGCAGGCCGCGCAAGCGGCCGGGGTCGCGCGCTTCGTCTACCTGTCCTCGATCAAGGCCCAGACCGGCGCAACGGCTGGGCCACCCGTGACCGAGGCCGATCCGCCGCTGCCCGATCAGGCCTATGGCCGCTCGAAGCTCGCGGCCGAGCAGGGATTGGCCGGGCTCGATCTCGACTGGGTCGCCTTGCGGCCGGTGCTGGTCTACGGACCGGGCGTCAAGGCCAACATGGCGGCGCTGCTGAAACTGGCGAAGTTGCCCATGCCGCTGCCGTTCGGCGCGCTGACCGCGCCGCGCTCGCTGCTGGCGGTCGAGAACCTGGTCGAGGCGATCCTGTTTTCGCTGACGCCGTCGTGCCCGGCCCGGCGCGCCTACGTCGTCGCCGACCCCGAACCGATCGGCGTGGCCGGCATCGTCGCGGCCCTGCGCCAGGGGTTGGGCCGCCCTCCCGGCCTGATCGCCGTGCCGCCGGTCGTGCTGCGCGCGACGGCCGCGCTCGCCGGACAGTCGCGGCGCTTCGATCTGCTCGCCGGCGGGCCGGTCGCGCGGCCGGAGGCCCTGCTCAGGGCTGGCTGGCGGCCACGGGTCGAGACGCCGGCTGCGCTGGCGCGTCTTGCGGCGTCTGCTGGCGGAACTTGAAGTCCGGGATCGCCTCGCCGAGCACGGCTTCCGCCATGCCGCGGTCGTCGGCCTTCACGGCGGCGTCGAGCCGGGCGAGCCAGCCCTGCATGCGCGGCCGGCCGGCGAAGATCGGCTTGGCGGCCATCACGCCGTCGAGCCCGGTCTCGGCCATGGGCTCGTCGCGCGCGAACAGGATCTCGTTCAGGCGCTCGCCGGGCCTGACGCCGGAGACGACGATCTCGATGTCG
Source organism: Allobosea sp. GW821-FHT12C12 (assembly GCF_058807355.1). Lineage (NCBI taxonomy): Bacteria > Pseudomonadati > Pseudomonadota > Alphaproteobacteria > Hyphomicrobiales > Alloboseaceae > Allobosea > Allobosea sp. GW821-FHT12C12. The sequence continues at coordinate 197,432 of NZ_JBXAQP010000008.1, forward strand.
AGGCCGGGCTCGTAGCCGGCGAGCCGGATCATCCGCTCGGCCAGGTCCATGATCCTGACCGGCTGGCCCATCTTGAGGACGTAGACGGCGGCGCGCTCGGCGTCGGGTTCGTCGGCGCGGGCGTGCGAGGCCGCCGTCAGGACGAGGTCGCAGGCCTCGCGGATCGTCATGAAATAGCGGATCATGTCGGGGCTGGTCACGGTCACAGGCCCGCCGCGCTCGATCTGCGCCTTGAACTTCGGCACCACCGAGCCGGCCGAGCCGAGCACATTGCCGAAGCGCACCGCGACCAGCCGCATGCCCGATGCCGCCGCGACGAATTCGGCGTCGCGGGATTGCGCGTACATCTCGGCGAAGCGCTTGGTCGCGCCGAGCATCGAGACCGGCTCGATCGCCTTGTCGGTCGAGATCATCACGAAGATCCTGGCGTTGGCCGCGATCGCCGCGTCGGTGACGTTCACCGAGCCGACGATGTTGGTCTTGATGCCCTCGGCCCAGTCGGCCTCCAAATAAGGCACGTGCTTCAGGGCGGCGGCGTGGATGACGATGTCGGGCGAGAACGCCGTGAAGAGCTGCGTGATCCGGGCCCGGTCGCGCACATCGGCGAGCGCGCCCGAGACCTTGGCGTCATGCTCGTGGATCGAGAGCTCCTCGGTGATCTTGAACAGGGCCGGTTCCGAACTCTCGACGACGAGAAGTTCGCTCGCCCCGAAGACGGCGCAGCGCAGGCAGATCTCGGAGCCGATCGAGCCGCCGCCGCCGGTGACGATGACGCGCTTGCCTCTCAGGAAATGGCCGAGCCGCTCGCGGTCGATCCTGACGGAGGGGCGCACCAGCAGATCCTCGATCTCGAGCGGCGCGATCTCGGTGTCGCGCACGCCCTCGCCGAGCGTATCGACGCGCGAGATCGGCAAAGCGAGCTTGCGCGTGCGCGCCAGCCAGAGTTCCGGCCGGGCCTCCGGCGTCAGCGCGCTCGGCGTCGCGACGATGCGGCGGAAATCCTCTCCGCGCGCGGCGGCGTCCTGCACGATCGTCTCGATCTCGCCGAGCAGGCCGAGCACCGGCACGCCGCGGATCGACTGGCGCAGATCGTCCTGGCGCGGCGACAGGATGCCGGCCGGGCGCATCTTGCGCATCGCGCCGGCCTCCATGGCGCGGATCACCATCTCGACCTCGACGCCGCGTCCCAGGACCAGGGCGGGCAATGTCGCTTCGCGCACGGCGAGGTGGCGCGTGCGCGAGAACTTGAAATAGCGATAGGCCAGGCGCGGGCCGCCAAGCAGCGCGATCTGCAGCATCCAGTAGAGCGCGATCGAGATCTTGCCGAAATAGAAGGCGCCGTAGAAGGTCGGCGAGACCAGAACGTAATCGACCACCAGCAGGCTCAGCGACAGCACCGTCACCGCCCTGACGATGTTGGACAGGTCCGGCAGCGAGGCGAAGCGCCATTTCGAGCGGTAGAGCGAGAAGAACCAGTAGACGATGCCGGCATAGGAGACGAAGGCCGGCAGGAACTGCGGCAGGTAGCGCATATGCTGCGTCAGCTGCCAGCCTTCGAAGCGGATCACGAAGACGAGCCAGATCGCCAACGCAGTCATCACGAGATCGTGGACGACGACGGCGAGCTTCTTGACGTCCTGCTTGGAGATCCGGGCCATGGCAGGCGGGGTATCCCGCCCCGGCGGCGGCTTGTCAACGCGCGCGAGGCGCGCTCAGGGCCGGTGGCGCAGCAGCCCGGCCATCAGGAAATCGATCATGGCGCCGATCGCCGGGCCCGGCATGCAGTCGCATTGCGTCATCAGCAGCGGGTGGTGGAACCGGATCATCGCGGTGCGGATGCAGCGCGTCGCGTCGGCCGGATCGACCGCACGGAACTCGCCGGTCTCGACGCCCTGCGCCACGACGCGGCGCAGCACCGCGTCGAAACGCTCGATATGGCCGATGATCGCGTCCCAGCTCTCCTCCATCGCGGCGCAGACCATTTCCTGCATCCGCGCCTGGTCGGCGAAGCGCGCCTCGTTGATCCGGTTGGCGGCGAGCAGCATCTCGCGCAACCGCGACGCGGCCGAACCGGGTCCATCCGCGATCGCTCTCAGCGCGACTTCGAACTCGCCCTTGTAGCGCGCCAGCACCGCTTCGTTGATCGCCTTCTTGGAATCGAAGAAGCGATAGACATTGGCCGGCGACATCCGCAGCGACTTGGCGATGTCGGCGACCGTCGTCTTCTGGTAGCCGATATCGCGGAAATGGCGCTCGGCCGCATCGACGATGCTGAGCCGCGTGTCGCGCTCGGGATGGCTCAAGGCAGCCCGTCCTCGGTGCTGATAGGATCAGGAATGAATTGTTATGACGAATTTCGTTATTCGTCAATATTCTTAATGATCAAGGCGTTATGTCAAAAAACATAAAATCGTTGTTTTGACGAAACGTCAGCGCGTCCGCGCCAGCGCCAGGATCGCGTCGATGTCGAGATGTCGCGCCAGATGGGCCGCCAGCCGGTCCAGCGTCGCTTCGACATCGGCCTCGTAGTTCATCGTCGAGCCGATCGGCCGACCGGCGATGGCGCCGAGACAGGCCGAGCGCACCGCATCCGACGAGAAGACGCCGTGCAGATAGGCCCCGACGACGCGCCCGTCCGGGCTGCTTGCCCCGTCGCTACGGCCGCCGATCCGGAAGGGCGCACGCGCCGTGTCGCCGCCCTCGGTCTTCCCGAGATGGATTTCGTAGGCGCGGCCCGAGGCGTCGCTCGGCGCGTGCGTGAAGTCGACCTCGCGCACGGTCTTCTCCGGCGACAGCACCGTCTCGACGTCGAGCAGGCCGAGGCCCGCCGCCTCGCCGGCCGGGCCTTCGAGCCCGAGCGGGTCGCGCACGATCCGGCCCAGCATCTGATAGCCGCCGCACAGGCCCAGCACATGACCGCCGCGGCGGCGATGGGCGAGGATGTCGATGTCCCAGCCCTCGGCCCGCAGCACGGCGAGGTCGCGCAGCGTCGTCTTGGAGCCCGGCAGGATGACGAGGTGGGCGTCGCCCGGCAGCGCCTCGCCGCGCGGCACCAGCACGAGATCGACCGCATCCTCGCGCTTCAGCGGGTCGAGATCGTCGAAATTGGCGATGCCGGGCAGCACGGGCGCCGCGATCCTGAGCGCGGCATCGGGCCGTCGTTCCCCGCTGCGCAGGTCGAGCCCGTCCTCCGCCGGCAGGCGGAAGGCGTCTGCGAACCACGGCACGACGCCGAAGCAGGGCCAGCCCGTGGCGGCCCGGATCGTCTCGACGCCGGCCGAGAACAGCGAAACGTCGCCCCGGAACCGGTTGATCGCGAAGCCCGCGATCATGGCGCGGTCGGCCTCGTCGAGCACGGCATGGCTGCCGACCAGGCTCGCGATCACGCCGCCGCGGTCGATGTCGCCGACCAGGATGGCGGGCACGCCGGCGGCGCGGGCGAAGCCGAGATTGGCGATGTCGCGCGCGCGCAGATTGGTTTCGGCCGGCGAGCCGGCGCCTTCGACGACGACGAGGTCGGCATCCGCGCCGAGCCGGGAAAAGCTCTCCAGCACCTTGGGCATGAAATCGCTCCGCCGTGCGAAATCGCTCGAGGCGAGACGGCCGGCGACGCGGCCCTGCAGCACGATCTGGCTGCCGGTCCCGCTCTCGGGCTTGAGCAGCACCGGGTTCATGTCGGTATGGGGGGCGATGCGCGCGGCGCGCGCCTGCAACGCCTGCGCCCGGCCGATCTCGCCGCCGGGCGTCGCGGCCGCATTGTTCGACATGTTCTGCGGCTTGAAGGGCCTGACGTTCAGCCCGCGATCGGCGAACAGTCGGCACAGGCCCGCCACGATCAGCGACTTGCCGACATTGGAGCCGGTGCCGAGGATCATGACGGCAGGGATGCGGCGGGTTGTGAACGGGGCCATTCGCCTGCTTAGGCAAGCGCTGCGAGGCCGGCAAGGCGCTCCGTCCAGCGATGCCGCTGACAGGAAGGGTCACCGGTTCACGCCAATATCCCGTTGCGTCAAAGGGGCGAAGCCGCCGCGGGCGCCCGTCGTGAACCGGCTCGCGCAGATAAGCATTGATCGCTGATGAATGTCAACATTCATCATTCGATATTTCGTATCGGCTTGTTTCCGCGGGGAGCGGATGCGCTGCGCCACCCGCCATGCTAGAGCGGCTGCCGCCTTCCCGCCGCCAGCCATGATCCTGCGATGAATCCGATCTTTTCGTCTCTCCAGACCAGCGTGTTCGAGGTGATGTCCAGGCTCGCCCGCGAGACGGGCGCGGTCAATCTCGGGCAGGGCTTTCCCGACGATCCGGGGCCGGAGGATGTCCGGCGCAAGGCGGCGGACGCGGTGATCGACGGCTGGAACCAGTATCCGCCGATGATGGGTCTGCCCGAGTTGCGCCAGGCGACGGCCGCGCATTTCAGGCGCTGGCAGGACCTCGAGCTCGATCCCGACAGCGAGATCATGGTGACCTCGGGCGCGACCGAGGCGATCGCGGGCGCGCTGATGGCGCTGGTCGCGCCGGGCGACGAGGTCGTGCTGTTCGAGCCGATGTACGACGCCTATGTCCCGCTCGTGCTGCGCGCCGGCGGCGTGCCGAAATTCGTCACGCTGACGCCGCCGGCCTTCGGGCTCGGCGAGGCCGCCCTGGCGCGGGTCTTCTCGCCGAAGACCCGGGTGGTGCTGTTCAACAACCCGCTTAACCCGACGGCGACGATCTTCAGCGACGCCGATCTCGACCTGCTGGCGTCCTTCTGCGTGAGGCACGACGCCGTCGCGCTCTGCGACGAGGTCTGGGAGCATGTCGTCTTCGACGGCCGCCGCCATGTCCCGATGATCAGCCGGCCCGGCATGCGCGAGCGCACCGTCAAGATCTCGTCGGCCGGCAAGATCTTCTCGCTGACCGGCTGGAAGGTCGGGCTGGTCATGGCCGCGCCGGACCTGATGAAGGTTCTGGCCAAGGCGCATCAGTACATCACCTTCACCACCCCGCCGAACCTGCAGGCGGCCGTCGCCTACGGCCTCGGCAAGGACGATTCCTATTTCGAGGGGATGCGGGCCGATTTCCAGCGCTCGCGCGACCGTTTCGCCGGAGGCCTGCGCGATCTCGGCTATTCCGTGCTGCCGAGCGTCGGCACCTACTTCCTGAATGTCGACATCGCCCCGCTGGGCGAGAGCGACGATGTCGCCTTCTGCCAGCGGCTGGTGACGGAGAGCGGCGTCGCCGCGATCCCGGTCAGCGCCTTCTATGCGCAGGGCGCGGTCAGGACCGTGGTGAGGTTCTGCTTCGCCAAGCATGATGCGACGCTTGACGCGGCGCTGGAACGCCTCGCCGACCGCAGGCGCGCCGCCTGAGCGCTAGCCGGCGCGTTTTCGTCACCAGACCCTGTCCATGGTCGCTGACAGCCTCTAGAGCCGGGCGCTCGCCTCGCCCAGGCGCTTCTGCAGCGCCGCGGCGTTTGCCGGGAAGCCGGCCGCACGAAGGCTCTCGATCGCCGTCATCAACTGCGTCAGCGCTTGCCGCGCCAGGCTTTCGTCCTTCTGGCGCTCGGCCAGCTGCAGGGTCGCGAAACCCCGGTTTGCCGAACTCGTCGCCCAGAGCAGCGGCTGCGTCTCCCGTCTGCGTTCTTCCAGCGCGCGCTCGAAGGCGGCGATCGCCTCCTCCAGCACCACGGGCTCGCGGTAGCGCGCGCCCATTGCGAAGAGCACGAGGCCCATCTCGTCCTGAAGCGCGGCCCAGCGCAGCGGCTCGCGGCCGCGTTCGACGGTCGCCACGATCCGGTTGAAGCTGTTGAAGGCGCGTTCCAGCATGGCGAGATCGCCGCGGCGGCCTCCGAGCGTGGCCCGGGCTCGGGCGATGGCGTATTCCAGCTCGAGCCAGCCCGGGCCGTCGCGGTCGCGATCCCAGGCCGCGAGCGCCGCGGCGAGCGCCGTCACGGCGTCTTCGAGGAGTTCCTCGTCGCCGCGCGCCTCGCCCAGCGCCAGCGCCAGCACGCCGAACTTCGCCTTCAAGCCCCGCCACAGCCCGGGCGCTTCCGTGCGTCCCAGATCCTCCAGCCCGGCGCGACAGGCGTCGAGCGCTTCGGCCCGCGGGCCGATCTCGCCGGTGATGTCGGCCAGCTTCGCCAGGGCATCCGCGAGCGCCGCCTGCACGGCCGCGAAGGCGGCCGATTCGACGAGGCCGTCGAGACCTTCGAGCAGCCGCCGCGCCTGGACTATGGCGTCGTCCAGTCCTTCGCGGCCGCCGAAATCGAGGCTGATGCGCGCCAGTGTCTCGACCTGCGCGACCGCGAACTGGCGGCTGCGCGGCAGATCGGCGAGACCCATCAAGGCCGAAGCCTCGCTGTAGCGCTGCGCCGCTTCGCCATAGGCTTCGGGCGCGGTTCGCAGGAAACTCGTCGCCGCGCGGTCGGCGCGGACCTCGCCTGCGGCCTGCCGACGCCCGGGCGGCAGCGTGGCCAGATTGGCGAGGTCCCCGAGCAGGGCGAGCTCGCGCTGGGCGAGCGCCTTGTCGAGCTCACCGAGGCGGCCGGCATCGAGCGCGGCCGTCGCGGCCGCGCGAAACCGCGTCTCGGCCTCGTCGGCCGCGGCTGAACCCAATCTTGCGCGTAAAGCCAGGAAGTCCTCGGCCTTGCGCTCGAGCAGCGCCTCCAGCACGTCCGGGGATGGAAGCGTCGGCCGCTTGACGAACTCCGACATCATGGCGAGCAGGGCCGTCGCCGGCACGCCCCGCCGACGTGCCGTCTCGGCGAGGAGCGCCGTCAGGCCGTCTTGATTCGTCGCGCCGCCGTCCACGCCCGAGCGCCCGTCACTTGGCCGCGATGACCGCGATCTCGACCGTGAACTGCGGCGCGGCGAGCTTCGCCTCGACCGTGGCCCTCCCGGGCGTCGCGCCGGCGACGACCCACTTGTCCCAGACGCCGTTCATCTCGGCGAAGGTCGACATGTCGGACAGCCAGATATTGACCATCAGCAGCCTGGTCTTGTCGGTGCCGGCCTCGGCGAGCAGCCCGTCGATGATGCCGAGGATGTCGGCGGTCTGCTCGGCGACGCTCTTGCCCGCCGCCTTGTCGGCGACCTGGCCGGCCAGATAGACGGTGTCGCCGTGGACCACCGCCTTGGACATGCGCGGGCCGACGCCGATACGCTGGATGCTCATCGTCTTGATCTCCTGAAAACGGGCCGTTGCTGGTAGCCCGGAGCGCGCGGTTGCGCAAATGGCCGGATCGCAACGCAGGGATGCGGCGTCAAGCCGCCGAGGCGGCCGCTCAGCCCAGCGCGGCCCAGCCGGCCCAGAGCGCGGCGTAGCGCCCGGCCTTGCCGACCAGGACGAGCAGGATGAAGCGCCCGAGCGGATAGTTCAGCGTGCCGGCGACCAGCGTGAGCGGGTCGCCGCCGATCGGCAGCCAGGCGAAGAGCAGCGAAGGCCAGCCGAAGCGTCGAAACCAGCCCTGCGCCCGGGCAAGCCCGTCGGGATCGGGCCGCAATCGCGCCGGCAGACGCTGGACGCCATGACGCGAGATCAGCCGGCCGATCTGCCAGTTGAAGACCGAGCCCGCCGTATTGGCGAGGCTGGCGACGAGAAACAGCGCCAGCGGATCGACGGTCTTCGCCGCCAGCAAACCGACGAAGACGATCTCCGACTGCGCCGGCAGGAGCGTCGCGGCGACGAACGCCGCGCCCGCCATGCCGGCGAGCGAGGCGATCGCCTCCGTCACGGCATGACGCCAAAAAGTGAGGACCGGGGCTTGGACGACATCATGCCGCCACCTAGAGCCGTCTCAGGGCGACCCGCTGGATGCGGTGGCTCGCGCCCTTGGTCAGGATCAGGCTGGCCCGCTGGCGCGTCGGCAGGATGTTCTCCCGCAGGTTGGGCAGGTTGATCCCGGTCCAGAGCGTCTCCGCGATCGAGAGCGCCTCGTCCTCGGCGATCTCGGCATATTTGCGGAAGAAGGAGCGCGGATCGCGGAAGGCCGTCTGGCGCAGGGTCATGAAGCGGTTGACGTACCAGCGGTGCAGATCGTTCTCGTCGGCGTCGAGATAGACCGAGAAGTCGAAATAGTCGGAGACGAATGGGATCACCGTGCCGTCCTTCGGCATCCGGCTCGGCTGAAGCACGTTCAGCCCTTCCAGGATCAGGATGTCGGGCCGCTCGACCGTGACCTGCTCGCCCGGCACGACATCGTAGACCAGATGCGAGTAGACAGGCGCCGTGACGGCCTTCCTGCCGGCCTTGATCTCGGACAGGAAGCGCAGGATCGCCGCGCCGTCATAGCTCTCCGGAAAGCCCTTGCGCTGCATCAGCCCGCGCCGCTCGAGCTCCGCGTTCGGCAGCAGGAAGCCGTCCGTGGTGACGAGCTCGACCTTGGGCGTGTTCGGCCAGCGCGACAGCAGCGCCTTGAGCACGCGCGCCGTGGTCGACTTGCCGACCGCGACCGAGCCCGCGACCCCGATGATATAGGGCACCTTGACCTCGGCTTCGGCCAGCAGGAAGCGCTGCGTCGCCTTGAACAGCCCTTGCGTCGCGGCGACGTAAAGCGAGAGCAGGCGCGACAGCGGCAGATAGATCGCGACGATCTCGTCGAGCGAGATCGGGTCGTTGATCGATTGCAGCTTGGTCAGGTCGTCGACCGAGAGCGTCAGCGGCGTATCGGCGCGCAGATGCGCCCACTCGTCGCGGGTGAAGCTGCGGTAGGGCGAGCCGAGATCGGCCGGCGCGGGGATCAGACGCTGGTCCATCAGGCGACCCGCATTCCAGGCTTCGAGGTTCAACGCAGGGTCTTTCCGGGCTCAACGCGGCCGCGCCGCTTTTTCCGCCAGCCCGGATGTCGCGGTGCGGGCCTCAAGCTGGCTCAACACGTCTTGCAATGCAACATCGCGCGATCCGAGCACGACCAGGAGATGATAGATGAGGTCGGCGCTCTCGGCGATCAGCTCGGCGCGGTCGCCCCTGACGGCGGCGATCACGGTCTCGACCGCCTCCTCGCCGAGCTTCTTGGCGCAGCGTTCCGGCCCGGCGGCCAGCAGCTTCGCCGTCCAGGATTCGTCGGGCGAGGCCTTGGCGCGCTCGGCAATGCGGGCTTCGAGATCGGCGAGGGTGAAGGCGGTCATCGCTCAGGCCAACCGCATCTTGAGCCCGGCCGCCGCCATATGCGCCTTGGCCTGCGGGATGGTGTAGGTCCCGAAATGAAAGATCGAGGCTGCCAGCACCGCCGAGGCGTGTCCTTCGCTGACGCCCTCGACGAGATGATCGAGCGTGCCGACGCCGCCCGACGCCACCACCGGGATGGAAACCGCATCCGCCACGCGCCGCGTCAAGGCAAGGTCGAAGCCGGTCCTGGCGCCGTCGCGGTCCATCGAGGTCAGCAGGATTTCGCCCGCTCCCAGACTCGCGACCTCGCGCGCATAGGCGATCGCGTCGATGCCGGTCGGGTTGCGCCCGCCATGGGTGAAGACCTCCCAGCGATGGGCTGAGACCTGCTTGGCGTCGATCGCCACGACGATGCATTGCGCGCCGAACTTTTCCGCCGCCTCGCGCACGAACTCGCGCCGATGCACCGCCGCCGTCATGATCGAGGCCTTGTCGGCCCCGGCGAGAAGCAGCCTGCGGATGTCCTCGACGCCGCGCACGCCGCCGCCGACCGTCAGCGGCATGAAGCAGGCCTCGGCCGTGCGGCTGACGATGTCGAACAGGATGCCGCGGTCCTCGTGGCTCGCGGTGATGTCGAGGAAGCAGAGCTCGTCGGCGCCGGCCGCGTCATAGGCCTTGGCCGCCTCGACCGGATCGCCGGCATCGACCAGGTCGACGAAGTTGACGCCCTTGACGACGCGGCCGTCCTTGACGTCGAGGCAGGGGATGATGCGGGTTTTGAGGGTCATGCGGGGTCGAGATCGAACACGCGGCTCGCCAGGTCTTGCATGGTGTAGGGACACTCGGCTGGAAAGACACCGATCTTGAGGCCGGTTTCCGCTGCGGCTTCGATGCGGGCGCGTCGGTATGCGCGCTCGGCCGCCTCGGCGAAGCGAGGTTTCAGGCCTGGGTTCTCAGCCAGGACGTCTGCGAAGTCGCCACGTTGCACGACGATCGTGGTCAGCCAACTGCGGCTGCGCTTTTCCGACTGATAGTCCCATTTGAGCATGTGCATCATCAAGACGCGCAGCGCACTGCTTAGCTTGTGGAACTGCTCCTTGCCCAGGCTCTCCAGCTCCTCGACGATGTTGGCGCGGTCGATCTCGTCGAAGCGGCCTTCCCGCACCAGCGCGGCCTGCTGCAGCGCCCAGGAGTAGAAGTCCCGTTCGTAGAGATCGGCCGGCGCAGGCGGCGTCTTGGGCAGTTCGAACACGCTCATGCGGGCGAACATAGCCGATCCGGCTTCATGCGTCAGCTCTCGCGCTCGCCAGCCGCGTCAGGGCAGCCGCTGGATCAATCCGCCCGTCATAAAGCGCACGACCCGTGATCGCGCCTTCCAGGATCGCGGCGTCGGACGCACAGAGCCGTTCGATGTCGGCCATGGACGCCAGGCCCCCGGATGCGATCACCGGGATCGTCAGCGCGTTGGCCAGCGCGATCGTGCCGTCCCAGTCGACGCCCTGCAGCATGCCGTCGCGGGCGATGTCGGTGTAGACGACGGCCGAGACCCCGGCGTCCTCGAAGCGCCGTCCGAGATCGTCGGCGGCCAGCGCCGAGGTCTCGGCCCAGCCCTCGACCGCGACGAACCCGTCGCGCGCGTCGATGCCGACCGCGACCTGACCCGGAAAGGCTTTCGCCGCCTCCCGCACGAAGCCGGGGTCGCGCACGGCCGCCGTGCCGATGATGACGCGCCTGATGCCTTTATCGAGCCAGCCCGCGACCGTCTTCATGTCGCGGATGCCGCCGCCGAGCTGCACCGGGAAAGCGACCTTGGCGAGGATCGCCTCGACGGCCGCGGCGTTCATCGGCTTGCCGGCGAAGGCGCCGTCGAGATCGACGACATGCAGCCACTGGAAGCCCTGCGCCTCGAAGGCGGCTGCCTGCGCGGCCGGGTCGTCGTTGAACACGGTCGCGCGGCCCATGTCGCCCTGCCGCAGGCGCACGCACTGGCCGTTCTTCAGGTCGATGGCGGGAAACAGGATCACGGCGTCCAGCCCAGGAAATTGGCGATCAGCCGCAGCCCCAGCGTCTGGCTCTTCTCGGGGTGGAACTGCGTGCCGGCGATGTTGCCCCGCGCGACCATGGCCGTGACCGGGCCGCCATGGTCGGTGACGGCGAGCACGTCCTCGGGCCTTTCGGCGTTCAGCGCGTAGGAATGCACGAAATAGGCGTGCAGCCCCCGCGGCCCGGTCTCGATGCCGTCGAGCAGCGGGTGGTCGTCCTGCCTGTGCAAGGTGTTCCAGCCCATATGCGGAATCTTCAGGCCGTCGTCGTTCGGCACGATCGGCGCGACATCGCCTGAAATCCAGCCGAGCCCCGGCGTCACGACATATTCGAGCCCGCGCGTGGCGAGCAACTGCATTCCGACGCATATCCCGAGGAAGGGCCGACCCTTGGCCCGCACGGTCTCCTCCAGCGCCTCGACCATGCCGCCGACGGCGTCGAGCCCCCGCCGGCAATCGGCGAAGGCGCCGACGCCCGGCAGCACGATCCGGTCGGCGGCGCGGACCGCGTCGGGGCCGCTGCTGACGCTGATCGTCGACGCGATGCCGGATTCGACCGCGGCGCGCTCGAAGGCTTTCGCGGCCGAATGGAGATTTCCCGAGCCGTAGTCGATGATGACGACCCTCTGGCTCATCGCCTCTGCGCCTCGGGGAAGAGCCCGATCACCGGAACGGCGCCAGCCGGCTGGCGCCGCGCCGTGGCGGGTAGAGGCAGGCGCGGCGCGGGCGTCTCGCCGGCGAGCGCCCGTTCGAAATAGCGCCGCTCGGCCTCGGCGAGATCGCGCGCCTCGACGACATCGGCCGGACGCCAGCCCTGGCGGGCGAGCTTGCGCGCGATCAGGTTCTGGCCCTCTAGGCCGAGGAACAGGCCGATCGCCCAGTAGCTCAGCATCAGCGCGCCGTCCGGCAGGCCGAGGCCGGTCCGCGCACAGAACAGCGCCGCCCAGATCAGCGCATAGACCAGCGTCGCCAGCCAGAGCCGCTTGCCGAGCAGCCAGAGCCCGCCGAGCGCGAAGGCGGACCAACAAAAGGTCTCGGGCAGCAGCCGCGCCTGCTCGATCTCCTCGCGCCGGCCGCCGGAGCCCGGCGGCGGGATCATCACGCTGTAGAAGGCCATCGTCGTCTCCTAGAGCATCGGACCGGAAAGTGGAATCCACTTTTCGGAAAATCTGATGCAAAAACAAAAAGCTAGATCGCCACTCCGCGTCCGAAAGGACGCGCGGCGATCTACAGCGCGCCCTTGGTCGAGGGCACGCGGCCGCCCTCGCGCGGATCGACCTCAAGCGCGCTCCGCAGCGCCCGCGCCAGCCCCTTGAAGCAACTCTCGGCGATGTGGTGGGCGTTCTCGCCATAGAGCGTCTCGACATGCAGCGTGACGCCGGCGTTCATGGCGAAGGCCTGGAAGAACTCGCGCACCAGTTCGGTGTCGAATGATCCGATCTTCTCCGCCTTGAACTGCGTCCTGAAGACCAGAAAGGGCCGGCCCGAGACGTCGACCGCGACCCGGGTCAGCGTCTCGTCCATCGGCAGGTGCACGTCGGCATAGCGGCGGATGCCCTTCTTGTCGCCGAGCGCCTGCTTCAGCGCCTCGCCGAGCGCGATGCCGGCATCCTCGACCGAATGGTGGTCGTCGATATGGGTGTCGCCCTTCACGCTGACGGTCAGGTCGATCAGCGAATGGCGCGCGAACAGGTCGAGCATATGGTCAAGGAAGCCGACGCCGGTCGAAGTCTCGGCCTTGCCGGTGCCGTCGAGCACGAGCTTGACCGCGATGTCGGTCTCGTTGGTGCGGCGCTTGACCTCGCCAGAACGCATGGTTGCCTCTGTCGTTTCCACGAATGCGAGCGGCTTTAGCAGGCGAAGGGGCGCAGGCCAATGCGTTTGCCGGTCCCTCTCCGTCATGCTCGCCCTCGTGGCGAGCATCCACGTCATTGCATAGGCGCGACGAGGGAAGACGTGGATGGTCGGGACAAGCCCGCCCATGACGGGAAAGGTGTGGCGGAGGCGAAGGCGCTACGTCGTATCGGGCGGCCCGAACCGCGCCAGGAACGCCCGCGCCCGCGGCATCGCGTCGTGCAGGAACTGGCCGGGCTCGCGCAGCCAGAGCCCGTCATAGGTCTTCGACTTCGCCTCCGAGATCAGCACGTCCTGCGGCAGCGGCACGAGCGTGGCGTCCCAGCCCGGCCACCACAGCCGGCCCTTGGCGAAGTGATGCGCTACGAGGTTTCGCTCGCGGCGATAGCCATGGAAATCGAAGGCCGTCTCGCCGTCGGTGACGAAGACGTGGTTGCCGGTGAAACCTCCGGAGGGCCGGATCCAGACCGCATGAAAACCGCTCTCGGGATAGGCCTCCAGGAAAGCGTAGGCGAGGATGTGGCAGGCGCCGCAGGCGAAGAAGACGCGCTCGGACAGATTCCAGCGTTTGACGGGGTCGCTCTTGATACCGGGCCTCAGCCTGAACATGTTGGCGGCTCCCGCCCGTTTCCCGACCCGAGACCGAATCGACATGTCCGAGCCTAGCAACGCCCCGGTGATGCACGCGACCACGATCCTGATGGTGCGCAAGGGCGGCAAGGTCGTGATCGGCGGCGACGGCCAGGTCTCGCTCGGCCAGACCATCATGAAGGGCAACGCCAGAAAGGTTCGCCGCCTCGCCAAGGGCGCGGTGATCGCGGGCTTCGCCGGCGCGACCGCCGACGCCTTCACGCTGTTCGAGCGGCTGGAGAGCAAGCTGGAGCAGTATCCGACGCAATTGCTGCGCGCCTGCGTCGAGCTCGCCAAGGACTGGCGCACCGACCGCTATCTGCGCCGGCTGGAGGCGATGCTGCTCGTCGCCGACAAGGAGGTCTCGCTGCTGATCTCCGGCACCGGCGACGTGCTTGAGCCCGAAGCCGCGGAGCACGGCTCGGTGATGGCGATCGGCTCCGGCGGCAACTATGCGCTGGCGGCCGCGCGCGCACTGGTCGATGTCGAGGCCGACGCCGAGGCGATCGTGCGCAAGGCGATGAGGATCGCCGGCGACATCTGCGTCTATACGAACCATTCGCTCGTGATCGAGACGCTCGACGCCGTCTGATTGTCAGCCCCACGGACATCCCATGACCTCATTCTCCCCGCGCGAGATCGTCTCCGAGCTCGACCGTTTCATCGTCGGCCAGAACGACGCCAAGCGCGCCGTCGCCATCGCCCTGCGCAACCGCTGGCGGAGGCAGCAGCTGGAGGGGCCGCTGCGCGAGGAGGTGAGCCCCAAAAACATCCTGATGATCGGGCCGACCGGCTGCGGCAAGACCGAGATCGCGCGCCGCCTCGCCAGGCTCGCCAACGCGCCCTTCCTCAAGGTCGAGGCGACCAAGTTCACCGAGGTCGGCTATGTCGGCCGCGACGTCGAATCGATCGTGCGCGATCTCGTCGAGGTCGCGATCGCGCTGGTGCGGGAGAGCCGGCGCAAGGATGTCCAGGCCAAGGCCCATGTCGCGGCCGAGGAGCGCGTGCTCGACGCGCTGGTCGGCACGACCGCGTCGCCGGCGACGCGCGACACCTTTCGTCGGAAGCTGCGCGCCAACGAGCTCGACGAGAAGGAGATCGAGGTCGAGATCGCGAGCGGCGCGTCCAACACGCCGATGTTCGAGGTGCCCGGCATGCCGGGGGCCTCGATCGGCGCGATCAATCTCGGCGACATGTTCGGCAAGGCTTTCGGCCAGAAGGGCAAGCCGCGCCGCGTGCTGGTCAGGGACGCCTACGGCCCGTTGCTGACCGAGGAGAGCGACAAGCTGATCGATCAGGAGGCGATCGTGCAGGCCGCGATCCGCGAGGTCGAGGAGAACGGCATCGTCTTCCTCGACGAGATCGACAAGATCTGCGCCCGCGAGGGCAAGGGCGGCGTCGACGTTTCGCGCGAGGGCGTCCAGCGCGATCTCCTGCCGTTGATCGAGGGCACCACGGTCGCGACCAAGCACGGCGCGGTCAAGAGCGACCACATCCTGTTCATCGCGTCGGGCGCCTTCCACGTCTCGCGCCCGTCCGACCTGCTGCCGGAACTGCAGGGCCGCCTGCCGATCCGCGTCGAATTGCAGCCGCTCGACATCGAGGACTTCAAGCGCATCCTGACCGAGACCGAAGCCAGCCTGATCAAGCAGACGGTGGCGCTGATGGCGACCGAGGAGGTCGCGGTCGAGTTCACGCCGGACGCGATCCACGCCATCGCCCGCATCGCCGTCGACGTGAACTCGACGGTCGAGAACATCGGCGCAAGGCGGCTCCAGACCGTGATCGAGCGTATCCTCGACGACATCTCCTTCACCGCGCCGGACCGCTCCGGCGAGGCCGTGACGATCGACGGATCCTATGTCGAGGCGCGGATCGGCGATCTGGCGAAGAACGCCGATCTGAGCCGGTTCATCCTCTGATGCAGCCTCCGGCCGACGCCGCGCCGGAGCCCTCCCGCCTCGCCCGCGACTCCGCCGTCGTCGGCGCGGCGACCATCCTCTCGCGGCTGCTCGGTTTCGCGCGCGACGTGCTGATCGCGCGGCTGCTCGGGGCCGGGCCGGTCGCGGATGCGTTTCTGGCGGCCTTGCGGCTGCCCAACCTCGTCCGGCGCGTGCTCGGCGAGGGCGGCCTGAACGCGCCTTTCGTGCCGCTCTATCTCGCGATCAAGGGCGAGAAGGGCGAGGCGGCCGCGCGGAAATTCGCCGGCGAGGCGGCGTCGCATCTGGCGCTGCTTCTCGTCGTGCTGGTCGGGTTCGGCGAATTGTTCGCGCCCTGGGTCGTGCTCGGCCTGGCCGGCGGCTTCGCCGGGGAGCCGGCGACGCTTGCGCTGGCGGCGCATTACACGCGTCTGATGCTGCCCTTCCTGCTGCTGACCACGCTCGCGGCCATGCTGGCGGCGCTGCTCAACGCGGAAAAGCATTTCGCTCTGGCGGCGCTCGCGCCGGCGCTGATGAACGCGCTCCTGCTCGGCGCGCTGCTGGCCCTGCTGATCGCCGGCGGCGAACCGGCCTTCGCCGCGCCCCTGCTCGCCGGCCTCGTCAGCCTGACGGGCCTCGCCCATCTCGCCCTGATCCTGTTCGGGCTGAGCCGGATCGGCCGGCCCAGCCCGAGCCTGCGCTGGTCGCCGGACATGAGCCGTCTCGTCCGCACCGGCGGCGCGACCCTGCTCGCGGCCTCGTCCGCGCAGCTCGTCCTGCTCGTCGCGACCCAGATCGCCTCGCTGGAGCCGGGCTCGGTCGCGGCGCTCTACTATGCCGACCGCGTCTTCCAGCTGCCGCTCGGCTTCGTCGGCGTGGCGATGGGAACCGTGGCGCTGTCGGAGATGGCGGCGGCCTCGAGCGCCGACCACGATGCCGCGCTCGGCCGGGCGCTCGTGCTCGGGCTGGCGCTCGCCATCCCGGCCGCGACCGCGCTGGCGCTGCTGGCCGAGCCGATCGTCTCCGTGCTGTTCGAGCATGGCCGCTTCGGCGCGCAGGATCGCCAGCGCACCGCCGCCGCGCTCTCGGCCTTCGCCCTCGGCCTGCCCTTCGCGGTGATCGCGAAGGTTTTCGGGCAGGTTTATTTCACACGCCAGGCGCCCCGCCTGCCGCTGCTCGCCGGCGGGCTCGCGGTGCTGGTCGCCGTGCTCGCCGGCCTGACGCTGGCGAGCGAAGGGCGGGCGGCGGAGATGGCGGCGCTGGCGGCGAGCCTCGCCTTCCTGGCGCAGGCCGCGCTGCTGGCGACGACGCTGGCGCGGGCCGGGCTCTGGCGGCCGACGCGTGCATCGTTGCTGCCGCTCGGCGCGACGCTCGTCGCCAGCGCGGCGATGGGGCTCGTGCTGCTCGCCGGCCGCGACGCGCTCGGCGGCATGCTCGCGCCCGGCCAGCCGACGCTCCGGCGCATCGCTGCGCTCATGGCGCTGTGCGGCGGCGGGTTTGCCGCCTATGCCGTGACGGCGCTCCGGCTGG
Source organism: Allobosea sp. GW821-FHT12C12 (assembly GCF_058807355.1). Taxonomy (NCBI): domain Bacteria; kingdom Pseudomonadati; phylum Pseudomonadota; class Alphaproteobacteria; order Hyphomicrobiales; family Alloboseaceae; genus Allobosea; species Allobosea sp. GW821-FHT12C12. The sequence continues at coordinate 214,494 of NZ_JBXAQP010000008.1, forward strand.
GAGCCTTCGGTGCGGTCCGCATCGGCCTCTGGCCCTTGCGCAAGCGGCGGGGTTGAGCCAGAACGCGCCTCCGCCCTTTCCTGGTTCGTGATGACGGAGCGCCCGATGGCGGCCTTTCACCAGCGCGTCTTCTCGGGCATGCAGCCGACGGCGACGCTGCATCTCGGCAATTATCTCGGCGCGCTGACCAACTGGGTCGCGATGCAGAAGACGCATGAATGCATCTACTGCGTCGTCGACATGCATGCGATCACGCAATCGATGGATGTCTGGGGCGGCCCGGCGGAGCTGAGGCGGGCGACGCGCGAGGTGACCGCGGCCTATGTCGCCGCCGGCGTCGATCCCAAGGCCAGCATCATCTTCAACCAGAGCCAGGTCTCGGGGCACGCCGAACTCGCCTGGGTGTTCAACACGGTCGCCCGGCTCGGCTGGCTCAACCGCATGACCCAGTTCAAGGAGAAGGCCGGCAAGGACCGCGAGAACGCCTCGGTCGGGCTCTACGACTACCCCGTGCTGATGGCGGCCGACATCCTGCTCTACAAGGCGACGCATGTGCCCGTGGGCGAGGACCAGACCCAGCATCTCGAACTGGCCCGCGACATCGCCCAGAAGTTCAACAACGACTTCTCCGGGTCGATCGCGGAAAAAAACCTCGGCACCGGCGATCTCGGCTTCTTTCCGCTGCCGGAGGCGATGACGCAGGGGCCCGCCCCGCGCGTGATGAGCCTGCGCGACGGCGCCAAGAAGATGTCGAAATCCGACCCGTCGGACTATTCGCGCATCAACCTGACCGACGACGCCGAGACGATCGCCCAGAAGGTGCGCAAGGCCAAGACCGATCCCGAGCCGCTGCCCTCCGAGGAAAAGGGCCTCGAAGGCCGGCCCGAGGCGGAGAACCTCGTCGGCATCTATGCCGGGCTCTCGGGCGAGACCAAGGCGGCCGTGCTGTCGCAGTTCGGCGGCGGCCAGTTCTCCGGCTTCAAGACGGCGCTTGCCGATCTCGCCGTGACGAAGCTCTCGCCCATCGCCGGCGAGATGCGCCGCCTGCTCGCCGATGCCGGCCATATCGACGCGATCCTGACCGACGGCGCCGATCGCGCGGCGGCGATCGCGGCCCCGATCATGGCCGACGTCAAGGACATCGTCGGTTTCGTCGGCCGCCGCTGATATCCGTCATTGCGAGCGCAGCGAAGCAATCCAGAGCCGCGTGCTCTGCGCCCCCCTGGATTGCTTCGTCGCTGCGCTCCTCGCAATGACGGGTTGCCGCCCTTAGCATTGCCGGGTCTTGCATTGACTTGGCGGCGCGGTTCACCATGTCGGCTCCTGGAAGCGGCGACAGGGACTATCCATGGTCAAGCGACGGCGGTCCTATGAAACGGGCCATCGCCCGAAATTCCTCGCGGTCGTCGACGACAGCGAGGAATGCGCCAAGGCGGTGCGTTTCGCCGCGCGACGCTGCGCCCGCGTCGGCGCGGCGATCGTGCTGCTCGGCGTCGTCATGCCGCCCGAGCACGAGACCTGGCTCGGCGTCGGCGAGGTGATGCAGGCGGAAGCGGAGGCGCAGGCCGAGAAGCTGCTCGACGAGGCGGCGGCGTCCGTGCGTTCGCTCGCCGGGCTCGAGCCGGAAAAGGTCGTGCGCACCGGCGACAAGGCCGACGAGGTCGTCAAGCTGATCGAGGCCGACGAGGACATCTCGCTCCTGGTGCTGGCCGCCGGCGCGGGTCGTGACGGACCCGGACCCATGGTCAGCGCGCTCGCCGGAAAATCGGCCGCGACCTTCCCGATCCCGGTCGCGATCGTGCCGGGCCATCTGGAGGACGAGGAGATCGACGCGCTGGCGTGAGCCTGTTCCCCCTCCCCCGCTTGCGGGGGGAGGGGGGCAGCGTGAGGGTTCGCGCTGGAATCATTCCGGCGATGCGCCTATATCGAAGCGAGGAACGGCGGCCTTGACCCGCCGGGGCCGGAGGATTTTGCCATGTTCATCCAGACCGAAGCCACGCCCAACCCAGCCACCCTGAAATTTTTGCCCGGCCGCGCGGTGATGCCGGACGGCACGCTCGAACTGCGCGAGGTGGGCCAGGCCGAGCGCTCGCCGCTGGCCCAGCGCCTGTTCGGCGTCTCCGGCGTCTCCGGCGTCTTCCTCGGCTCCGATTTCATCACCGTCACCAAGTCGGACGGCGAGTGGCCGCATCTCAAGCCCGCCATCCTCGGCGCGATCATGGAGCATTTCATGTCGGGCGCGCCCGTCCTCTCGGACGGCTCGCAGGCCGACGTGATCGAGGAGGGCGAGTTTTTCGCGCCCGAGGACGCCAGGACGGTCGAAACCATCAAGGATCTGCTCGAGACCCGAATCCGCCCGGCGGTGGCCGGCGATGGCGGCGACATCACCTTCCGCGGCTTCAGGGACGGCACGGTCTATCTCGCGATGAAGGGCTCCTGCTCGGGCTGCCCGTCCTCGACCGCGACGCTGAAGCACGGCATCCAGAACCTGCTGCGCCATTTCCTGCCGGATGTGCGCGAGGTCGAGGCGGTCTAGGCGCACGAGCGCTCCGCTGATTGTCGAGAACCAACCGCGCCGTCATCCCGGATCGGCGCTGCTTCGCAGCTTGTCCGGGATGACGGCGTGTTTCATTGTCTTCTGAAACAGGGCCGCCGACACCCATGCGCATCCTCGCCATCGACACCGCGCTCGGCGCCTGCTCGGCCTGCGTGCTCGATGCCGGCAGCGCCGAGCCGCTCGCGCTCGAGCAGGTCGAAATGGATCGCGGCCACGCCGAGGCGCTGATGCCGATGATCGAGCGCGTCATGAACGCGGTCGAGGGCGGTTTCGTCTCGCTCGATCGCGTCGCCGTCACCGTCGGACCGGGCAGCTATACCGGCCTGCGCGTCGGCATCAGCGCGGCCCGCGCCATCGCGCTCGCGGCTGCCATCCCGGCCGTCGGCGTCACCACGCTGGCGGCGGTGGCCGCTCCCCTGATCGGTCGTGAATCGGGGCGCGTCATCGCGGCCGCGCTCGATGCCCGCCACGGACAGGTCTGGTTCCAGGCGATGACCTCGCAAGGCAAGCCGCTGGTCGCGCTGCGCCAGGTCAGCCATCGCGACGCGGCCCGCGCCATCGGGGCGGGGCCGGTCAGCATCGTCGGCTCGGCGGCGCAGGCCGTCGCCAACGAGGCCTGGGCGATCGGGCTCGACGCGCTGGTCATCGACGAGAGCCGCGCGCCGGACGTGATGTGGGTCGCGCGGCTCGGCCTGATCGCCGACCCAGACGCCGCGCCGCCGCGCCCGCTTTATCTCAAGGCGCCCGAGACCACGCCGCAGGACTCGGCCCGGCTGCCGCGTCGCTGAAACCGCCGGTGTCTGCGTCTTGCCCTTGCGTGACGCCGCGTCTGTGCCATCAAGCGCCCATGGACTGGCTGCGTCGACTGCTCAACCCCGAATCAGGCCCGGCCCGGACCGGCCGGCTCGATGTCCGTCATGCGCGCCATGTCGCGGCGCTGCATCACGCCGGCGGCTTCGCGCGCGGCTGGGAGCCGGGCGAATGCGCCGCCCTGCTGGCCGACCCCGCCATCCTCGCCGACGGCGTCCATGCGGGACATGGACCGGACCCTGTCGGCTTCGTGCTCTCGCGCATGGCGGCAGGCGAGGCGGAGATCCTCAGCATCGTCGTCGCGCCCGGTCGTCGCGGCGACGGCTTGGGACGCGCTTTGCTCGCAGCCCATCTCGGCCAGCTCGCGGGACGCGGCGTCGGCGAGGTCTTCCTCGAGGTCGAGGAGGGCAACCAGCCGGCCGAGCGGCTCTACCGGCATTTCGGTTTTCGCGAGGTCGGCCGGCGCGAGGGCTATTACCCCAAGGCCGACGGCGGCCGGGCCGGCGCCGTGACGATGCGGCTCGACCTCGCATGAGCGGGATCGGTCCCGGCTCGCTTTTTCGGCTTGGCTGGCTCGGCGTCGCGACGCTGGTCCTGCTGCCGCTGCAACTGATCGCGATCCGGCTCGGCGCGAAGGCGGCGGCAGTCGTCCCGCGGCTCTATCATCGCCTCGTCTGCCGCGCGCTCGGCGTGCGTTGCCGCGTCACGGGCTCGGGCCCGCCGGACGGCGTCGGCGGGCTGATCGTCGCCAATCACGTGTCCTGGTTGGACATCGCGGTGATCGGCGCGCAGCGCCCGCTCTGCTTCGTCGCCAAGAGCGAGGTCGCCGACTGGCCGGTGATCGGGTTTTTGTCGAAACTCCAGCGCACGGTCTTCATCGACCGGATGCGCCGCAGCGCCACGGCCGAGGTCGCCGAACAGATGGGCGCGCGGCTGTCGGCCGGCGAATCGGTCGTGCTCTTCGCCGAAGGCACGACCGGCGACGGCACCCGCATCCTGCCGCTGCGCTCCTCGCTGCTCGGCGCAGCCCACGCCGCCATGGGCGAGGCCGGCGACAGCGATATCGCCGTCTATCCGCTGACGATCAGCTACACCGGCAGCCACGGCATGGCGGGCGGGCGGGCTGAGCGCAGCGCTCTGGCCTGGTATGGCGACACCGAGCTAGCACCCCATCTCAAGGCCGTGCTCGCCATGGGCGCGATCGATGCGGTGCTCGCCTGGGGCGAGCCGATCGTCATGGGCCGCCAGACCTCGCGCAAGGAGGCGACGCGGCTGGCGGAGATCGCGATCCGCCGCGCGCGGCAGGAGGCGGTGACGGGGCGGGCTTGACGACACGCCCTCTGTTGGCTCGCTCGTTGCTTCGCGGATTTCGCCTGCTCCAAATCATTTCCCCGGGCCGCGATCCGGGCTAAGGAGACGGTTTGGAGCCTTCACATCCGCCGCAGATGAAAAAAGTCCACATCAAGTCCTTCGGCTGCCAGATGAACGTCTATGACGGGCAGCGCATGGCCGATATCCTGGGCCGGCAGGGTTACGAGGAGACGGCGAGCCCGGAGGGCGCCGACCTGATCCTGCTCAACACATGCCATATCCGCGACCGGGCGGTGCAGAAGGTCTATACCGAGCTCGGCAAGCTGCGCGACCTGAAGAGCGCGCGGAAGGCGCAAGGCCATGACACCCGCATCGTCGTCGCCGGCTGCGTCGCGCAGGCCGAGGGGGCCGAGATCCAGCGCCGTCAGCCGGCGGTCGACCTCGTCGTCGGCCCGCAGGCCTATCACCGCCTGCCCGGGCTGCTGGAGCAGGCGAGGCGCGCCCGCACGGTCGACACCGACCTGCCGGTCGAGGACAAGTTCGGCTTTCTGCCGGCCCCGGCGCCGAAGGCGATCCGCGCCCGCGGCATCTCGGCCTTCGTCACGGTGCAGGAAGGCTGCGACAAGTTCTGCGCCTTCTGCGTCGTGCCCTACACGCGCGGCGCCGAGTTCTCGCGGCCGGTGGCGCAGGTGCTGGCCGAGGTCGAGAGGCTGGCGGCGTCCGGCGTGCAGGACGTCACCCTGATCGGCCAGAACGTCAACGCCTATCACGGCGAGGGCGAGGGCGGCGCCTGGGGCCTGGCGCGGCTGATGCGAAAAGTCGCCGATATCCCGGACATCGCCCGCATCCGCTACACCACGAGCCATCCGCGCGACATGGACGACGATCTGATCGCCGCCCATCGCGATCTGCCGCAACTGATGCCGTTCCTGCATCTGCCGGTGCAGGCCGGCTCGGATCGGATACTGGCGGCGATGAACCGCAGGCACACCGCCGACGATTATCGCCGGCTGGTCGAGCGCATCCGCAAGGCGCGCCCCGACATCGCGCTGTCGTCGGACTTCATCGTCGGTTTCCCCGGCGAGACCGATCCCGAATTCGAGGACACGATCGCGCTCGTCGACGAGATCGGCTTCGCCTCGAGCTATTCGTTCAAATACTCGCCCCGCCCCGGCACGCCCGCCGCCGATCTCGTCGGGCAGGTCGCGCCGGAGCTGATGAGCGAACGGCTCCATCGCCTGCAGGAACGCATCGAGCGCCACCGTCGGGCCTTCAACCATGCCATGGTCGGGCGCACCGTCGAGGTTCTGCTCGAACGTGTGGGCCGCCATCACGGCCAGCTTGCCGGAAAGACGCCCTGGCTCCAGGCTGTGCAGATCGAGACGGAGACGAATCAGATCGGCGACAGGGTCGAGGCGGTGATCGAGCGCGCGGGGTCGAATTCGCTGTTCGGCCGGCTGGCCGCGCCCGCGCCCGGTCCGAAGGCGGAGATCGCCGCATGAGCCGGATCGTCCCGCACGTCGTTTTTCGTTGCCGGAACCAGTCCCGTCATCAGACGGACATCGTCGCGTTCGGTTATGAGATGTTGGGACCCGGCCTCGCGATCCCGTCCGGCCGGCAGACCCGCCAGGGAGACGACGCATTTGGCACAGGCTGACCAGGTGACTCCGAGACAAGACCGAGGCCCGCGGCGCGAGCAGCCGCCCCAGCGCGTCGAAAGCCTGACGCGCGAAGGGTTGCCCGCGACCGAGGTGCTTCTGTCCTTCGACGACAACCGCCTGGCGAGCCTGGTCTTCGGCCACTACGACCAGAATCTGGCCCATCTGGAGCGCCGGCTCGGCGTCGTCGCCAGCCCCAACGGCAACCATGTCACCATCAAGGGCCCGCGCGAGACCGCCGAGCAGGCCGGCCGCGTGCTGAAGACGCTCTATGCCCGCGCCAAGGCGGGCGCTTCGGTGACGCTCGGCGAGGTCGATGGCGCGATCGAGGAAAGCAACGTCCAGCGCTCGCTCTTCCCGAGCGAGAACGCCGGCAAGGCATCCTTCGACGCCATCGTGACGCGCAAGCGCGGCCCCGTGCGCGCCCGCAACGCGGCGCAGGACGCCTATCTGCGCCAGCTCAAGCGCAACGAACTCGTTCTGGCCGAAGGTCCGGCCGGCACCGGCAAGACCTGGCTCGCGGTCGGGCATGCGGTCTCGCTGATCGAGCAGGGCGTGGTCGAGCGCATGGTGCTGTCGCGCCCCGCCGTCGAGGCCGGCGAGCGGCTCGGCTTCCTGCCCGGCGACATGCGCGAGAAGGTCGATCCCTATCTCCGTCCGATCTACGACGCGCTGAACGATTTCATGGAGGCGCGCCATGTCGAGCGCGCCCTGCAGACCGGCATGATCGAGATCGCGCCGCTCGCCTTCATGCGGGGGCGAACGCTGACCAATGCCGTGGTGCTGCTCGACGAGGCCCAGAACGCGACCTCGGTGCAGATGAAGATGTTCCTGACCCGCCTCGGCGAGGGCTCGCGCATGATCATCACCGGAGACCCGACGCAGATCGATCTGCCTCCGGGCCAGCGCTCGGGGCTGATCGAGGCGGTGAAGCTGCTCGCGGGCGTCGAGGGCGTCGGCCATGCCAGGTTCGAGGAGGGCGACGTCGTCCGGCATGATCTGGTGCGACGCATCGTCATGGCCTATGAGAGCGCGGCCCGCCGCGAGCGCGAGGAGCGTGAGGAACGCATGCGTCCGCCCGAGTCGCCAGTGCCGATCGAAGATGACAGCGAGGGGCTGAAGCGCATCCTGTCGCGGGAGCGGCCGCGATGACCGACCGACCTCGCGCGCGGCGTTCGGCGCCGCCCGCGACCTCCCTTGGGGCCGGAACGATCCGGCCCAGGCTGTCTCTCTCGGTCAGGATCCAGGCGAGGAGCTGGCGCTCGCTGCCCGGACTGAGCCCGCTCATCGCCGCCGCCGCCGAAGCCGCGATCGCGGTGTCTCCGGTCCAGCCGCTGGACGGGGCCGAGCTCGGCCTGCTGCTGACCGACGACAAGCGCATCCGCATCGTCAACCGGGACTGGCGCGGCTTCGACAAGGCGACCAACGTCCTGTCCTTTCCCGCCGCCCCGGTCGACCGGATCGCGCGGAGCCCGGCGCTGGGCGATATCGTGCTGGCCTATGAGACCGTGGCGCGCGAGGCCGATGCCGAAGGCAAGGCGATCGCCGATCATCTCGGCCATCTCGTCATCCACGGCCTGCTGCATCTGCTCGGCGAGGATCACGAGAGCGACGCGCAGGCCGAGCGCATGGAGGCGCTGGAGATCGCCGCGCTCGCCAGGCTCGGCATCGCCGACCCCTACGCGGAGTCCGAGCCGCTCGCCCCAACCCCCGTTCCGTCACAGGCATCATGAGCGACGACAGTCGATCCACCGCGAGCGATCAGGCCGGGCGCGGCCTCGGCCATTGGCTCGGTCAGTTCCTCGACAGGCTCGGCCTGCGCGGCGGCGGCTCGATCCGCGAGGACATCGCCGAGGCGCTGGCGCAGGACCAGGCCAACGGCCAGCTGGCCGATCTCAGCGCGCAGGAGCGGGCGATGCTCTCCAATGTCCTCAGCCTGCGCGAGCGCCGCGTCGGCGACGTGATGATTCCGCGCGCCGACATCGTCGCGGTGCCGGGCGACGCGACGCTGGACGAGGTGCTGACGATTTTCGGCAATGCCGGGCATTCGCGCTTGCCGGTCTTCGACGATTCGCTCGATGATCCGCGCGGCATGGTCCATATCCGCGATTTCATGACCTTCATCGCGGGTCGGGCCAAGCCCGCCGCCGGTGAAGCGCGCGGAGAGGCGAGGACCCCGCCGGGCGCGCCGCCGCACGATCTCGCCGCGGTCGATCTGGGCTCGACGCTGGCGGCCGCGAAGATCCTGCGGCCTGTGCTCTATGTCCCGCCCTCGATGCCGGCTGTCGATCTGCTCGTCCGGATGCAGGCGACGCGGACGCATATCGCGCTGGTCATCGACGAGTATGGCGGCACGGACGGGCTGGTCTCGATGGAGGATCTGGTCGAGATCGTCGTCGGCGACATCGAGGACGAGCACGACCTCGACGACGGCCCGGCGATCGCGCCCTTGCAGGACGGCCGCTACGCCGCCGATGCCCGCGCCACGCTGATCGAACTCAGGGAGGCGACCGGCATCGACCTGTCGCAGGCGCAGATCGCCGAGGACATCGACACGCTGGGTGGGCTCATCGTCACGCTCGCCGGCCGCGTCCCGGCGCCGGGCGAGACGATCGAGGGACCTGAGGGTCTGATTTTCGCGATCGTCGAGGCCGATCCGCGCCGGGTCAAGCGGATCAGCATCGAACGCAGGAGCGGCGCCGCCGATCCTGCCGCGCCGGCGGAGTCCAACTGATGCGCCTTTCGGAGGTTGCCGACAGCGTCATCCTGGCGTGGGGCTGGCGCAGGCGCATGGTCGCGCTCGCGGCCGGAGCCTCCGGCGCTCTCGCCTTGCCGCCGCTCGATCTCTGGCCCCTGATCGTCCTGCCCATGACGATGGCGGTCTGGCTCATCGACGGCGCGGTCGGCGAGACGCTCTGGCGGCGCGTCCGCGCGGCGGCGGCGGTCGGCTGGTGGTGGGGCTTCGGCTTCTTTCTTGCCGGCTTGTGGTGGTTGGGGGCGGCCTTTCTGGTCGAGGCCGACAAATTCGCCTGGGCGCTGCCGCTCGGCGTCGTCGCGCTGCCGGCCTTCCTCGCCATCTTTCCGGCATTCGGCTTTGCCCTGGCGCGGCTGCTCTGGCCCGTCGGCCCCGGCCGCATCCTGATGCTGGCCGCGGCGCTGGCGTCGAGCGAGTGGCTGCGCGGACATGTGCTGACCGGCTTTCCCTGGAACGCCTATGGCATGATGCTGGCGGGCCAGCCGCAGATCGCGCAATCCGCCTCGCTGGTCGGGCTCTATGGCCTGACGCTGGTCGCGGTCGCGATCGGGGCCGCGCCGGCGATGCTCGGCGGTCACGACGGCGGTTTGCGCCGCTGGCGCGCGCCGGTCACGGCGGTCCTGGTGCTCGCCGGACTGATCGGCTTCGGCCTCTGGCGGGTCCCCGCCGGTCCTGCGCCGACGGTCGCGGGCGTCAAGCTGCGGCTGATGCAGCCCAATCTGTCGCAGGACGCCAAGTTCAGCGCCCGCAACGGCGAGGCGATCCTCGCCCGTTATTTGGCGCTCAGCGACCGCGCCACCAGTCCGACGACGCTCGGCGTGCAGGACGTCACCCATCTGATCTGGCCGGAATCGGCCTTTCCCTTCCTGCTCGGCCGCACGCCGGCCGCGCTCGCGCGGATCGCGGCGCTGCTGCCGCCGGGCGCGACCCTGATCACGGGCGCGGCGCGGGCGGGCGAAGGCCTGCCGGGCGAGAGCCGTCCGCCGATCTTCAACTCGATTCAGGTGGTCGACGACGAGGGCGTCATCCGCGGGAGCTACGACAAGGTCCATCTCGTGCCCTTCGGCGAGTATCTGCCGGCGTTGCTGGAGAAGCTGATCCGCGGCGTCGGCCTGTCCGAATTCGTCTCGGTTCCGGGCGGCTTCGCCGCCGGGTCGAAGCGCCTGCCGCTGGCGATCCGCGGCCTGCCGGTGGCGGCCCCGCTGATCTGCTACGAGATCGCCTTTCCGGGCGAGGCGACGCCGGAGGGCTCTCGCCCCGGATTCCTGCTCAATCTCACCAATGACGGCTGGTTCGGCCGGACCAGTGGGCCCTATCAGCACTTCGCTCAGGCCAGGCTCCGCGCGGTGGAGGAAGGGCTGCCGCTGGTGCGCGTCGCCAACACCGGCATCTCCGCGGTGGTCGACGCCTATGGCCGCGTCACAGGCTCCTTGGCGCTGGGAACCGAGGGGGTTCTCGACGCAGGACTGCCGAGCAGCGGTCCCGTTACGCTCTATGCGCGGTTCGGCGATGCCCTATTCGCGGGTCTGGTCGCCGCTTTTCTGCTGCTCTCTCGTCTCCGGAAGGGCTGATCATCCCATCTGGAACTTTTTTTCAAGGAATGGATGGTAGTTCTCGATGGAACGATATAAATTGATAAAATGAAATCTGTCCTGCGGGATTGAAGGTGACCGATCCCAGCCGACCAAAGGGCCGCCGCCGATGATGATCAAGAAGGTGCCGAACCCGATCGACCGCCATGTCGGCGCCCGCGTCCGGATGCGCCGCATGCTCGCCGGCGTCAGCCAGGAGAAGCTCGGCGAGGGCCTTGGGCTGACCTTCCAGCAGGTCCAGAAATACGAGAAGGGCTCGAACCGGATCAGCGCTAGCCGCCTGCAGCAGATCGCCAAGATGCTCGACGTGCCGGTCTCTTTCTTCTTCGACGGCGCGCCGACCGGCGACATGCCCCAGGGCGGCTTCTCGGACGCGGCCTCGACGGCTTATGTCTCGGACTTCCTCGCCACCAGCGAGGGCGTGCAACTGACCAAGGCCTTCGTGCGCATCAAGAGCGCCCGCGTGCGCCGCCGCATCGTCGACCTCGTCGAGGCCATGGCCGAGGAAGACAGCGGAAACGCCTGATACGGCGCCTTTTCGTTCGTCAAGACGAACAAAGCTCCCGATAAACGGATTGTGCTGCTTGACGGCGAACGCGTCCGCTGCAAAGAGGATGCCCGTTTTCGCCGGCCGATCTCATATGTCGGGCCGTCCGTCCGCCTCTCCTCATCGAAGGATGCCTCGACCGTGTCACGCCAGAACTATCTCTTCACCAGCGAATCGGTCGGCGAGGGCCACCCCGACAAGATCTGCGACCGGATCTCCGACGAGGTCGTGGACCTGTTCTTCAAGGAAGCCGCCAAGTCCGGCATGGACGCGGCCCAGGTGCGCGTCGCCTGCGAGACCCTGGCCACGACCAACCGCGTCGTCATCGCCGGCGAGGTCCGCACCTCGCTCGACGAGAAGGCGATGAAGAGCAAGGTCAAGTCGGCCGCCCGCAAGGCGATCCGCGCGATCGGCTACGAGCAGGACGGCTTCCACTGGAAAAGGTGCAAGATCGACGTGCTGCTGCACGCCCAGTCGGCCGACATCGCCCAGGGCGTCGACGCCGCCGGCAACAAGGACGAGGGCGCGGGCGACCAGGGCATCATGTTCGGCTATGCCTGCCGCGAGACGCCCGAGCTGATGCCGGCGCCGATCTACTATGCCCACAAGATCCTCGAAGTGCTGGCCAAGGCCCGCCATGCCAAGGATGGCGGCGCCGCCAAGCTCGGCCCCGACGCCAAGAGCCAGGTCACGGTCAGGTACGAGAACGGCAAGCCCGTCGGCGTGACGCAGATCGTGCTGTCGACCCAGCACATCGACGCCTCGCTCTCGTCGGCCGACGTCCGCAAGATCGTCGAGCCCCATATCCGCCAGACCCTGCCCGAGGGCTGGATCTCGAAGGACACCGTCTGGCACGTCAACCCGACCGGCAAGTTCGTGATCGGCGGCCCCGACGGCGACGCCGGCCTGACCGGCCGCAAGATCATCGTCGACACCTATGGCGGCGCGGCTCCGCATGGCGGGGGCGCCTTCTCGGGCAAGGACCCGACCAAGGTCGACCGTTCGGCCGCCTATGCGGCGCGCTATCTCGCCAAGAACGTCGTCGCGGCGAAGCTGGCCGAGCGCTGCACGATCCAGCTCTCCTACGCCATCGGCGTCGCCAGGCCGCTCTCGATCTATGTCGATCTGCACGGCACCGGCAAGGTCGACGAGGCCAAGCTCGAAACCGCGCTCGCCGAAGTCATGGACCTGACGCCGCGCGGCATCCGCACGCATCTGCAGCTCAACAAGCCGATCTACGCGAAGTCGGCTTCCTACGGCCATTTCGGCCGCAAGGCCGGACGCGACGGCAGCTTCTCCTGGGAGAAGACCGATCTCGTCGAGGCGCTGAAGAAGGCCGTCGCCTGAGCCATCCGAGGAACGCGACGGATGAGGTCGGGGCTCGTCGCTCCGGCCTTTTCTTTTGGAGCCGACGTTGAAATCGCGCGGTCGTCCCGGGAGCAGCGAAGCGAGACCCGCGATCCGTTCCCGAACGGCTCGGGAACGGATCGCGGATCGGCGCGGCCGCGCCGCTTGTCCGGGATACGCGCCGCTTGATAAGAGACATTCAAATATCGAAGACTTTCATGTCCGACGACCATCACGACGAGCGCGCCTTCTTCGGCCGGCGCAAGGGCAAGGCGCTGCGGCCGGGCCAGAGCGCGCGGATCGCGGGCGCGCTGCCGCGCCTGCGCCTGCCCGAGGGCGAGATCGCCGATCTCGAGGCGTTGTTCCCGCGTCGGCTGACGGCGGTCAGGCTCGAGATCGGCTTCGGCGGCGGCGAGCATCTGCTGGCGAGGCTGCGCGAGAGTCCCGATGTCGGCTTCATCGGCGTCGAGCCCTTCGTCAACGGCATGGCCAGATTCCTCGGCGCGATCGAGCGCGAGGGGCTGGACAACATCCGGCTCTGGGACGGCGACGCCGCGCTGATGCTGCCGCGCCTGCCGGCGGGCTCGCTCGACGCCGTCGATCTGCTCTATCCCGATCCCTGGCCGAAGCGCCGGCAGCGCAAGCGCCGCTTCGTCTCGGAGCGGACGCTTGGACTGCTGGCGCGGGCGCTGCGGCCCGGCGGGCGCTTCCGCTTCGCCAGCGACATCGACGACTATGTCGGCTGGACGCTGGCGCGGCTCCTGGCCTCGCCCGATTTCGACTGGACGGACGAGCGCGCCGACGACTGGCGCGAGCCTTATCCCGGCTGGGTGCGGACGCGCTACGAGGCCAAGGCCGTCGCGGCCGGCCGCGCGCCGAGCTATCTCACTGCTGTGCGCCGCGCATCCTGAGGAAGCCCAGCACCCGCTGCGCCGTCGAGGTCTGCAGGTTCCTGAAGCTCTGGCGCGCCTTCTCGATGGCGGAATCGGATTTGCCGAGATCCTTGCGCAGGCCGATCAGCGCGCGCGTCGTCTCCCAGGACCAGCCGAGGCCGCGCGCCACCAGCAGCACCGCGTCGCGATCGGGGCCGAGGATGACCTGCTCCGTCGCCGGCAGCCCGAGCTGCGCCAGCACCGAGACCGCGCCCATGGCGTGCTCCGCCGCGCCCGCATTGGCGAATTCCGCGACCTTGGCCTCGTTCAGCAGCCCGGCCTCGTTGAGGCGGTTGATGTCGGCCAGGGCCGCGCTGATCTTGCCGATGTCGTCGCCGATCTGGGCCTGCGCCGCGACCGCCTCCGCGCCGCGCTCGATCGCGCCCTCGACCGCGCTGGCCATGGCCGGCTCCATCGAGGCGCTGAGCCGCCGCCGCGCCGAGTTCTTCGCCGCCGCCATCAACTGATCGCCGAGTTCGGAGGGAATGTCCCGGCGCGTGCCGAGCGCCGCCTGCAAGGCGTCGTCCTGCACCGCCCGCATCACCAGCACGCCCATGCCATGGCGCGAGAAGCGCGCGCTCTGGTTGGAGGCGACGGCATGGGTGACGACGCGGCCGCCGCGCAGGATCAGGAAATCGGTCACCGGCTCGCCGAGATCGGGCCGCTCGGTGATGGCGAGCATGTGGTCGCGGCCCTTGGCGGCCGAGATCGCGACGAGGTCCTGGTCGGTGAGCCGCGGCGAGGCGATAAGCACCGGCCGCGCCACGGCGATCTCGTCGAGCGCGAGCTGGCGCACCACGCCGCCCGGCGCGTTGGGAACCTCGGCCAGGCGCTCCGACAATTCGATCCGGGCGCGCACTTCGATGGCGCGCGAGAGCCGGCCGATCACGACGTCGAAGATGCTGACCTGATCCTCGGCCATGCCGGCGGCGGTGCTCAGGAACAGGTCCGTGATGCGCGACAGGATCTGGACGCGTTCCTCGACCGAGCCGCGCACCATCGTCGTTTCGAGATCGCGCAACAGCGCGCTGACCGAACTCATCCCGGAACCCCGCTCAATACGAACGCCGGCATGATGGCGCATAAGAATGACCATCGGGTTAGCGCCGGGGCGGAATCCCGGCCGCTCCGCGCCCGCGCTGGAGAAGGCGGCTTGCATGGAACCGCAAGGCGGACTAGATAGCGGCTGACAGCTCTGGTAACGGCGCAAGCCGACGATCAAGAGTGGGCCTGCCGGCCCGCTCTTTTTTGTTGGGCGGGCGCCTTGCCGGGAAAAGGCGGGCAGCCCGGGTATGAACGAGCCGATCTCACCGGATCAGGACCATCGCATCGTCGTCGAGAGCGGCGTCGCCGCGCGCGTCGCGGCGATCGTCGAGCCGGTGATCGTCGATCTCGGCTTCCGGCTGGTGCGCGTGCGCGTCACCGGGCAGAACGGCTGCACCGTGCAGATCATGGCCGAGAAGCCCGACGGCACGATGAATGTCGAGGGCTGCGAGGCGGTCAGCCAGGCGGTCTCGCCGGCGCTCGATGTCGACGATCCGATCCAGGCGGCCTATCATCTCGAGGTCTCCTCGCCGGGAATAGACCGGCCGCTGGTGCGGGCGGGCGATTTCGAGCGCTGGGCCGGGCACCTCGCCAGGATCGACACCGAAGCCGTCGTCGCCGGGCGCAAGCGCTTTCGCGGCATCCTGCGCGGCATCGACGGCGGCCATGCGCTGCTCGCCCGCGACGATGCGAAATCGGAGGAGGAGCGCGACGTCGCGATCCCGATGACGCTGATCGCGGATGCAAGGCTCGTCCTGACCGACGCGCTCGTCACCGAATCGCTCAGGCGCGGCAAGGCCGGCCTGCCGCCCGAGATGCCGCCGGTCGACGCGATCCCGGTTGCGCCGAAGGGCAGGAAGAAGTCGCTGGGGCCGCGTCCCGACAAGAGGGCGGGGCAGGTTCCGCAAGACGTCAAAACGGAAGAGGAGTGAGCGTCATGGTCGTCAGCGCCAACAGGCTCGAACTGCTGCAGATCGCCGATGCGGTCGCGCGCGAGAAGTCGATCGACCGGCAGATCGTGGTCGACGCGATGCAGGACGCGATCGCCAAGGCGGCGCGCTCGCGCTACGGCGCCGAGACCGACGTCCATGCCGAGATCAACACCAGGACCGGCGAGCTTCGCCTCGCCCGCCATCTCCAGGTGGTCGATCAGGTCGAGAACGGCGCGACCGAGATCACCGTCGCCGAGGCCAAGCGCCACAACCCGGCGGCCCAGGTCGGCGACGTCATCGCCGATCCGCTGCCGCCCTTCGATTTCGGCCGCATCGCGGCGCAGTCGGCCAAGCAGGTCATCGTGCAGAAGGTGCGAGAGGCCGAGCGCGACCGTCAATACGACGAGTACAAGGACCGCATCGGCGAGATCGTCAACGGCGCGGTCAAGCGCGTCGAATACGGCAACGTCTTCGTCGATCTCGGTCGCGGCGAGGCGATCATCCGCCGCGACGAGATGATCCCGCGCGAGACCTTCAAGGTCGGCGACCGGGCCCGCGCCTATCTCTACGACGTGCGCCGCGAGCCGCGCGGCCCGCAGATCTTCCTGTCGCGCACCCATCCGCAGTTCATGGCCAAGCTCTTCGGCCAGGAAGTGCCGGAGATCTATGACGGCATCGTCGAGGTCAAGGCGGTCGCCCGCGATCCGGGCTCGCGCGCCAAGATCGCCGTGATCAGCCGCGATTCCTCGATCGATCCGGTCGGCGCCTGCGTCGGCATGAGAGGCTCGCGCGTCCAGGCCGTGGTCGGCGAGTTGCAGGGCGAGAAGATCGACATCATCCCCTGGTCGCCCGACGTCGCGACCTTCGTCGTCAACGCGCTGCAGCCGGCCGAGGTCGCCAAGGTCGTGCTCGACGAGGAGGCCGACAAGATCGAGGTCGTGGTGCCCGACGAGCAGCTCTCGCTCGCCATCGGCCGTCGCGGCCAGAACGTCCGCCTCGCCTCGCAGCTCACCGGCTGGGACATCGACATCCTGACCGAGGCCGAGGAATCGGAGCGCCGGCAGAAGGAGTTCGTGCAGCGCACCGACATCTTCATGAATGCGCTGAACGTCGACGAGACGGTCGGCCAGCTGCTCGCCTCGGAAGGCTTCCGCACGGTCGAGGAGGTCGCCTATGTCGAGCTCTCCGAACTCGCCTCGATCGAGGGCTTCGACGAGGACACCGCGACCGAGATCCAGTCGCGCGCCCAGGACTATCTCGCCGCCATCGAGGCGGAGTTCGACGAGAAGCGCATCGCGCTCGGCGTCGAGGACGAGCTGCGCGAGGTCGAGGGCGTCACCACCGCGATGATGGTCGCGCTCGGCGAGAACGACGTGAAGTCCGTCGAGGATCTGGCCGGCTGCGCCACCGACGATCTCGTCGGCTGGACCGAGCGCAAGGATGGCGAGAGCACCCGCCATGCCGGCTATCTCGACGGCTTCGAGCTGTCGCGCCACGACGCCGAGGCCATCGTCATGGCCGCGCGCGTCAAGGCCGGCTGGATCGAGGCTCCGAGCGAGGCCGCCGAGGCCTGAGCCGGACCGTCACGATGAATCCGGCCGGGACGCGCGCGAAAGGCAAGGACGGGCCCGGGCGCAGCTGCGTCGTCAGCCGGGCGTCGAAGCCGCCCGACGATCTGATCCGCTTCGTCGTCGGTCCCGACGGCGTGCTGACGCCGGATCTCCGGCGCAAGCTGCCGGGCCGCGGCGTCTGGGCGAGCCTCAGCGCGAAGACCGTTGCCGAAGCGATCCGGCGCAAGGCTTTCGAGCGCTCGCTCAAGGCGAAGGTCGTGGTTCCGGCCGGTCTCGTCGCGCTGATCGACGGGCTGATGCTGCGCGACGCCTTGCAGGCGCTGGCCATGGCCAACAAGGCCGGCCTCGCGCAGGCCGGCTTCGCCAAGGTCGAGGCGATGATCGGCTCGGGCCGCTGCGCCGCCGTGATCGCGGCCAGCGATGGCGCCGAGGACGGGCGGCGCAAGCTCGGCCAGGCCTTGCGGCGTCTCGAGGCCGCCCGCCGGGACGCCGGCCTGAAGCCGCGCAAGGTGCCGGTCGTCGGTATTTTCGCGGCGGCTGATTTGGAATTGGCGTTGGGGCGGGCACATGTGATACATGCGGCGCTTGCTCCGGGACCGGCGGCCGAGGGTTTCCTCTCCCGCTGGCGTCGGCTCGTCCGCTACCGGACGGACGACGCCGGTGCGATCGAGCCGGATGATCTGGCCGACCCCGTGGAAACAGATGACGTGACGACGCGCGCGGCGGTTCCGGAAGCGATAGATCCGGAAGTGGCAACGCCAGACGCGGCGAGACCGAAAGCGGCAGGACCGAACGAATAATGAGTGATACCAAGACCCCGGGCGACAAGACCTTGACTGTGAGTCCCCCGAAGACCCTGACGTTGAAGCGTCCCGAACAGAGCACCGTTCGGCAGAGCTTCTCGCATGGGCGCTCGAAGCAGGTCGTCGTCGAGGTCAAGCGCCGCGTCGCCGGCCCCGATGCTCAGGCGTCGGCCCCGGCGCGCGCGCCCCAGGTCGCGGTTCAGCCCGCGCCGACCCGCGCCGCGCCGCCCGCGGCTCCCGTCGCCGCGCCGCGCCCGGCCGGCGGCATGCTGCTGCGCACCCTGTCCGAGGACGAGAAGGATGCGCGCCAGCGCGCCCTCTCCGATTCCCGCAGCCGCGAGGCCGACGCCCGCGCCGCCGCCGAGGCCGAGGCGCGCCAGCGCGCCCTCGCCTCCGAGCGCGAGCGCCAGGAACGTGAAGCCGCCCTTTCGCGCCAGCGCGAGGAAGAAGAGCGCCGCCGTCAGGAAGACGATCACAAGCGCCGCGCCGAAAGCGCCGCGCGCCAGCGCGGCGACGAGCCGCAGGCGTCGCGCCCGCCGCTGCCGCCGCGCGATTTCACGCCCGCCCCGCAGGGCGAGAGCAAGCCCGCGCAGTCCTATCAGCCGGCGCCCCGTCCGGCCCCGTCCGGTCCGCGTCCCGATTTCGCGCCCCGCGCGCCGATGCGCGATATCGGCGCCCGTCCGCCGCGTATCGACAGCCCGCGTCCGCCGCGTCCCGAGGGTCCACGTCCGCCGCGCCCTCTCGACGCCACCGCGCCGGGCGAGCCCGCCGTGGCGCGCCCGACGCGCCAGGCGCCGTCGACGGCGGCCCCGCGCAGCCGCCC